>JAIRSC010000162.1 GCA_031255645.1 Treponema sp. | reverse complement strand
TATGCGCTACAGTATTGTATGCTTCGGGCGGTGAGAAAATGGCTTCTTTGCGCGGCAACGGCGTATCTCATGCTTGCCACACTGGGAACCTTCACGTTCATGGCCTTTGACGCCTCGGTATTGGACAGCCTTTCGGGTAGAAGTCCGTCCCGGGACATATTTATAACTTCATTTAGCCGCCTTATGCGTACTTCGGCGATTGGCGGGACAAAAAGCGGCCCCTTTTCTCCCCTGCGGCATTGCCTGCAGCGGACAATACTGCCGCCGGGTCTTCCTGGCGCGGGCCTTTTGTGTCCGGCGGTCAAGTCGGCCGCAAAAACGGCGGCAAACGCAAACAAAAACACCGTTCCCCTAAAACTCCGAATCTGATCCCCTGTTCCACTTTTACCCACAAACGGGTTACCACCCAAAAACCCGCTTGCTCAGTTCGCGCGGGAGTTCCCGGGCCGGCTGTAAACCGGTAAAACACCGGTTCGAGCCATTGCGTTCTCACATGAGTCTCCCCGCCGCGAACGAACACATCTTGAAGGAGCGCAGTATGACTATTGGAGAAATGTTGGAACAGAGCGCCGTATTAACGGTACTCGGCATGACCATTGTGTTTGCCTTTTTATGGCTTATGATAATCTGCATGAACGGTCTGGCCCGTCTGATACATAAAATGGGATGGGACAAGGATACACAGCCGCCGCGGAATGACGTTCCTAAAAATACCGGCGGAACGCCGGAAGTCACCGCGGCGATTACGGCGGCGGTCACCGAATACCGGAAAAAGGACGACGCGACATAGGGGAAGAACACAAGCCCAAAATTCGCCGTTATTCGCGGTAATTCTTGCCTTTTGCCCCGGTTTTTGCGATATTTAAACCAGAAAAACAACGTTACCGGTGTTTTTCCGCCGTTTTCCGAAAATTTCGCAATCCCGGGCCTTTTTCACACCCCAAACGGGTAAAAAGCCCCGGCCCCATGAGGAGCAGATATGTCCGACCGGAGCGTTGTCCCCATAGATCAGATTCTTCCCAACAAACTGCCGCTTGTCGCCCTTATGGGGCGTCCCATTTTCCCCGGAATTTTTACCCCAATCATGATTGGGAACCCCGCCGACGTCAAAGTAGTCGATGAGGCGGTTTCCGGGGACGCCCTTGTCGGCCTTGTCATGCTGCAAAACGAGACGGAAAACCCCTCCATGCCCGACCTCTACAAAGTCGGTACGGCGGCAAAGATTGTACGGAAGATAAACCTTCCCGACGGCGGGGTGAACATTTTCATCTCAACCCTGAAACGGTTCCGGGTCAAGAAAACCCTCCACATGACCGCTCCCATCATCGGGGCCGTAGAGTATCTGGAAGACGAGGAAGACAACACGCCGGAGGTAAAAGCCCTTACCAGAGCGCTTATCGCGGAGATGAAGCAGATTTCGGAAAACAACCCGCTCTTTTCCGAAGAAATGCGGCTCAACATGATAAACATCGATCATCCCGGAAAGATCGCCGACTTTATCGCCAGCATCCTTAACATAGACAAGACCGAACAGCAGAAGGTGCTTGAAACGCTCAATGTCCGCAAGCGCATGGAGCAGGTTCTTGTATTCATCAAAAAAGAACAGGAGCTGCTTCGTATCCAGAAGCGCATCCAGAAAGAGATCAACGAAAAAATCGAAAAGTCCCAGCGGGATTATTTTCTGAGAGAGGAACTCAAGGCGATAAAAACGGAGCTGGGAATGACGACCGACGCGAAAAGCTCCGAATACCAGCGCTTCAGGGAAAAAATCGACGCGTTCAAATTCGAGGGGGAAGTCAAGGAAACGGTAGAACAGGAACTTGAAAAGTTCAGTCTGATGGAGCCAAATTCGGCCGAATTCGTCGTTACCAGAAATTACCTCGACGTTATCGTAAGCCTTCCCTGGAACGAGCCGGCGGCGGAAAACTTTAACCTCAAAAACGCCTGGGAGATCCTTGACGCCGATCACTACGGCCTCAAGGACGTGAAAAACCGCATCGCCGAATACCTCGCGGTACGCAAGCTGCGGAATTCCGTTACCGGCGGGAGCCGCTCCGCGGGCGGGAGCCGGGCTTCCCCCGCCGCGCGGACCTGGAACGACGGGAAAGGCGCCGGGTCGATTGTCTGCCTGGCCGGCCCTCCGGGTGTGGGCAAAACCTCGATAGGCCGTTCGATAGCCCGCGCCCTGGGCAAGGAATTTTTCCGCTTTTCCGTCGGCGGCATGCGCGACGAGGCAGAAATCAAAGGCCACCGCAGAACCTATATAGGCGCGATGCCGGGAAAGATCATCCAGGGCCTTAAAATTGTCAAGACAAAAGATCCGGTTTTTATGATCGACGAAATTGACAAAATGGGGATAAGCTACCAGGGGGATCCCGCCTCGGCCCTGCTCGAAGTGCTCGACCCGGAACAAAACTACAGCTTCCGGGATCATTACCTCGATCTGCCGTTTGACATATCGCGGATATTTTTTATCGTCACCGCCAATACCCTGGATACGATTCCCGTGCCCCTGCTTGACCGCATGGAGATTATCGAGATTCCCGGTTACATCGACACGGAAAAACTTGAAATCGCCAGACGGTATCTTGTTCCCAAAAGCCTTGAAAAAAACGGCCTGAAGCGGAGCCAGGTTCGTTATACCAAAGACAGTCTTCTGCATATTGCCAACGGCTATGCCAGAGAAGCCGGGGTCAGGACCTTTGAAAAAAATCTTGACAAGATTCACCGGAAGCTGGCGAAGCAGATTATCGAAGAGCGGGAAAAACTTCCCGCCGGGGAAAGCGGCGGAAATCCGGCGCAGGCCATAGACAAAAAGGCCGTGGAAAAACATCTGGGCAAGCCCATCTTCCCGCTGGACGTGCTCAAGAAAGCCGACCGGCCCGGCATGAGCCTTGGCCTGGCGTGGACAAGCATGGGAGGCGATACCCTCGTTATCGAGGCCGTTTCGTCGCCGGGCAAGGGCGGCCTTACCATGACCGGCAAAATGGGCGACACGATGAAAGAAAGCGCCGCTATCGCGATGACCGTCGCGCGCAAGGCGGGGGTCGAACGCTACGGGGTGGATCCCGAGTGGTTTGAAAAAAATCAGATACATCTGCATATCCCCGAAGGCGCGACCCCCAAAGACGGGCCTTCCGCGGGAATTACGATGGCGACGGCGCTGTTGTCCCTGTTCAGGGGAAAGAGCATCGCCGAAGAACTCGCGATGACCGGGGAACTTTCATTGACCGGCCAGGTGCTTCCCATTGGGGGGCTCAAGGAAAAAACCATCGCGGCGAGGCGGAACCAGGTAAAGGATATTATCATCCCAAAACAGAATTTGCGGGATCTGGACGATATTCCCGATCATGTAAAGAAGGGTATCGGCTTTCATCCTGTCGAGCGCTTTGACGAAGTGCTCGCCCTGGCGCTGCCGGATTAGCAGACAAAGCCTTGTACGAACACCCCAAACTGACGGCCTTTACCGCCGCGCTTGACGCCCTTTTTCGGGAAGTCGACGCTTTCCTTGAAGACGAATGGGGCGGCGTCTTTTCCCTGCATCCGAACCGGCCGGAACGGGGGGCGACGGACAATCCCGAAATGGACGGGCTTTTCGAAATCGGCGCCGACTTCAGCCCCGGCATAGGATCGAAGCGGGGGAGAGGTTACATTGTTTCGTTCAGGGCCGCCACGCTTGAGAAAATTCCCCCGGAACAGTTTGAATTTTTGATGGAGGAAGCCGCCGCGCTTGTTACGGCAAAACTTCCGCGCTATTTTCCCGGCAGGGATTTGGAGGTTGTGCGCGACGGCAGACGTTTCAAAATCATCGGGGACTTTTCTCTGGGCGAAGCGTAGCGGCCGGCCTTCGGATCGCGAAGAATACGGCTGCCGCGGCAAGCGTAAACAACGAATACACGGCAAACAGCCGAGAATAACCGAAACGCTCGACAATTATTCCGCCCAGCGCGTTCCCGAACAGGGAGGGCAGCCCCGATCCGAGCGAAAGGTAAATCGACATTCCCAGGGCCCTTTTTTCAGGCGGCACGGACTCGACGATAAAACCCACCGCGGCGGGATGGAAAATCCCGAAACAGAGGGCGTGGAGCGTCTGGACGGCGACGATGCAGGCCTTTACCGGGAAAAGGGCGTATATCCCCAGCCTGAGGCTTATGGCCGCCGCCGATAGGGCCAGAAGCGGCAGCGGCCCGAAACGCCGTATCAGCCTGGCGGAAACGAACATACAGGGAACCTCGCAGGCGGTGGCCAGCGCAAACATCGCCCCTACCACATTCCAGTGCATGTACTCGGTAAGGTACAGGGGAAAAAAGGTGTATATGGCGGACATGGCAAGGCGGCAGAGAAAAATAACGGAAAGCCCCCCGAAAAAAAGCGGCGTCCATATCCGCCGCGAAAAACGCGCTCCCGCGCTCTTGTCCGGCCGGCGTTTTCCGTCGCCTTCCACGGGAATTTTCCGCATAAACAGTACCGGGACGATTGCCACTATGGAAGAGACGGCGATCCAGAAAGAGATGTTTGCCGCGCCGTCCGGTTTCAGGACAGGAGTCCACTGGAGAAAAAGAACCATGACGATAAAGCTTAGCGACCCCGCGGCTCTGAGACGGCCGTAATTACCCGATTTGCCGATAGAAATGGTCGCCGCCGCATCCAGAAGCGGAGAGGTGGCGCGAAAGGAAAACGCGAAAAAGACGATAAAAACGGCGCTCAGGACAGGATGAACAAAAAGCGCCAGGGGAATAACCGAAACGGCGGTAATAACATAGGTCGCTATAATGGGGATTTTGTAATTCCCGGTCCTGTCGGCGGCAAACCCAAACACAAAAGGGCCCGCAATGCCCGCCGCTTCAAAAACGCCCAGCAGTATTCCCACAAAAAGAGCGCTGTAGCCCAGATCCCGCACCAGCAAAGGGAGAAACGGAGTAACCGCCCCGTAGGCAAAGAAAGAAAGAATGTAAGAGAGAGTTAGATTCGCCATGCGGTGGATTCCCGGACAATAAGCTCTGTATCCAAAAAGATTTTTTTTACAGGAGTCTGCGGATTGTTGATTTTTTCGATTAGTAGTTCACATCCTTGATATCCTATCTGTTCTCCGGGCTGCTCGACAGTGGTAATAGCCGGATCCATCATAGAAGACAATTCAATGTTGTCGAAGCCGATTACCGAAATATCTTCTGGAACACGGATGTTCAGCCGTTTTGCCGCATGAATTACCGCGACGGCGTAAACGTCAGAAACAGTAAAAAACGCGTCAGGCTTGTTTGACGAAGTAAGTATATTCATGGCGGCGGAAAACGCAAGGCTATAATTGATAGAGGATATATGGGCAATCCAATTATCGTGTTTTTCGATCCCGGCTTTTTGCAGGGCCTCCAGATAACCCTCTTCCCGCCGCCTGGCAAAAGGAAACTGCAGGGAACTGTTTAACAGCGCGATTTTTCTGTATCCACAAGAAATTAGATATTCTGTCGCTTTTCGGGCAGCGGCAATTTCATCAATACACACAAAAGAAATACCGTTTACCGCACAAAATTCATTACACCGTACAATAGGACAGGACAAGGCCAGCATTTCCAGTAACTTAAGATCGTTCACCCCGGTAAGCAATATAATCCCCGCAAATGAATGATGTTGAAGAACATCTTTGAAGTCTTCAAAGGTAAAATTAACGCCCTGTGCCTGTAAAATAAAAACCCGGTAGTTATGCTGCCGTGCCGCTTCTTGTATTCCGCTGATTACAAGGCCGTTAAACGGATTTCGTAATTCGCTTACACACAACAATATGGTATTACTGCTTTCTTTTGTAACTAAAACGGATGACGGATTGAAATTCAGTTTTTCCATTATGTCGAGAATTTTTCTTCGAGTAGTGTCTTTAACGGTGTTTTTGTGGTTCATTACTCTTGATACGGTAGCAACAGAGACTCCTGCCATGGAAGCGATCTGTTGGATAGTGATTTTTCCGTTGGTTTTCATAATTCTGATAATATACCTTTTTCTCAATTCTGAAAAGATTTTTCTGTAAATATTTTACAAAAACTGCAAAATATTTGCAGAAATGAAAGTTATTTTCATTTAAAAAAAATGAAAAAATATCTAATATTTTTGTTGACATGTCCATATTATTAGTGTAAAATATCATATAAATTGCGCAAATATCATTATTTTTACATTTGCAATATTTTACCGGATGACGACACCCGCTTGCGGTGGGGAAAGTCATTGCAGGGTATCCTGCAAATATAGCTTTGAGGAGGAACAGAATGATGAGAAAAATTGGTATCGTATTGTTGATTGCGATAACCGCGATGGTCATGGTGTCATGTAAAAAAACGCAAAGCGCCGGGGAAAAGACTGTGGTAAAAATCGCCTGGGTTACCGACGACGTTAATATCAGCCAACAAAGTTTTTATGACGCGGCGGCGGCCTATGTGGATTTTTTAAACAGAACCAGAGAAGATCTTGCCATAGAGATCAATTTCTATCCTTCTCAGGCGTCGGTAGACAAGCAAATCGAAAATTTGGAAACTGTGGTTGCCATGGGTTTCGATTGCATTATTCTAAACCCTGTTGACGTGAATGGCATTAAACCCAAGGCGCTGGAAGCAATGGCCCAGGGCGTACCGGTACTCAACTGGGCCAATATGGATCCTGTTTTCACGGTTAATCTGATTTTCGGAAACGAGCCAAAAAAAGGTCAGTTCAATTATGAATGGATTAAAAAACACTTAGAAGACAATCCCGGTAAAGTGCTGTATGCGGGTTTACAATATGGCGCCCCCCAGCATACACAGAACTTTGCCCGATTAGATCCCTTAAAAATCCTTGCTGAAGAAATGCCGGATCGTTTCGTAATTCTTGCGTCTCAAAACAGCGACTGGAGCTCGGAAACCTCAATGAAAATGGTGGAAGACTGGATGCAGCTATATAAAGGCAGAATGAATTATATTTGTTCTGCGGCAGAAGAGCAGATGCTTGGAGTTATTGAGGCGCTTCGCGGCGAGGGAGTACTTCAGGATATGCTGCTAACCACTTTTGACGCCGAGCAAACCGGCGTAAACCTGTTAAAGAGGGGAGAGATTCAGGTTGATACTGGTATTATACCTCCAATGGCCGCTCAGGCAAATGTTGAATATGCCATTAAGATGGTTCTGGAGGATTATTCCGGCACAGTCGATATTAGTTCAGACTGTACTGTCTGTGTGGATCAAAGCAATGTGCTGGAGCACGAAAAAAAGATACAGGTCGATTATGACAACGTGCGTTTTCCAAGTGCGCTTAAGGCAGATTACAGATAGAACGGTTTAGTTCTGGAGCTATGGGCTTGTATGGATAACCTGATCTTACAAATGAAAGGCATCAGTAAAACTTTTGGCGGCGTCCAGGCATTGTCGGATGTTTATTTTGAACTTCGACAGGGCGAAGTTCATGCGCTTATTGGTGAAAACGGCGCGGGTAAATCCACATTGATGAAGATACTTCTTGGAA
>JAIRSC010000147.1 GCA_031255645.1 Treponema sp. | reverse complement strand
TCGAAACCTCAGAACTGTTTCCATTCGTTACTTTTGCTTCAATTAATGTTAAATGAGAAACGAAAATCCAAACTCATTTTCTTTTCATCAAGAGAACATAGAGCTTGAAGTTGAAAATCAGTGAAATGCGAACGCTTGCCTTTACCCCCGTTTTTAGGTACATTGGTTTTGTATCGATATGTACATTGATTTTTATTATGTGGTACTTGTGGTACCCGCCCTGCTGTTGTCCCTCTGGGCTCAGTTCAAGGTAAACGCTGTCTTCGCGAAGTATTCCCGTATCCAGTCGAGCCGGGGGATAACCGGCGCCGAGACAGCCCGGCTTTTGATGAAGGCAAACGACATCGCCGACGTGCCCATAGAACCTGTGGCCGGTTCCCTTACCGACCATTACGATCCGGGCCGCCGTGTGCTGCGGCTTTCCCGGCCCGTTTACGACCAGGCTTCCATTGCCGCCGTCGGAGTGGCCGCTCATGAAACGGGCCACGCGATCCAGCACGCGCGGAGATACGGCCCTCTGGGTCTGCGCAGTACGCTGGTTCCGGTGGCGAATATCGGCTCTTCGTTTGGGCCCTGGCTCGCTATCGCCGGCCTTGTCCTGTCTTTTCCCGTGCTGTTTAACGCGGGAATTATTCTTTTCGCCGGGGCCGTGCTTTTTTACCTTGTTACGCTGCCGGTAGAGATAAACGCGTCGTCCAGGGCAATGGCGATACTCAGGCAAAACCAGGTTCTTGGCCCGGAAGAAATGAAGGGCGTGAAAAAGGTTCTTTCCGCGGCCGCGATGACCTATGTGGCAAGCGCCCTTACCGCGGCGATGAACCTTCTGCGGCTCATTTTGCTTTCCCGAAAACGCCGTTAATTCGGGGCTTCCACAACGGAATTCCGGACCGGCAAAAAGGGGAGAGGCGTTCGTTAATTCGAAAGTCTGGTTTAATACCCCAGAGCTTCCTGTGGAGGTTCCTCGAAACGGTTCTTTTGTAGATATGGAGCCTGTCCCAAAACCAATTGACTGTGAGCTGCGCGCGCGGTTTCGGGAAAGCCTCTATGGTTTGAATTTCCGCTCGATGTCCCCGATAAGCTTATACTCAATGGAATCCACCAGCGCGGAACGGCTCGCGTCGATAATGTCTTCGGAAACCCCCACGGTAGTCCAGGTGTTTGGTCCGTCGGTGGATTCAATCAGAACCCGGACTTTCGCGGCGGTGGCCGCGCCTCCGTCTATAACCCGTACCTTGTAATCCGTCAGGCGGATCTTTTCCAGTTCCGGGTAAAAACGGAGAAGCGCCCTGCGGAGCGCTCCATCCAGGGCGTTGACGGGGCCGTCTCCTTCGGCGGCGGCGATCTCATCCTGGCCGTCTACCCAGACTTTGGCCCAGGCCTGGGAACAGGCGATGGATTCCCCGGTGGGATGTTCGCTCATCACCCTGTAGGCGAGGATTCTGAAAAGCGGTTTGTAGCGGCCAAGCTCGCGGCGGACGAGCAGCTCGAAACTCGCCCCGGCGCCTTCAAAGGCCCAGCCTTCGGCCTCCATGGATTTCAGCTTTTCCGCCAGGGCGCTTACCGCCGGATGTTCCCGGGTAATCGAAGGATCGACGTTTCTCGCCCGCTCCGCTATCGCGGAACGCCCCCCGACCTCGCTCATCAAAAGCTGTCTGTTGTTTCCCACCAGCGAAGGATCAACGTGCTCGAAGGATCGCGCCGTCTTGAGTACCCCGTCGGAATGCATGCCCCCTTTGTGGGAAAACGCGGACGAACCCACGTAAGGCATGGACGCCGGCACCGGCACGTTGGCCGTTTCGGCGATCCGGCGGGTAATTTCCGAGATGCGGCCGAGTTTCCCTTCCGGCAGGCAGGCGCGGCCGAGCTTGAGTTCCAGGCTGGGGACAAGGGCCGCGAGGCTCGTATTGCCGCAGCGTTCCCCAAAGCCCACGACGGTTCCCTGCACGTGACGGCAGCCGGCCTCAATCGCGGCCAGGGCGTTGGCGACGGCGAGGCCCGCGTCGTTGTGGGCGTGAATCCCCAGGGGGCTTTCCCCGGCAATCCCGAAAGCGGCGGCGGTTCCTCCGGCGATTTCGGCGGGAAAGCCGCCGCCGTTGGTGTCGCAAAGGACGACGACGTCCGCTCCGGCGTCCAGGGCCGCCCGAATCACGGTCAGGGCATAGTCCGGGTTTTCCTTCCATCCGTCAAAGAAATGTTCGGCGTCGAAAAAAACGAAACGGCCGCGGGCCTTGAACCAGGCGATAGTACCGGAAATCATCGCGAGGTTTTCTTCGGGATCGACCCGCAGCACCTCGCGTACATGGAGATCCCAGCTTTTGCCGAAAATCGTAACCGCTTCGGTTTCCGCCTCAAGAAGACGCCGGAGCTGGGGGTCCTTTTCCGGCGCGGTGTCCGGCCGGCGGGTGGGCCCGAAGGCGCAGAGTTTCGCGTTCTCAAGCGAAAGCCCCCTGGCCGCCCGGAAGAATTCGGCGTCTTTGGGGTTGCTGCCGGGACTGCCCGCCTCGATCCAGGCGACCCCCAGCTCGTCCAGCGCGCGCGCGACCGCGAATTTGTCCTGAAGGGAAAAATTTATCCCCTCGCTCTGGGCGCCGTCCCGCAGGGTCGTATCGAGAATTTCAATCCGCCCGCCGCGGGCTTTCGTGGTTTCAGCGCTCATATATCCCATTTGTATGTTCCCGATTATACACAATTCAGTCAGTTCCAAAAACTGAAGTTTTGGAACAGCCTCAATTATCCGCTTTTGGCCGGTGTATCCATGGCCGGTTTGGGGTTTCCCTGAATGTCCCATTCCATCGCGTTAATCGCCGCGAGGTACGCCTTTATCGACGACTCGATAATATCGGTGGAGACCCCGCGGCCGTTGTAGTGCCTGTCGTTCCAGGCTATTTTTACCATGGTTTCGCCCTGGCTGGAAGAGCCGCCGGTAATGGCCCCGATTTCGTACAGTTCCAGTTCGGGTTCCTTGCCGATGATCCGGTTGATCGATTTGTAAATCGAGTCGATGGGGCCGTCTCCAAGCGAAACAAGTTTTCGGAACGCGCCGTCCCTGTGCTGAAGCCGTATGGTTCCGCTGGCCCCCAGGGCGCTGCCGGTGTTTACCGCCCAGTGATCGAGCTTCCAGGTTTCGGGAAGGGCCGCCGCGCCCATGACCAGGGCTTCGATATCCCTGTCGTTTACCACCTTCTTTTTGTCGGCAAGGTCCTTGAATTCGGCGAAAATCTTTTCGAGCGTTTCGGCGTCGGCGCCAAGGCCCAGGGACCTAAGCCTGTCTTCGAACGCGTGGCGGCCCGAATGTTTGCCCAGAACCATCCGGGTTTTGGAGATGCCCACCGACTCGGGGGTCATGATTTCGTAGGTTTCCCGCTTCGCCATTACCCCGTGCTGATGAACGCCCGCTTCGTGGACAAAGGCGTTGTCCCCGACAATCGCCTTGTTTGGGGGAAGCTTTACCCCGGTTACGCGGCTTACCAGGCGGCTTGCCCCGTAGAGCCGGGTGCTGTCGATGCGGGTGTCGGCCTTGAGAAAATCGCGGCGCACCCGCAGGGCCATGACGATTTCTTCCAGCGAGGCGTTTCCCGCCCGCTCGCCTATGCCGTTAATCGTACATTCCACCTGATCGGCCCCGGCGCTTATGGCGGCAAGGCTGTTCGCGACGGCGAGCCCCAGATCGTTGTGTACGTGGACGGAAAAAACCGCCTTTTCGGCGCCGGGGCTGTGTTCTTTCGCGTAACGGACAAGCTTCCCGAATTCTTCGGGCATGGCGTAGCCGACGGTATCGGGAATGTTCAGTGTTCGGGCGCCGGCCTTTATCGCTTCGCCGAAAACCCGGCACAGAAAATCGGGATCGCTGCGGGAAGCGTCTTCCGCGCTGAACTCCACGTCGTCACAAAATTTTTTCGCGTAACGCACGGCCGACGCGGTCTGCTCAAGCACCTGATCCGGCGTCATTTTTAATTTGTATTCCATGTGAATGGGGCTTGTGGCGAGAAAAATATGAATCCTCGGGGAAACCGCCCCGGCGAGGGCTTCCGCGGCGGCGTCGATATCCTTTTCCAGCGACCGGCAAAGCCCGGCGACGGAACAGTCCTTTACGATTTCCGCGATGGCCCTGACCGATTCCAGATCTCCGGGACTGGATACGGGAAAGCCCGCCTCGATTACGTCAACCCCCAGTTTTTCAAGCCGCTTCGCGACCTCAAGCTTTTCCCGGGGATTCATGCTGCATCCCGGCGCCTGTTCTCCGTCCCTGAGCGTCGTATCGAAAACAGCGATGCGCCTCATGCCGGCGCGTTCCTGTTCGAGCCGATTGACAGAACCCTGCCGCCCCGTTCCAGGGCGACCATTCCCGTTCTGGCAAGCTCCAGTATGCCGTAGGGGGAAAGCAGCATAATAAGGCCGTTCAGCTTTTCCATGCCCCCCGTGGCCTCAATCGTAATCGTGGACGCGGAAACGTCCACCACCCTGGAGCGGAATATTCCCGCTATCTGAATTACCGAAGGACGGTTTTTTTGATCCGCCCTGACCTTTACCAGCATAATCTCCCTGCGCAGGCAGGAGGCCGGTTCAAGCTCCCGTACCGAGATAACGTCCACGAGTTTTTCAAGCTGTTTGACTATCTGTTCCAGCACCGCGTCGTCGCCCGTTACGGCTATGGTCATGCGGGATATGGAACTGTCCTGGGTTTCGCCGACCGTAAGACTGTCGATGTTATAGCCCCTGCGGGCAAAAAGGCCCGATATCCGGCTCAGGGTTCCGGCCCGGTTTTCCACAAGGGCGGAAACGACGTGCGTCCGGGGGATTTTTTCGGAACGCCGCCGGTTCGAGCGCGAAGACCGCGTTTCCGGCGCGGCCCCTTCGGGGAGGCTCATCACAGATCCTCCACCGGCATGCCGTTCATCAGCATAATTTCCGGCCTGTACTCAAAGTGCATCGTGTCGAAAAGCGGCCACTTGCCGCCCCAGCAAAATCCGTAGGCCTCAAAAGCCTTTACGACCGCCTCCGGGGGATGAAAACGCCTGCTGTAGGGAACGGTATACCATTCGGGATTGTTGTCCGCCGTCCACTGCCAGTAGGTTTGAAGGCCGTTCATCGACTTTGGCAGTATGTCTACGGCCGTAGCGTAGGAATGAAAGCTCCGGCTTACCGTGGCGGCCACGTTGCGCCAGTTCCAGGCCCCCAGGGAACCGATATTGTCTATAAACGGCTGTATTGAAGGATCGGTTTTGGCCGCTTCCCGTATGCGCGCCTCGATTTTGCCAAGCCGTTCGGCGATTCCCCTGTGGACAAGAACGGCCCTGTCGAGAAAGCGAATCTGCACAAGGTTTTCGTAGGACGTGCCCCTGCTGTTGGCGTCCCAAAGGGTGTCGAAAAAAGCGGGCGACCGTTTGGGAGGATTGGCCCTCCGGTTACCAAGGGCGTTTTTAAGCCGTTCCGCGGTTTCCCCTTCGGGCGCTTTCCATTCGGGCAGGTCGGGAAAATAGTTGTAAAAGCTCTGCCGGGCAAACTGGTCTTTTTGATCGAGAAGCTCTTCGGGAAGCAGCCTGCCGTCGGCATAGTAAAACCATCTTCCCTTCATCAATACGGCCCAGTCGTCGTTCCTGAATTCGACCTTTTCAATCGCGTCCGGGTAGCCGCCGGCGAAGGCCTTCATCATGCGCTCGGCGCGTTCCTGGGGATTAAGTTCCCGGAGACTCCGGTTTTCCACGGCCCGCGCCGCCGAATCGCCCGCGGCGGGACTTTCCGTCTGAAGCGGCGCCCCGGCGGCCTGAAAACCGCCGCTGCAGGCCGCGGGGAAGGGCAGGAACAGTAGTACGGGAAGGACCAGGCGAAGAAGTTTATATATCATGATAATAAATATGATAGAAGAAATTTTACTTGACGACAAGCGGAAACTGGGGTACTGTTTTATAGCCCCTTTGTATGAAAGGGTATAGTATGGCGGCCCGGACGCCGGAAAATCCGGGATAAGGATTTTTTTCAAATGGCTAAGAAACTGTATGTCGGCAATCTTTCCTACAACACTACCGAAGAGGGCCTAAAAAGCCTGTTTTCCGGTTTTGGATCGGTCACTTCCACGAAGATTATCTTCGACCGCGACAGCGGTAATTCAAAGGGATTCGGTTTTGTCGAAATGAGTACCGACGAAGAAGCGAGCGCCGCCATTGCCGGAACAAACGGCAAGGAACTTGACGGCCGTCAGATCCGGGTAAATGAGGCGATGGAAAAACCACGCCGCGAACGCAGTCCCAACTGGTAAAACGCCAAACGTCTGTTTTGCCCAATTATAGATTGTAGACCTTATCCCGCGAACATAAGGTCTGTTTTGTCGCTTTGGTCAAAACAAAACGCCGTCACAAGTTGGGAATTTCACTTAACTTGTTGACGGTACAGAAAACGCGAATATCCTCAAAGCCCGGTTGCGGCGCGGAGACTTATTTTCCGGTGAAATAACCGATTTTTTCCAGCAGGGCCTTTTCTTCGACCGGTTTTTTCAGGTGGCCGTTCATGCCCGCGGCAAGGCAGCGTTCAATGTCTTCCTTAAAGACATTGGCCGTCATCGCGACAATGGGGATATTTTTCGCCTCTTCCGTGCCTATGGCCCGGATTGCCCGCGTAGCCTTGATGCCGTCCATTTCGGGCATTTGCATGTCCATAATAATGATATCGTATTTTCCCGGATTCTCTTTGAACATGCCGAGCGCGACTTTCCCGTTTTCCGCCGTGTCTATGCCGATGCCGGTATCTTCCAGCAGGGCAAGAAAGATTTCCCGGTTGATGTCGATATCTTCCGCCAAAAGAAGGGAAACGCCGCTGAAATCCGGCCTGGTTTTGTCGTATTTGTCCGCGGGCCCGGTTTCCTTCGCCGGGCTTAGGGCCTCGAACAGGTTCGATAAAAATACGGGCTTGTCAAGACGCCGCTTAATCCCAATCGAGACGGCTTTTTCCTCTATCCTGTTCCATTCGAGAAAAGAACAGATCATAACGATTTTTTCGGGATTTATGAACCGGCCCAGGGTTTTCGCGGTTTTGAGCCCCGTCTGTTCGGAAGGGTCTTTTGACTGGTGCGACAGGCGGGCGTCTACAAAAACGACGTCGTAGGAATGTTCCGCGGCCAGCTTTTTCGCTTCCTCGAGGTTTTGGGCCGGTTCGTAGACCGCGCCGAATTCTCCAATGCCCCGCGCGAGCCGATCCAGCAATTCGGGATCGTCCTCGACGACCAGAACGTGCGGGGTTTTCCCGGAAAAATTCCCGGACACGGCGGTTTTTTCCGTCCTTGTTTTTATCCTGGTCAGTTCCACTTCAAAAACGAATGAAGAACCCGCGTCCGGTTCGGAATCGACCCAGATACGGCCGTTCATCTTTTCGACAATATTCTTCGATATGACAAGACCGAGTCCGGTTCCTCCGAAACGCCGGGTAATGTCTTTGTCGGCCTGCTGAAAGGGACGGAAAATCCGCGCCTTCTGTTCTTCGCTCATGCCGATTCCCGTATCGGTTATCGAAAAGCGGAGCCGGGAAACGTTTTTTTGCCGTTCTGTTTCTTCCGCCCGGACGCTTATCCTGCCGCCTTCCGGGGTAAATTTCGCCGCGTTGGAAAGAAGATTTGTCAGCACCTGGGCAAGCCTGAGCTCGTCTCCCCGGTAGCGCATCGGCATATCCAGCGCCGGGAGTACGTTAAGAACCAGATTTTTCTGTTCGATTTTTTCGTCAATAATATCGCATATTCTGGAAAGGGTTTTTTCAAGATCGAAGGGAGAACAGTCAAGGTCGAATTTCCCCGATTCTATTTTCGACATGTCCAGGATGTCGTTGATTATCCCCAAAAGATGGACGGAGGCTCCCTTAATCATGGACAGACAATATCGGAGCTTGCCGGTATCGCCGGTATTTTCCGCAATCCTGATCATGCCGATAATCGCGTTCATTGGGGTCCGGATTTCGTGACTCATATTGGACAAAAAATCGCTTTTCGCCTGCGTACCGGCAAGGGCGGCTTCTTTCGCCATAATAAGGTTTTCGGTTAACTCCCGTTCCAGAATACCGGAGACGATAAACATGCCGCTGGCGGTAATCAGGGCGATGTCTTCTTCACCAAACGACCGTTCGAACGTACTGTTCACCGAAATAAAGCCCCAGAATTTTCCCTTGGTAAAAACGGGGACGGCAAGTACCGACGCTATGCCGCCGGGTTCGAAAACCATTTTTTCCGCTTCGGACATAATGGTAAAGTTGCGTCCAACATTGCGTCCCGCGGAAAGCTCGTCGACCCAGCCGGGAAGCAGCCTGTCGTTGAATTCAGGATGGCCCGTTTCTTCTTTCAGCGGGTATCCGTAAATCCGCCTGAACGTCATTCCGTCCGCGGCCTTTTCCGCTTTCCAGATATGGGCGCCGCTTCCCTCAAGGGCGGTCCGCAGGGCGTCGAACGCGTTTTGGATAACTTCCGAAAAACTCTCGTCGTTAACCGAAAGAAGGGTTGTCCCGATTTCATGAACCAGCTCGATGTATTCGGCGTTTTTACGGTACAGTTCGAGATTCCGGCGGCGCTCCCGTATAATATCCGCCCTTGCTTTTATGGTACAGTTAAGCGGGATATTCACGTTAAGGGCTATTTTTCTCGCCATGGCCAGGCAGCTTTCCGATCCGCAGGCGCCGCAGTCAATGCAGCGTTTGAGTTTTGTGTCTTTGCCCATGGCGGTAAACGCCGCTTCTATCGCCGTCTCCACGGGCGTTGGCGGGGGGAGCGGTTTCGGCTGTTCTCCGGGAATTTCCTCGATACGCCGCGCGCCGATTCTGCATACCGAAACGCAGCTGCCGCAGACACAGCAGTATTTTGGATCGACGGTTACCACGATACGCTGATCTTTGTCTATGCGAGCCACATTCGCCGTTTCGATGGGACATACGCGGATGCAAAGATTACAGCCTATACAGCGTTCAGGATCGGTTACGATACGTTTCACCGGCGTTCCCACTCGTAAAGAAAGACAAGGGCGTAGTGCTGTATGCCGCCAAAATACGTGTCGATAAAAGCCGCCAAATCCTTTCCCACATAACGATAATGCCAGCTTTCCCAGGAATACCCGGTAAGCGCCTCGTATTCCCTGGGGTAGGAAAGCGACCATCCGAAGCGGCCGGCGTTTGCTTTTACCCAGCGCCCGGCCCTGGTTTCGGCAAATTCGTTGGTAATGGAACCGAAATCGACGACAAGCCCAAGCTGATGCTGGCTTTTGCCCGGCCGTGCGGAAACTTTTTCCGCTTCCGCGAGGCCGAGCCGCCTGGTCCAGCGATCAAACGATCCGGCCTGGTACGAGTAGGAACGGTACGCCGAGGATACCGTCAGAACGATGCCGTCGGCGCGGGCGGCGGCGGCCATTTCCTCAAGAGCCCTTTCGGCTTTTTCACGGAGCATCATTGTGTCGGCAATGCCCGCTCTGTAACTTTTGTATGCCAGCACAGCAAGGTCTTCGGGTTCATAATCCTCCGGGAGGGGATGGGTTTTATCAACCAGGATACGCAAATAAAGATCGCCGCCAAGTATCTTTGCCAGCGCGCCGGGAAAAGCGGGATCGTTTCTTATCCGCGTTCCCAGAGAGCCGGGAATGTTCGCCGCCTTCAGCGCCGCCTCCAGCCGCGCGGTAAAGCCGCCTGTCTGCTGCGCCATAACGGCGTTCCAAAACGAGCCCGATTGAAAAAAGAGAACCAGTGCGATTAGGACATTACGGATCAATGTAATCCCCCGCGTATATGAAAACCCCTGAGACGTCAATCTTTAGAGGGCTGCTCCGATTAAATGATACTGCTAACTGAGTAAAACAGTCAATAATAGCCCATCCCTATGCTGAACGAAAACCGGGGAAGAGAGGTTTCCATGTTGTAGGCCATGGTAAAACCCAGGGCGGGTATCGCTACCCGGCTCAGGTAAAACCGCAGGCCGCCGGCGGGACCGTGGTCAAAGCTTTTGCCCGAAAGGGAACCGGAGGAAAAAACGGCCTGCCAGGAAGCGAAGGCCGAAAGGGTTCCGTGGCGGGTTTTGAAAAGGTACTTTTCCAGGCCCGCGGAAGCGCCGGCGTAATGGAGGGCGGAAAACTTTTCGGGAAGTATGTCGACGCCGCGGGGACCGTCTTCGAAGACATTGTCCGCGCCGGGCTTGCCGTTCGCCCTTCCTTTGACAACGGCCAAAAAGCCCGGAACGACGGGTAAAGCGGCGGTAAAACTCATATCCAGTTCGTGAAAAGAAGATCCCAAAAGGGCAAGCATATAGCCGTAGGAAAAAGAGAGGCTTCGCTCCGACAGAAGATAGCCGTCCCAGCTTGCGGATCGATAGGCGATGCCGGGGGAAAACCCGACGTTTCTGTTTCCTTCCCGCGGAGCGTCAAGAACGGGTTCCGAAACGGAAATATCGGTAAAGGAGAATGCCGCGGAAAGCTCCAGTTCGCGGGTGAGCGGATATTCGATTCCCGTGGAGACCCGTAAAAGGGAGGCGTGGTACGCGCGAAGCAGCCGTTCGTTTTGGTTTTGTTCTTCCTTGTTCTGGCTGCCGTACATAAACGCCGCGTTCCAGCCGGGAAAGCCGTCCCGCTCCGGGGTATTGCGGTACAGCGCCATCCCCATCCACCTGTCCGATCCGTACATTCCCCCCACGGCGGCCTGATCCCGAAGGCCGAAAGCGTTGGTATCCGCGAGAAAAAGGCCGAAATTTGTTTGACCGGAGCTGATCATTAGCAGGGGGATGGGGAAGACAGACCACTTTTCCTCTACCCGTACCCGGAGCGTAACGCCGCCGGGTTCCGGCGCAAGGTCAACCGACAGCGGCTCAAGGACGCCGGTATCAAGCACGGCGGCCTTTACTTCGTTTATGTCGAGGCTTTCCGCGTCCCTGCCGATAAATTTTTCCAGGGCGTAATCGGTAACCGCCGTTTTGGTGCGCTTAAGGCCCGTTACCTCGACGGAGGTAATTTGTCCCGCCGGGAACGTGTCCCGCTCTCCGGTTTGGGCGGACAGCAAAACCGGAACGACGAAAAGGGCCAGCGAAACGGCTTTTTTCAAAACAGTGTGAAAAAAATCCTGTACGCCTGCCGGCGCGTCCGCCGGTACGCCCAGCTCCGCGCCCATCTGTGTGCCCGCCGTATTTTCCGGACGCCGGACGCCGCTTCGCCGTCTTTTTTTGAGCCGCGATGTCCGTCCGCGATTATTCCACGGAACAGGAACGTTTTTTGGGACGGAGAGGTTCATGTAACGGCTTTCATCCAGCCCCTGGTATCGGGCAGAACGCCGTATTGAATGCCTTTAAGGGTCTTCTGAAGCTCCTGGGTAAGTTCGCCCGGTTTGCCGTCGCCGAATATCGTTTTCTTTCCCCGGCAGGTAAGGGACGAAATCGGGGTAGCGCCGGCGGCTGTTCCGCTGACAAAACATTCCTTCGCTTCGGAAAGCGCCTCGTCAATGGAAATCTTTCGTTCCTCGGTCTTTACCCCCCTGTCCCCGGCCAGTTCCAGAATGCTTGCCCTGGTAATGCCGGGAAGTATCGTATCCCCAAGTTCCGGGGTAACAAGGACGCCGGATTTAAGCAGGAAGAATATATTGCAGGAAGAGCCTTCTTCGACATAACTGTGTTTTTCCGCGTCAAGGAAGACACATTCCATGTAGCCCGCCTCGACGGCCTCGTGCTTTGCCAGGGCCGCGATAACGTAGTTCGAATCCGCCTTGATCCAGCCCGTGCCTTTCGGAGTCGCCCGGATACGATCCGTTACGACCGCGTCCGAACGGCCTTCATGAAAGTAGGCGCTTACCGGAGTACCGATAATGACGACCCAGGGTTCGGTGGAAATATTTACCCCGATGCCGCCCTCCGCGTAGCTGAAAGGCCGCAGGTAGAGCGAGTCGGCGTTGACGAACGAATCTTTTTCCCACTCGCTTTTGTAGGCAAGGGTAAAGCCCAGCTTCAGGTTACGTTTTACGATCTCCGCGCAGGCGTCGACAAAAAGCCCGGCGGGAAACGGAGGCATGAAAAGACCCTTCATCGAATCGTAAAAGCGCTTCGCGTTCATATCGGGCCTGAAAATGGCAAAACCGCCGTTTTTCTGCGGCAGGGCTTTAAGGCCCTCAAAACAGCCCAGGCCGTACTGGGTCGTATATGAAACCAGAGGCATATCGCCGTAAAAATTGCGGGACTCGGCAAGAGACGCGGCTTCGGCGGGGGGAAGGGCCGCTTCTTCTTTGGGGCTTTTGTGGGGTTTTTCCAGGTATTCTTCTTTCCAGCCGCCGTCCGTGTATTTTGCCCGGTAGGCGATCGGAAAACTGTTTAAGCTAAAGGCCATGGTGTTCCTCCTCTCTTGATGAACATGCTAGCACGAAAGGTTATGAGGAGCAACCGGAGGGCGTACCAGGCGTTGGAAGGCGTACCAGGCCGTTACAGCGGGCTGTATCTTATCCCCTCGTCGTAAACGTCGATTCCCTCGGCTTTTTTGAGTTTTCCCGCGACAAGATAGGTCAACGGGGTAAGGGCGGCTTCCAGGGCGCATTTAAAAAGATAATTGGTAAGCACAAGGGAAACAAAGACGCCCCATCCGAACACCCCGGCAAGGCTTGCCACGAGTACAAAAATAAAACTGTCAAGGAATTCTCCGACAAGGGTGCTGCCGATTGTCCGCATCCAGAGAAAGCGGCCCCGGAAAAGCACCTTCATCCGCGACAGAACCACCGAATTGGAAAATTCCCCGACAAGGTAGCCGGCAAGGCTCGCCAGCACGATACCCCCCGATCCCATGCCGCCGAGTATCGCTTCATAGGCGGCTTTTCCCGCGTAGCGTTCCCATTCGGGGTCTCCGGGAAGCGCGCGGAGCAGCAAAAAGGTAAGGCCGGAAACGGCAAGGCAGGCAAAACCCGTCCAGATTACCCCGCGGGAAGCGCGAAAACCGTAGACTTCGGTAAGTATGTCGCCGAAAACGTAGGACAGGGGAAAAAGCAGGGTTCCGCCGTCAAAGGCCATGGCCGTGCCGAATAGGGAAAAGCCCAGATTGACGATCTTCGCCGACGAAGCCACATTGCTGGTTACAAGAATCGCCGCGAACAGGGCGGTTACCGTGCCAAGATGCCTGAAGCGGGAAACATCGATACTCTTCCCGGGATTTCGCGGAGAAACGTGTTTGTTGGGGGGCATACAATTCCTTGTTTTGTACGGGCCTGGGCCCCGGCGGGTAGCAGGACGACCGCCTTCGTTTACGCCTTTCAAAATTCCAGCCCGGAATTTTGAAAACTGCCTGTGACTCCTATTCGGCCAGAATCCTGAGGATGTCTTCCGCGGATTCCGCCTTGAGTATCTCCGCCCGTTTTTCCGAGCTTTTGAAAAGAAGGCTTACTTCGGCAAGAAACTGAAGATGGGGCCCTGTTTTTTCCAGTGGAGAAAGGGTCATGATGAAAATACGACAGAGTTCCTTATCCAGGGAATCAAAATCCACGGCGGTATCCGAAATACCGATACAGGCTACCAGATCTTTTATCGTGGCGCTTTTCCCGTGGGGTATGGCGATACCGTGCTTCATGCCGGTAGACATCTTCTGTTCCCGGTCCATTACCGCGGCAAAAGCCGCCGCCCTGTCTTGAATTTTTCCCGCCGAAACCAGAATGTCCAGCAGTTCGTTAATAATATCCGCTTTTGTCTGGCCTTTTAAATGAAGGCTTATGGTGTCTTTGGTAAGTACTGTCTTTAGGTTCATATAAAAATAGTGTAAAACCCAAAACCCGAAAAGTCAAGGCAAAACGACGATTATTCGCGGCGGGGCGTAATAATCGCGGCCGGTTTAGGCCTTCGCGTCCCGCAGGGAAATCGCCGTTTTGACCGTTACCCGCGGCAGACTTCCCAGCTTGCCCGTCAGGGCGTTGATGTCGTCAAGTTCCCCCTGGAGGGTCAGGGCGATTACCGCCGTATCCTCCTCGTCGAAGGGAATACCCATCCGCCCCTTGACGAGCCCCCTGTACTGGGAGACCAGCGCGTTAAAATCCCGCTGGCTTTCCCCCGGGTTTTCCAGGATTGCCCCGATTATCGCGATTCGTCTCATGGCCGCCCCCTTTCCGTGTGGATTTCAGGGGCCAGCAGGGCGTTTAGCTGTTCGCCGGCGATTTTGGGATCCGCCCGGCCTTCCGTGGCGGCAAGGACTTTACCGACAAGGTAGGCGAAGAGGGTTTTACGGCGCTTTTCGTTTTCTTCGCCAAGGCTTCGCAGTTCGCCGGCCGTGGCGTTTTCCCCGGCGATTACCCGCCGGGCGGCTTCGGCACTGCGGGCCGGATCGGTAATCTGTTCCCAGTTATGTTCCCGGACGATTGCTTCCGGGTCCCTGTCTTCGGCGGCGGCAAGCTCCAGGGTTTGTTTGGCGAGTTTCCCGCTGAGCCTGCCTTCGGCCTGCATGACCGTAATCGCGGCGAGACGGGCGGGGCTTAGGGCGAACGCGCCGATACCGGAAAGGCCGTCCCTGTGGAGGATATGCTTTATGTCGGTAAGGAACCATTTGGCGATCCGGGCCGCGGCCTCTTTCGTGGACAGGGCCGCTGTCCCGGACGCCGCCGCGACCGCCGCCTCGAAATAATCCGCCTGGGCCTTTTCCTCGCAGATAAGGTCGGCCTGTTCTTCGCCAAGAGAATAGTCCGCGACAAAGCGTTTCAGCCGCGCCGCGGGAAGCTCCACGAGGGCGGCCTCCACGGATTCAAGAAAAGCCCCGTCGGGGCAGAACACCGGAAGATCCGGCTCGGGAAAGTAACGGTAATCCTGGGCGTTTTCTTTCTGCCGCATGGGAACCGTTTCGTCGCGGTTTTCGTTCCAGAGCCGCGTCTCCTGGACGACGGCCTTTCCCGCGTCCAGGGCTTCCGCCTGGCGGCGGATCTCGTAGTTAAGGCCGAGCCTGACAAAGCGCGACGAGTTAAGGTTTTTTATTTCAACTTTTTTTCCAAGGCCCCTGCCGGGAAGGTTGATCGACACGTTCGCGTCCGCCCGGAGCGAGCCCTCTTCCATATTGCCGTCGCAGACGCCGAGATAGCGGACCAGACGGCGGAGCTGCTGAATAAAAAATTCCGCCTCTTCCCCGGTTTCCAGGTCCGGTTCGGTAACGATTTCCAGCAGCGATACCCCGGCCCGGTTGTAATCGAGCAGGGACGCCGTTCCGGTATGAATCATCTTTCCCGCGTCTTCCTCAAGATGACATTCCTTAATCCTGACCTTCTTGCCGATCCGTTTTCCGTCCGCTCCCCGTCCCTCAAGCGAAAGCCAGCCGTTTTGTCCCAAAGGCGAGGCGAACTGGGAAATCTGGTAGTTCTTGGTCATGTCGGGATAAAAATACTGTTTGCGCTCAAACCAGGTCCGTTCCGGTATGCCGCAGTTCAGGGCTTTGGCTACCGTACAGCCCATGCGCAGCGCCTCAAGATTGAGGGCGGGCAGCGCCCCCGGATACCCCATACAGACGGGACATATATTGGAGTTTGGTTCGTCGCCGAACGCGGAACGGCAGCCGCAAAACACCTTGGTCGCGGTCAAAAGATGAATATGAACCTCAAGCCCTATGAACGACTGATACACGACTTTCTCCTTTATTTCTATGTTTACCAGTTATTACTAGTGTTCTGTCCAAAACATATTCAACACGACCCTCTTCTGTAAGTAAAAGCCCACTCTGATAATTTTGGCCGAATCAAAAAGCGTATATTGTCAAAATCCACGTCGCCTTTATACCGTGAAAGACTCACCGAACAGCACAGCGCCCGTAACCATCGACTGGCGGACACCTTTGTTCAAGACACGGGCGCTGTGCGGCAGCTGTATGCCTGCCTCGATAATCAGCGGCGTGGATTTTACTATTTTGGCATTTTGATTTGGACAGAACATTAGTTAGCTCCAGAACGCCCTGTAGCCCGGCGGATGGGGAAACGGATGGGCCGCTTCGTAGGCTTCCGCGAAATCCAGGAGCCTGGCTTCGGAAAAGGCCCTGCCCAGCAGTTGTACCCCGACGGGAAGGCCCCCTTCGACGGAGGCGGGAAACGATATTGCCGGAAGGCCGGCAAGATTGGCGCAGCAGGTGTACAGGTCGGCGGCTTTTTGGGCAAAGGCCGAAAGGGAACTTGGCCCACGGCCAAAGGCCCGGCTTGGAAATACCGGAAGAAGTACGGCGTCGACCCGGTTCGCGCCGGGCTTTTCCCTGTAATCGTCCCCGCCAAGGAGGGCCTCAAAATTCGCCTTGATTTCCGCCCGTATCTTCTGCGCCCGCAGGTAGTACCGGTCCTGGAAACCCGATCGGAGCACGAAGGTTCCCAGCAGGATACGGAGTTTTACCTCGGCGCCGAAACCCGCCTCTCTTGTCCTGTCGATAAGCTCGTCGGGATTTTCCGCACAGGGGGGCCGCCTGCCGTAGCGGATCCCGTCAAAGCGGGCGAGGTTCGCGCTGGCCTCGGCGGCGGCAATCGTATAGTAGGCGGCTACGCCGTATTTGAGACCGGGGATATCCACTTCCTTCAGGCTGCAGCCCAGGGCGGCAAAGCGTTCTTTCGCGAGTTCGAAACCTCTGCGGACTTCGTCTTCGAGTTCCGCGGCCTGGGCGGCGATTTCCAGGGCCGCGTTGCCGGCCGCGGCGGAAGCGGCGGCCCTGGCTACGGTTTCCGGGGACAGCACCCCGACGGTCAAACCGGCGACGCTTTGCGCGCCGGGATAGAGCGGCGGCGCGCCGTCCGGGGGATCCCCGGAAGTGTCGTCCATCGGATCCCGGCCCCGCATACAGGCGAAAACGGCCCGCGCGCGGGCGGCGCTGTCGGCGAGGATCCCTATACCTTCAAGGCTTGAGGCGTAGGCGACAAGGCCGTAACGGGAAACGGCGCCGTAGGTCGGCTTAAGTCCCGCCACCCCGCAGAACGCCGCGGGCTGGCGCACCGAGCCGCCGGTGTCGCTTCCAAGGGCGAAGGGAACAATGCCGGCGGCGACCGCGGCGGCCGAACCGCCGGAAGAACCGCCCGGGACCCGGCTGGTATCCCAGGGGTTGTTGGTTTGTTTAAGGGCGGAATTGTCCGTTGAAGAACCCATGCCGAATTCGTCGAGGTTTGTCTTGCCGATAACCACGGCGCCGGCGTCCTGGAGTTTCAGCGCCGCCGTGGCGGTATAGGGGGAACGGAAACCGTCAAGGAGTTTTGAACCGCAGCTCAGGGAAAAGCCCTTAACGGCGATATTGTCTTTTACCGCGAACGGCATATCCCGGACAAGAGCGGCGGCTTCTTCGGGACAGGCGGAACGCCGCGGCGGCCGGCCGCTTTTTCCAGGCTCTTCTTTCAACTCAATAAAAGCGCCGATTTTTTCTTCCCATTCCCTGACATACAAACGGAAATCTTCGGGCTGTTCAAAGGACATGAGCGTTTTCCTTATGGGGCGGTTCCGGCTTTGGGGCCGGAATCGTTATAGTACATTGGGGATTACGATAAAAGCGCCGTCCCTGCCGCCGGCGTTGTCGAGGATTTCTTTCCCGGAAACCGCCGCGCCCTCCGGGGCCGCGTCGCCGCGAAAATGGCCGCTCGAAACAAGCCGGGCGACGGCCGTCTGGCCCGCGGCGGTTTCGGCCGTCGAAACGGAAGGATCGGCAGCCGCGTCCTGCATAACGGCGAAAAAACCGAGCATTTGTTCAAAAGCGGGAAGAGCCGCCGCGAGTTCCTCCCCGTTAACGTTCAGGTGGGCCAGCCCGGCGGTTTCCTCAAGTTCCCTTTGATCCATGAACAAGAATCGCATGTTTTGCTATGGTTATGCAATACGCGCTGTGGGTTTCGGGCCGTTTTGTCCTCTAAACAGGCTGTTTTGCCCCCAAAACAGGCCATTCGGACGCCCGAA
>JAIRSC010000143.1 GCA_031255645.1 Treponema sp. | reverse complement strand
GGCTGCTTTCGGACGGCGTCGGTTAACAGGCCGCCGTCTTCGTAGCCCACATAGCCCGGCGGGGAACCGATAAGCCGGGAGACGGTGTGTTTTTCCTGATATTCGCTCATGTCGAAACGGTGCATGGGCACTTCCAGAATGTCGGCAAGGCTCCGGGCAAGCTCGGTTTTGCCGACGCCGGTGGGGCCCACAAAAAGGAAATTCGCCACGGGTTTGTTGGGGGCGCGGAAACCCGCGCGGGAACGTTTTACCGCCTTGACCACGGCGCGTACCGCCTGATCCTGGCCGAAAATACGCTTTAACAGCTCGTCTTCAAGACTTTTAAGCCGATCCTTCTCGCTCGTCCCCACAGAACGTTCGGGAATACGGGCGATTTTGGAAACCACCGTCTCAATCTCGCCGATGCCTATGCTGATGAATTCGACCGTTCCTTCCTGGACGCTGGCGCTCCCGGTTTCGCCGCGCGGCGCGGTCTGTTTGGCCGGTATGATCCGCTCCGCCGATACGGTTTGCTCCGTGGATAGCTCCGTTTGTTCGCCGCGTCCGGTTTCCTCTTCCCGTTCTTTTTTGTAGGCTTCGATACGGACAAACGCGCCGGTTTCGTCGATAACGTCGATAGCCTTGTCGGGCAGCCTGCGGTCGGTTATATACTGGGCGGAAAGCTTGACCGCTCCCTCGATAGCCTCGTCGCTGTAATGGACTTTGTGATAATCCTCGTATTTTGCCTTAAGGCCCCGCAGAATCGCTATGGCGTCTTCCTCGCTTGGCTCGTTGATGTCGATCTTCTGGAAACGCCGTGAAAGGGCCCGGTCTTTTTCAAAGAATTTGCCGTATTCCTCGTGGGTGGTACTTCCAATACAGCGGAGTTTTCCCGAGGTCAGGGCCGGTTTGAGCAGATTCGACGCGTCCAGGGCGTTTCCCGAAACCGATCCGGCCCCGACAAGCGTGTGGATTTCGTCTATAAACAGGATGGCTTTTTCTTTTTTCAGCATTTCCTCGATAACCCGCTTGATCCGCTCCTCAAAATCGCCCCGGTATTTGGTTCCCGCCACAAGAGCGCCCATATCCAGCGAAAAAATCGAAAACCCCTTGAGGGTGGGCGGTACCTGGCCCTGGACAATGCGCTGGGCAAGACCTTCGGTAATCGCCGTCTTGCCCACCCCGGAATCTCCCACGTGGACGGGGTTGTTTTTGAGGCGGCGGCAGAGTACCTGAACGGTTCTGTCGAGTTCCGCCTCCCTGCCGATTACCGGTTCGAGCCGGCCTTCACGGGCAAGAACGGTAAGCTCGGTAGCAAAGCGTTCCAGGGCGCTTTTTTTATTCGACGGCTTTCGATGCGCGGTATCGGGTTCCTCGTCGTTTCCCTTTTCCGGCTCTTCCCGCCGTTCGGCGAGCGGCGAATCTTCCCTGGTAAAGCGGAAAGTCTGCTCGTCCTCGCCGTCGTAGCCGTGTGACAGAATGTTGACCAACTCAAAGCGTTTAATCCCCGCCTTGCGAAGATAGTAGGCGCAGTAGTTCCGTTCCTCGTCAAAAAGGGAAACCAGAATATCCGCCACGTCCAGCGTATCTTTTTGCGAAGATTGGCTTTGAAGAACCGCCCGCTCAAGGACGCTCTGGAAGCCCACGGTCTGGGTAGGTTCGGAATTCGCCGTCAGGGGAACTTTCTGCTCAAAATAACTCTCCATGCCGTTTTTGAGCTGGCCGATGTCGGCCCCGCAGGCGGAAAAAACCCCCTGGACTTCGTCAAAAGACAGGGCGGCGTACAGTATGTGTTCCGGGGTCAGATATTCATGGCTGCGGACTTTGGCTTCGTTATAGGCCGCGTTAATAATAGCCTGCACATGACGGCTTATCTTCATACTGCGCTCCAGATTATAATTACGCCGAAACATCCGGTTATGTTTTTTGACGCCTTCCATGGTAAAGATACACAAAAGCGCCGGTAATTTCAACGGGGCGGCGTCCTGTCTGCGGGGCATTGCATTTGTTCGCAAGCGGGTTTACTACCCCGGCTTGCCGCGCGGAGGCTCATTCGCAGAATGTGGTACTGATATAATCCGTTCCGAACAGGACGCTACGCTTTCTCCACAATACATTTTAAAGGAAATTTATTTTGCCTGGCAAGGTTATGAACCTGGCTGGCCTTGGTCTGCGCTATGTCGAAGGGGTAGACGCCGACCGTTCCTTTTCCTTTCTGGTGAACGTCCAGCATAATCCGTACCGCGTCCTCCTCGTTTTTATGGAAGACGATAATCAACACCTCTACCACAAATTCCATGGTAGTGTAGTCGTCGTTGAGGAGTATTACCCGGTATTCTTCGGGTTCTTTAAGCTTGTGCCGCTTTTTTTCACGCAGCTCTATACCGCTGTTTCCAGGCATCGTGGTTCCGTTTATCAGCATAGCGGAAAAAAAGCCGGGATACAAGGCGCGACATGCATGCCGGTTTCTCTTCGTAATGAAAAACTTTCCCGCGGCCGATAATCGAAGAAGGAGATAAACGTGGTAAAAGGCATCTATACGGCCGCCAGCGGCATGAGGGCCCAGCAGTGGCGGCTCGACTCCGTGGCAAACAACCTCGCCAATGTAAATACGGACGGCTACAAACGCGACCAGGCTTCGTTCAAGGCGAATCCCGAAATGCTGCTGCGCCGTGTCGGAGACGACGGGATTTTTCGGAATCCCTTCGGTTCCCACGACGCGGCGCCGATTATCGGCAGGCTGGGAACCGGCGTGGAGCTTAACGAGCTGTACACGGTATTTTCCCAGGGCGCGTTCAAGGAAACCGGGAACGACTACGACGCGGCGCTTGACGGGAAAGGCTTCTTCACGGTAACCACCCCCTACGGCGAACGTTACACGAGGAACGGCTCGTTCCAGCGGGGAAAGGAAGGCTACCTGGAAACCAAGGAAGGCTATCCGGTACTCGGCGAAAACGGGCCCGTTATGGTTCAGGAAAACAACTTCAAAATAGACAAAGAAGGCAATGTCTGGATCAACGCCGAATACGCCGATAACCCGGACGCGATGATTTCCAGAACGGATAACGAATGGGGCGAGGTCGTGCTTCTTGACACCCTTAGAATCGTGGGTTTTGAACGGGAACGGTATCTGAAAAAACAGGGATCGAGTTTCTGGATGGCTACCGGTGAATCGGGCGAGGCAATCGGGCTTCCCGCGGAGGAACGCCCCGAAGTTCACCAGGGCTTTATCGAGGCGGCCAATGTGGATCCGGTCGTGGAGATGGTTCAGATGATCGAGGTAAACCGGGCCTATGAAGCCAATCAACGGGTGATACAGAGCCACGATTCCCTTTTGGGAACCCTGATCAACCAATACGCGCGGTATAACGGATAAACCGTCGTAAAAGGCGGGCCTGATCCGTCTTTATAAAAATTTTAGGAGAAACCATGGTACGAAGTTTATGGACCGGAGCTTCCGGCATGATTGGACAGCAGGCGAATATCGACACAATTGCCAATAACCTTGCGAACGTCAATACGGCGGGTTTCAAGAAAGTCCGGGCGAATTTTGAGGATCTTATCTACCATACGGTGAGGACCGCCGGTACTCCGGCTACCGAGGAAACCGTCGTGCCCGTGGGAGTCCAGATGGGCCACGGGGTAAAACTCGCCGCCACTCAGCGGATCTTTACCCAGGGTTCCCTCCAGTCTACCAGCGTTCCCACGGATATGGCCATCGCCGGCGAAGGCTTTTTCCGGGTCCAGCTTCAGGACGGAAGCTACGCGTATACCAGGAACGGGGCTTTCGAAATCGACAATACCGGCCGCATGGTTACCAGCGAAGGCTACTGGCTTTTGCCCGATATTGTCATGCCGCCGAATTTTCTCCCCGAAAGCATAGCCGTGTCCCAGGACGGCCGGGTAACGGTGCGGGTTCCCGAAATAAACGGCGACGAACCGATTCAGGTCGGCCAGATAGAATTGTACCGCTTCCCCAATCCCGTGGGCCTTACCGCCGTTGGGGAAAATCTCTTCAAAGTAACCAACGCCTCGGGCGACGCGATTGCCGGCCGCCCGAACAACGACGGCATGGGCAAGATCAACCACAAATACCTTGAAATGTCCAACGCTTCGGTGGTAAACGAAATGGTCGAACTCATTGTCGCCCAGCGCGCCTATGAATTTAATTCGCGGACAATCCAGACCACCGACAATATGCTTGGAACGGCGACGACGCTGAAAAGATAAAAATGAAATGAAAAGACCGGAAAGAGAAGGGAGGGCGAAAGATGATTGATATCGCGGCAGGCGTTTCCGCGCTTGATACGGCGTATGTTCCGTTCGCGGAACGGAATGGAATTCCCGCCGGAGAAGAAACGGGTTTTCTTGAGACACTGGAACGGGCGCGGCAAAAAGCCGAAGCCTCCGAACAGACGCCGCCCGCCCGTCCGGCCGTTCCGCCCGGAAGGCTCGATAAAACGCTTCCCGGTTTTGATCAAAAACTCTACGAACAGTGCGAAGCCCTGGAAGGTTTTTTGATTAGAAACATGCTCAAGGGAATGCGCGGTACGGTGATGAAGTCAAACCTTATTGACACCGGTTTTGCCGGCGAAATATACGAAGACATGCTCTGGGACGAATACGCCGGGGCATACGCCCAAAAAGCGGATTTCGGCCTTGCCGAAATGGCCTACATGGAATTGACGGGCCGGCGGGGCAGGCTCCCGCTGTAGGCGCGTCCGCGTATGGAGTAACACATGGAAGCGGTATTTTTTGAACTGCTTTCTTTTCTGTACGGAAAAGAAAGCGCCGAAGCCGTCCTGCCCCGCCTTGAAAAAATCATCGGCAAGGCGCGAAGTTCCCTCGGCGGGGAAAACGTTCCGCGGACACCGGGTTCTTCTTCCGGGGCGGGCCTTCCCTTCAGCCATAAAGACGCTTTTCTGATAAGTTACGGAAACATGCTTTCCGCCCCGGAAGCCGGGGAAACTGCCGGGGAAACCGCCTGCGAAAAAGACGACGCCGGAAAAGCCGCCGGCGATTCCCTGAGCGGCCTGAAACGGCTTTACCGGTTTTTGAAAAAACGCAACAACGGGGAATTTACGTTTCTCCACATACTGCCCTTTCATCCCTATTCTTCGGACGACGGTTTTTCGGTAATCGATTACCGGAACGTGGATCCGCGTTTCGGATCATGGGACGATCTTGAAGCCCTCGCCGCGCTGGACCTGAAGCTTGTATTCGATCTGGTGATTAACCACGGAAGTGTCAAAAGCGCGTGGTTCAAGTCGTTTCTTGCCGGAGACGAACGCCGCGCCGGCTGGTACCTTGAGAGGCCGAAGGACTATGACTACCGCGCCGTAGTCCGCCCGCGCACCCATCCGCTGCTTACGCCGTTTGTCAGGAAAGTTCCGGGCCGGGAAGACGAAACCGTGTATGTGTGGACTACGTTCAGCGCGGATCAGGTTGATTACAATTTTTCCAATCCCGATGTCCTGCTTGAATTTGTCATGATTCTGCTGGAATACGCTTCCAGGGGGGCCGGTATCGTCAGGCTTGACGCGATAGCGTATCTCTGGAAAGAAGACGCTACGCCCTGTCTTCATCATCCCAAAACCCACGCCGTGATCAAGCTTTTTCGGGCGATTATCGATTGTCTGGGACTGCCGCTGCTTATCCTGAGCGAGACGAACGTTCCCCATGAAGAAAACGTTTCGTATTTCGGGAAGGCCGTCGGGGAAGCCGCGCTGGATACCCTGCCCGAAGCCCACATCGTGTACAACTTCGCGCTGCCGCCGCTCTGCCTTCACGCGGCGGTTTCCGGCGACGCCGCCCCGCTCCGAGCCTGGGCGAAAACCCTGCCCGGCCCGGAAAAGCGGCAGTACTTTCTCAATTTTCTCGCGAGCCACGACGGGGTAGGGCTTACGCCGGCGAAGGGCCTTGTGGACGAAAAAGCCTTCGCGGCGACCCTGGAAGAAGCCCGGCGGCGCGGGGCGCTTGTTTCCTACAAGTCCACACCGGCGGGGGATATCCCCTACGAGTTGAACTGTTCCTATGCCTCCGTGGTTTCCCCGCCGGACGCGGACTGGGCGAAGGACGGCGGCCCGGAAATGCGGGCGAGGGCTTTCCTCGCGGCGCACGCGGTTCTTTTTTCGCTGTCCGGGCTTCCCGCCGTGTATTTTCACAGTTGGACGGGTTCCGAAGCCTGGAAAGAAGGCCCCTCCCTTTTGGGCTACAACCGGGCGATTAACCGGGAAAAACCTCCCGTAGACAGGGTGGAAGCGGAACTCGACAATCCCGAATCGTTCCGTTTT
>JAIRSC010000099.1 GCA_031255645.1 Treponema sp. | reverse complement strand
TTTTACCGGAACGCCGCTGGAAAACGCCTCGGTCTGCAAGCTGATTTATAACAACGGAAAATTCACCATACAGTCGGTAAACGATACCAGCTATATCGAGGCGGGCAGACGATTGCACTAGTGTTCTGTCCAATACAGATACAACAAGACCTGGAACAGGCGTTACAGCGGCAGAATCACCATAAACCTGCCTTTTTCGGCGCGTATCGTAAAGACGCCGTCCGGCGCTTCGTTGCTCAGGCCGAAAAAGCCCCGTTCCCAGACAAGCCCGGCGAGGGGCCATTTAAGCCCCGCGCTCGCGGCTTTCCAGGGGCCGGTTCCCAGGGGAAACACGGACACCGGGCAGGGGTTTTCGCCCGCCGCGGCTTCCAGCGCGCCGGGGCTTTGGAGGCAGCGGATGTCCTCCCGCGACGTAAGCCAGCGTTCGGGAGGCTCTTCGCGCTCGAACAGGGAACGGATCGCGAACAGGTGATCGATCCTGCCGCCGCCGCCGCCGGCGATCCAGATACGGCGGCAGCCCTTTTCCCGAAGCAGGGAGACGGCCAGTTCCGTGTCGCTGTAGTCTTTGTCCGCCGGATACCGCAGCACCTGTTCCGGCCTGTAGGCGGCAAGGCGGGCGTCCGGGACCCCGCCGACCGGCGAATACCGGGTTCCGAGGGAATCCATGTCGCCGATTATCCAGTCCGGCCGTATACCGGCGGCTTCGGCGGCGGACAGCCCCGAATCGGCGGCGGCGACAAGCGGGTTTCCGCCGGCGTCCCGCGCTTCTTCCAGTACGGCCCGGCAGCGGTCCGGCTGCGGCCCTTCTCCGCCCGTAAACACAATCCCCAGATTACCCATATCTGGGGATTGTAGTATACTCGTCCGTAATGGGCAATCTGAAAATCCATCCGGTTCTGCGGGAAATAGCGGCCGTCTTCAGCGCCGCGGGAAAAGAGGTTTACCTTGTGGGCGGCGCGGTCAGGGACCTTTTGCTGGGGCGGGAAGCCGTCGATTGGGACATTGCCACCAACGCGCGCCCGGAAGAAGTAATCGGCCTCTTTAAAAAAGTGATACCCACGGGCATAAAGCACGGCACCGTTACCATCCGTTACAAAGGCAGATCGGTCGAGGCGACGACCTTCCGCACCGAATCGGGCTACAGCGACGGCCGCCGTCCCGACACGGTACGTTACGCCGCCGCCATAGAGGAGGATCTTTCCCGCAGGGATTTTACGATGAACGCCGCCGCGATAAAACTCCCCGAAGGAACGCTTACCGATCCCTTCGGCGGCCGGGACGACATACGGCGCCGGATCATCCGCTGCGTGGGAAAACCGGCGGAGCGCTTCGCCGAAGACGGGCTGCGGCCGCTGCGGGCGCTGCGCTTCGCTTCCCAGCTCGGCTTTGAACTGGAAGAAGCGACCCTTGGGGCCATACGCGGCGCCCTTCCCACCACCGCGAAGGTCGCTTCCGAACGGATACGGGACGAACTCGACAAAATCATCGCCTCGCCGAATCCCGTCCGGGGCTTCCGGCTTATGGAAGAAACGGAACTTCTCCATCTGCTGCTCCCGGAACTCGCCGCCTGCCGGAACGTCGAGCAGAAAGGCTATCACCGTTTCGACGTGCTGGATCACTCGCTGCTCGCCTGCGGTTACGCCGCGGAACAGGGCTTTTCGCGGGAAGTACGCCTGGCCGCGCTGTTCCACGACACCGGAAAACCCGCCGTAAGGCGGCTCGGCGAAAACGGCGTCTGGACCTTTTACAATCACGAACGGGAATCGGGAAAACGCGCGTTTGAAATTATGAGCCGCTTCCGCTATCCAAACGCGGTCATCGAAAAAGTCCTCAGGCTTATCGGGGAGCACATGTTCCACTACGAAGACAACTGGACCGACGCCGCGGTTCGCCGCTTCATTATCCGCGCCGGAGAAGACCTTATCCCGGAACTGATGCGGCTCCGGCTTGCCGATACGGCCGGAACCTCCGGCGCCGCTCCCGATCCGGCGGCGCTCCTTCCGTTTACGCGGCGTATCGAAAAGGTCCTTGCCCGGAACAGGGCGCTTTCCCTCAAAGACCTGGCGGTAAACGGCAGGGATCTGCTTGCCATCGGCGTCGCTCCCGGCAGGCGCGTGGGAATTATCCTTAACGAACTGCTTGAAGCCGTCGTCGACGACCCCGAACTAAACAGCCGGGAAAAACTGCTGGAGATTGCGGGGAATATCAACGCGCGCTACGGATAAGGGCGGGGCGCCCCCGCGCCAAAGGGCCGTTATACGAAGTTTCGCTATTGGGGTTTTATATCCCAGCCCTGCATTCCCTGAGTATTTCTATGATTTCATCTGTCGTAACATCAAGTTTCACGCGAGGAATATCCTCAAATGGAGATTTTCCCATCGCATTTTTTTCTTTTATCGGAAGTATTTTATAGCTGTTTCCATCTTTGTTGTTTATAATTACTTCATCGACTAACGCGATACTAAATACCTTTGGTATATTTTGCGTAAATTCATTATAATCAAAGACTTGCATCTTTCTCCCCTAAAATTTCGACGCCTATCATTCTTCCAATCTTTTTCATTTCACCGTCAAATGTCAGTAAAGGTAAATGTAATCTTTTTGCGGCCTCTAAATAGTATGCGTCATAAGCGTATATTTTATGATCCCACGCGATTTCAAGGGTTTTTTCAAGACTCACTTCAACAAGTTTTATAGGAATTTGTTTGAAAGCTTCAATAAAATTTATCAGTTTTCCTTTATCTTCGATTATTCTCCTCTTCATCATTTTAGTTAGACCATTGGCGATTTCAAACGCCAACACATTAGGGGAAACTATAATGGCATCTTTTGTATATTCTATAACAATTTCACTTTCGGCCTCATCCGCGATAACCGCCATTATCGCGCTGGCGTCCACTATTATTTCCATGAATTTAGTATATTTTATAGCGCATATCAGCGTCAACAACCCACGAAGATACCCACGGGATTCCAACCGGCCTGAGCTCCTGGAACTGTTAGAAGAAGTCCTGGAATCGTTGCAAGAAGTCTTGAAATCGGTACAAGAGGTCTTGGAACCGGTACAAGAAGTCTTGGAATCGGTACAAGAGGTCTTGGAACCGTTACAAGAGGTCTTGGAATCGGTACAAGAGGTCTTGTAATCGGTACAAGAAGTCTTGGAATCACTACAAGAAGTCTTGAAATCGTTGCAAGAAGTCTTGGAATCGGTACAAGAGGTCTTTGAATCGTTACAAGACTTCCCGGAATCGTTACGGGAAGTCTTGTAACCCCTGGAGGCGGCGTTCCGGGAACGGTTCCTACTGGAGCAGAGCCTCGGCCCGGGGATGATTCCACCTGCGGGCGATTTCCGCGGGGCTTTCCGAGGCGATGTTTTTTATGTTCCGGTCGGCGCCGAGCCCTATCAGCGTGTTTATCGCGGCGGTGTCGCCGGTTTTTGCCGCGTAGTGCAGGACCGTGTTCCCCGATCCGTCCCTGGTTCCTATCGCCTTGCCCGAAAAAACGGACTGTATCGCGTCGGGCCCTTTGGCTATGGCCAGATCCGCCGGGGTCCTGCCGTCGATTGCGGCGGCGAACACGTCGGATCCGGCGTCGGCGAGAACTTTCGCCTCGCTGTAGGAATCCATGTCGAGGGCAAGCCGCAGCGCGGTTCTGCCTTCCCGGTCGGCGGCGGAGATTCTGCAGCCCCGCGCGATAATGGCCTGGATCATGGCGGGCGCGGCGCGCTGTTTGACCGCGATGTGAAGCGGGGAAAGCCCGTCGTCGTCGGCGGCGTATATCCGGTCTTTGGTGAGAAGCGTACTCACCATGTACGGGGACAGGTTAAGGGCGGTATTAAAGGGGGTTATGCCCTGTGAGTTTCTCGCGTGAATACTCGCGCCGCAGCCCAGAAGCAGGGTAACAAGATCGACGCGCTGCATGACGACAGCCATGTGGAGGGGGGTATCGCCGGAATTGTTTCTGGCGACGGGGTCCGCGCCCCGGTCGGTAAGCCGTTCCGCCGCTCCGGGGAATCCCGCTATAACCGCTTCCATAAGGGGGGTATTGCCCTGATTGTCCCGAATGTCGAGCGCGGCCCCGTGGGCGATAAGCAGTTCCTCAATGTCGTTGAGGCCCAGCCGCACCGCGTCGTGCAGGGGGGCTTTGCCCGCGAGATTCTGGGAGTTAACGCCGAGGCCCGCCCCGATAAGGACCGGCGCCGCTTTTTGGGCGTTCCAGCGTACCGCGCTGTGAAGGCTGGAATTTCCCAGCGAGTCGCGGGCGCCAATCAGCGCGCCCTGTCTGAGCAGGGCTTCCACGGTTTCAGGCGAATCCGCCCTGGCCGCCCAGAACAGCGGCGTTTCGCCCGTCGCGTTCGCCGCCTCAAGCCTGGCGCCCCGCCTGACCATCAGCGGGATATGCTGCGCGAGCATCCACTGGGCGGCGTAATGGAGGGCGGTGTTCCCAAGCCCGTCCCTGGCTTCCAGGGTTTTTTCGTTGAGCATCCATTCCCGTACCGATCCGGAACTGTGGAAGGCCAGATAAAGCGGACTTTCGCCGGCCGAGTTCGGGGCGAAAATATCGGCGCCCCGGGCAATCAGAAGATTGCCGGAATCTTCATCGTTATTGATAACCGCGATATGGAGCGCCGTGTTTCCTTCCTTGTTTCGCGCGTTTACCACCGCGTTCCTGTCGAGGATTTTGGTGGTTATCGCCTGATCGGCCCTGTTCCGCACCGCGATATGGAGAATCGTATTTCCGGCGCTGTCGCTTTTCTGTACCGTTTCCGTGGTGATAAGTTCGTCCAGGGCGGGGCGTTCTTCCTGAATGGCTTTTTCTATGGGGGTAAGCCCGGTATTGTCCGCGGCAAAAACGTCGGAATTCCAGGCGAGAAGCAGGGGGATGAGCGCGACGCTGTCTTCCTCAACCGCCATGTACAGGGCCGTTTTGCCGTCTATGTTACGGTTGGATACTTCCGATCCGCCCAAAAGCAGATCTTCCACAATCTCGTAATCCCGGTGAAGGGTTATCACTACCTGGAGGGGTATTTCGCCGTGTTCGTCCCGCAAATTCGGATTGGCGCCGCGATTGAGAAGCAGGGAAACGGCGGCCCGGTGCTGTTCCAGCGGTATTGCCAGATGCATCGGCGTATTGCCTTTCGCGTCCTGCGCGTTTACGTCGGCGCCGGCGGCGACAAGCTGTTCCATCGCGTAAAGCTGCCCGTTTCTGGCGGCTTCATGAAGGGGAGCGGCGCCGGAATTGTTCTTGGCGTTAACATCCGCCCTCTTGCCGGCAAGGTATTCGATATAGCCTGAATACCCTTCCTGCGCGGCGTAATGATACACCGTGTATCCGTCGGCAAGGCGTATATTGTAATTGGAGCTTCGTACCGCGGGCGCAAGACAGGCGAAAAACGGATTGCTCGATGCGCCTCCGGCAAGGATGAGTTTTTCGGCCGTATGGGCGTGATTTACCGAATCCGTCCGCAGAAAAGCCGTGTCCAGGGCGGTTTTTCCCGTGCTGTCTTTTTTGTTTACCTCGCCGCCTTTGGCGACGATTGGGGCGGCCATGGCGTAGTATCCGCCCTGGGCCGCCAGATGGAGAACGGTCCTGCCGGAAGAATCGGTACTGTTAACGTTGCCGGCAGTGAGTATCGCGTCCGCGAATTCCTCGTTTTGAAAGCTTTTTTGGGCAATGGTATCGTATGCCCCGGAAGAAAGGGGACGATGAATATCCGCTCCGCCGGCCGCCAAAACCGCTCCGGTCGGCGCGTCGAACTTTTCGGCGCTGATCGCCAGCGGAGTACGTTCCCGGTTGTCCAGGGCGTTTACATCCGCCCCCAGGGCGATAAGGAAAGAGGCCAGTTCCGGATCGCCCATCTCGGCGGCGATATGCAGGGTGGTTCTTCCCTCATCGTCCCGTTCCGAAACATTGGTTTTACCCCGGAACAGCTCTTTTGCCTCGGCGACTTTGCCTTCGGCAAGCAGGCTGAAAACCGTTTCCTCCCTGGCCGGAGCGCTTTTGCAGCCGGAAACCAGGAAAACGACGAGTAATATGGCAATCGTAAAAAGCTTATATTTCATACTGTTATTCTCGACATTTTGCGCCGGTTTCAAAACTCCGAAGATTTTTTGACCGATTGTTGTATTTCGCGGTGGTTCTATTCAGCCAGTTCCAAAACCCTATGGTTTTTCCACTGGCTTTGGAGTTTCTCAGTCTTAAACCTTATGTAATAAGGGTTTAAGACTTACGAAACATCCTACGTTCAAGGAAGCTGTTCCAAAAACTGAAGTTTTGGAACAGTTTCTATTGACAGAACGGGGCTGTTACTGCTATTTTTAGCTACGGTGAACGCCGTATGCGGCCTTGGTGGAACTGGTAGACACGCCAGCTTGAGGTGCTGGTGCCGAGAGGCATGGAAGTTCAAGTCTTCTAGGCCGCAGAAAGAGCTAATTGCTTACGCTGTAAGGAGAGCGGTTATAAGCTGACCCGAAAACGGGAGGCTTGAACTACCACTTTAACGTGGTTTCTTGCAGCGCTCAGTCGTGGGCGGGGTTCTTCCGTACTTTTTCGATTGCCCTGGAAACCTCGGCCCGAACCGATTTGGCGTAGGATTCTTCGTTCATGGCCTGAGAGGCGTAGAGGGTTCCCAGCAGCGACACCCTGTATATGGGTTTGACCGCGTTCAGGGCCATGGCCGCCATGTCGACCACACATTCGTTGCAGCGGCATATATTGCCGCCGCGGGAATCAAGCTGGCGGCCAAGCTCGGAAATTACCATTTTTTCAGCTTCGTTTACCAGTATGTCGAAATCATACGAATCTTCAAAAGCCATAATTCCTCCCGTTTCAGGCTGTTCCAGGAACTGAAGTTTTGGAGCGGCCTCATTTGAGTATAGTCTCAATAATGCGTCTTGTCCAAGGGCGCGAATTTCGCGTATTCCTTTTTAAAGGCGACCTTGACAAAACCCACGGGGCCGTTCCGCTGTTTGGCGATTATCAGCTCCGCGGTACTGTCGTTTCCACCGGCAGCGTCCGGCTTTTTGTCCGACTCCCGTTCCCGGTGGATAAAGATAACCATGTCGGCGTCCTGCTCTATCGCCCCCGACGCCCGTATGCTGGCAAGATTCGGACGCTCCTTTTCGGCCTCCCTGGTCAACTGGGAAAGCGCCACGATGGGTATGCCCAGTTCCCGCGCGAGACCTTTAAGGGACCGGGAAATTTCGGCGATTTGCTCGTGCCGGGGAATCTGGCTGTTTTCCGAAGTTATAAGGGTAATGTAATCGATAAAGATGATTTCCACTTTTTCCAGGGTTCGCAGACGCCTGGCCTGGACGCGCAGATCCATAATCGTAATACCCGGTATGTCCACAATGTAAAGCGGGGCGTCGTAGAGCCTGCCGGCCGCCTGCATAAGGCTGTTGTAGTCCTCGGGCTTTAACAGCCGGGCCTTTATCCGTTCAGACTCTATCTTCGCCTCCGCGGAAATAAGCCTGAAGCCCAGGGCCAAATCGGACATCTCAAGGGAAAAAAACGCGGCGGGAATTTTCTGTGCCATCGTGATGTGGGACGCCATGCTCAGGGCAAGGGCGGTTTTTCCCATGGAAGGCCGCGCCCCGATGATAATCAACTCGGACGGCTGGAAGCCGGAGGTAAGGTTGTCGAGGTCCTCAAAGCCGGAAGCTATGCCGGAATATTGTTTTTTGGACTGATACAACTCCTCGATTTTGTCGATGGTACTGGGCATGAGCTCTTTCATGTTCTTTACCGACGCCACGCGCCGGTTTTCCGCAAGCTCAAAAATTTTCTTTTGGGTTTCTTCCAGGACAACGCGGGACTCCACCGACTCGTCAAACGAACTGGCGTTCATCTCGGCGGAAACGCGGATCAGGGAGCGCCGCAGGGAACAGTCCTGTACGATTTTCGCGTAATAATCGATATTGGCGCTGGAAGGCACTACATTGGTAAGCGAAGCTACATACGAAGGCCCGCCCGCCCCTTCAAGCTCCCCGGCCTGGCGAAGTTCGGCGACAACGGTAATAATGTCGGCTTTCTGCCGTCCCTGGTTAAAGAGGCTGAGTATCGCTTTGTAGACTCTGCGGTTCGCGTTGGAATAAAAGTCGTCGGGCGCAAGGTACTGGACGGCTGTATCGACAGCGTCGTTGTCGAGCAGCATTGCCCCCAAAGCGGCCTGTTCCGCCTCATCGTTGTGGGGCGGAACTTTATCCTTAAGCATAGCTCGTCCCGTCCGCGAACAAGCCTATTCGGGAACGCCCGCGCTTTCCGCTTCCGCGGAACCTTCCGTCGTGGCCGGAGCGCTTTCCGTTTCCGGCGCGGAAGCGTCTTCCGGCCGGGAAACCGTTTCCGAAACTTCCGGCCCGGCCGCGGTTTCTTCGGCGGCCGGCTGTTCCGAAGCCGCCGCTTCCGGGGCCGGCGTTTCCGGGGCTTTGTTTTCCCCGGATTCGATCTGCCGCCTGCGGCCCCGGGCGGGCGCGGATGTTTCGGTCTTTATCGCCTGGCCTTCCACCGTTATCGTACATTCGGCCTGGGCGCTTTCGTACAGCCTGATCGCCGCCTTGTATTTGCCGACGCTTTTAAACGAATTCCCCGGAATCTCTATTTTTTTCCGCTCGATCTGGAAACCCTGTTTCGCCAATTCTTCCATAATAGTCTGGCTTGTTACCGCCCCGTAAAGCCTTCCGTTGGGACCGGCGGGCATCGTGATAACTATGGAAAGAGCCTCAAGCTTTTCCTTGAGACCCGTCGCGTCCTGACGCTTGACGGCCTTGCGGGCTTCTATCTCGTCTCGCCGCGCCTCGAAAAGCTTGATTGTCTTTTCGGTATACGGAAGCGCGATTCCCCTCGGGAAAAGATAATTCCGCGCGTAACCTTTGGCCACATCCTTGACGTCGCCTTCTTCACCCAGAGACCCAAGGTCCTGATTCAAAATTACTTTCATGTTCCAAGCTCCATATATTCAAAAGTGAACCGGCGCCAGGGCCGGCCGGGACGGAAATTTCAGGACACAAGAAGACGAGACCGCGCGAAGCGCCGGGACCCGTCTTCACGCCCCCGGAGTAGGAGGCGATCCCTGTGAACCGAATGTCCTGAGGGGCACCCAGTTTTCGATAATTCCCGCCAGTATCAGAATCCCCAAGAGAACCGCGTTTATTCCCGGCCTGAACAACAGGACAAGCAGCGCCAGATTGACCAACAGCCGGTAAAGCGGCGGCAGTCTGACCAGAAAATAGAGGGCGATGCCGCCGCCCTGGGCCAGGTACAGTATAGCGCAGAGCGACAGAATGTTCCACGCTCCCGCGTCGATTAGCGTACTATCCGTTATTTTCCCCAGCAGTACCGCCCCCAGCGACGCCGACAGTACCCAGATAAGAAAGCGGCCGTTTTTAAAACCGACAAGGCCCGCGTCCGGCGCGGCGCGTCCGGCAAGCCGCGCGATAAAAACGGCGAGCCAGCGGCTTATCGCGAAAAAAAACAGCGCCGAAACCAGAATACCGCCCCGTATCCCAAAATAGACGAGGGAGAGGATAAACCCCTCCGTGTCGGGTTCCCCGCCGGACGCCCTGTACAGCGCATCGAGCCGGGCGCCGACAAAGCGGACAAATTCCCTGTTTTCCATAACGGCGAGAAAACACGGAACAATCGCCGCGGAAGCGGCCAGCGATCCAATGGCAAGGCGGTACATCGGCGGAATCGAAAAAAACGGAACCTGTTTTTCCCGGCCTGAATTGATCCAGCAAAAGGCCAGAACCATTACGGTATAATACAGGATGTTCCATATCAGAATTATCGAATCCGCGCCGGCGCTCCGCCACGCGGTAAAAAACAGGGCGGCGTTCCCCGTAACCGCGAGAAAAGCGGCAAACCACATCGGCCTTTCGCCGCCGAAAAAACCCGCCAGGGCCAGGGGAAGCAGGAACAATACGCCGAAAGCGCCCAGCCTCGGCAGGAAAACCGACAGAAGCGCCGCCGCCACGGCGACGCTCAGGGAGGCGAAATTTCCGCGCTCGTTCGCATCCATGCCTATTCTGCCACAAAGGGCAGGATCGCGATGATTCTGGCCCGTTTTATGGCGAGAGCCAGGGCCCTCTGGTGTTTCGCGCAGGTTCCGGTAATGCGCCGGGGAAGAATTTTACCCCGTTCCGTAATGAATTTACGAAGCATATCGGCGTCCTTGTAGTCGATTTTAAGTTTCTGGGTACAAAAACGGCATACTTTTTTCTTGAAAAAGACCTTTCCTTTACCCCTGCCGGTCTTGTCGTCCCCGTCGCGGCCGTCCAGCTGGGCGTCCACACCCCTGTCCTGCCGGGGCGGGCGTTCGTCATTATTTCTTTCGTCAGACATACATACTACTCCTTATCGTGCGCCTAAAACGGAATATCGTCGGTAAAACCGTCGTCCCCCGCCGGAGCGGCCGGCGCGGGGCCCGGATCCTGCCGGGCGGGATTCGGCGAAGAACCTCCGCCGAACGAGGAATTCCCCGGAGATCCGCCCAAAAGCTGGACGTTATCGGCCACTATTTCCACCTTTGAACGGTTCTGGCCGTCCTGTTCCCAGCGATCCTGCCGAAGCTCCCCGTCGACGCCGACGAGTTTGCCCTTTATCAGGTACTGGTTCAGGGTTTCTCCCTGGCGGCCCCACAGGACAATGTCGAAAAAATTCGGCTCGTCCACCCATTGATCGCCGTTTTTCTTGCGGCGGTTGACGGCAATCGAAAATTTGCAGACCGCCTGGCCGTTCGCGGTGTATTTTAGCTCGGAATCCCGTGTCAGCCTTCCGATCAAAATAACGTGGTTAATGTCTACCATTTCGTCATTCCTCGATTCTTACGAAAAGATACCTGAGCAAATTGGAATTGAGCTTGAAAATTCGATCCAATTCCCTGATTTTTTCAGGATACAGTTTGAGGGTAAACAACACGTACCTGCCCCGCCTTCTTTTTTTTATTTCGTAGGCAAGGTCACGGTCTCCGGTTTCATCCGTTTTGATGATTTCCGCCCCCTGGGCGGCAAGGTCGGCAAGCACGGTTTCCCGGCCCGCCTGGTACAGGTCTTCTTCCAGCGGGAAGATGACCGTCAGCTCGTACTGACGCATAGGTCCTCCTTACGGACTAAAGTTTGGCCCGTCCCGGGGACGGACAAAGAGGTGTAAAGACAGCATATACGGTACTTGAAACTTTGTCAAAGGGATCGCGGGAAGCCTGCCGGAACAGGGCGTTATTTCTTTGTGTGGAAGAAACCGAAAAGGCTGCCGCAGAAACCGCCCGCGATATGGGCGAATTCCGAAATATTGTTGTTGGAAAACGAATTGAAAATTTCCCGGCCCAGGTAGATCACCAGTACCAGCAGGAAGGTAAGGGGTATCTCGCCGCGGGAAAAGTTGGTAAACGAGGCGAGGAGTATCATCATAAAAACAATGCCGCTTGCCCCCAGAAGGGGCGAGGAAAAAATCAACACGTTGAGAATCCCGGTTACCAGGGCCGTAAGAACCATCATAACCAAAAGCGAAACGGATCCGTAGCTTTCTTCGAGAATCGGGCCCAGCAAAAGGATAAAAGAAAAATTCGAGAACAGGTGATTCCAGTCGGCGTGGCCTATCACGTGGGAGACAAGGCTGATCCAGCAGCGCGGGTCGCCGGGACGAAAGCCGCCGCGGCCGGGAACCATGAACCAGTTTACGGTAAGGCCCCGTATAAGGGTCGTTGAAAGCAGCAGTACCAGGGCGCTTGCGACGGCAAAGGTCAGCACCGCAGGCGCGTTGTATTTGAGCTTCATAGAACAATCTCCACGGGGCAGTGATCGGAACCTTCAACCTCATTTCTGATGATAGACGACTTTACGCGGGGAAGAAAGGCCGGATCGACGCAATGGTAGTCCAGCCGCCATCCGACGTTTCTGGCCCGCGCGCCGGCCCGGTAGGACCACCAGCTGTAATGCCCGCCTTCGCCGGGGTGAAAATGCCTGAACGTATCGACAAAACCCGCCCTGGTAAAGGCGTCCATCCAGGCCCGTTCTTCCGGAAGGTAACCCGCGCTGCCTTCGTTCGCTTTGGGCCGGGCGATGTCCAGCGGGGTGTGGGCGATGTTGTAATCTCCACAAAGGATAAAATGCGTTCCGTCTTTCACGAGCTTTTTACAGTACTTCAATATGGCGTCGCAGAACGCGAGCTTGTAGGGAAGCCGCAGCCCGGCGTCCTGGGAATTGGGAAAATACGCGCAGATGACGACAAAATCTTTGTACAGCGCCTGGATAACCCGGCCTTCGTCGTCAAACTCGGCGTTTCCCAGAGCCTGTATCTCCAGCGGTTTTTTCCTGCTGAATATCGCCGTTCCCGAATAACCCGGCCGTTTGGCGCTCATCCAGTATGAATGATAGGCTTTGCCGGTCTTGTCCAGGGGCCGCAAAAGTTCCCCGGAAAGCTGTTCCGGCCTGGCCTTGGTCTCCTGAACGCACAAAACATCGGGAGAATCTTCTTTAAGCCAGGCCGAAAAGTTCCGTTTTTCAACGGCCCGTATGCCGTTTACATTCCACGATACGATACGCATTGCCGTTACAGTATACGCCGGGGCTCGAAAAAAAAGAAGGGGTTGAACCTGTCGCAAAACCGTGCGCGTAACGCGCAATTAATTAGGTTTGGGACAGGCTCGGTTTTCGTCGCGTTCGTTTGGGCCTACTCTCCCCTTCTCACGAAGGCGTCCTTGTAACCGATGCCCCTGAAACGCTGGAGCAGCGCCCCGGATTCGCCGTGGTTTACCGGGCCGACAAGTATCCGGTAAAGCGGCCTGTCCGCGTTGCCCGCGTTTTGAACCGCCAGGGGAAGGTTCCTTTCAATTTTGGCTATCTCCCGTTCGACAGTCTCGCTTTTGCTGTAAGCCCCAAGCTGAAGGTAGTATTTTCCCCGTTCCAGTTCACCGACGGACGGTACGCTGAATATTCCGGGCGCATACGAGGGAACGGCGGGTTCTTCCGCGAAATAGGCCGGCGGCAAAACCGGTTTTTCCGGGCCCAGCGCCGGAACCGTGTCTACCGGCCTCGGGGGCCGTTCCTCGGCGGGAACCAGGGTAAAAACGCTTCCCTCTTCCGGGGGGGTGTACCAGACGGATTCCTCGGGATACGCGACTTCGGGAACCTCTTCTTCGGGAACGGCCTGGGCGAGAACGGCTTCCGCTTCTTCCCCGGACGCTTCTTTGGGAAGCGCGGTAACGGCGACGACACCCGCCGTTTCCGGCTCGGAATAACCCGCCGTCTCGGCTTTTTCGTCCGCGATTTCTTCAGGTGTATCTTTCGCGGGAATTTCCGCGGGAACAGGCTCTTCCACGGGGACCGCGACGACGGCCGCCTCGCCGGCGTTTCCGCTATCGACAGGCCCGCTTTCGGGCGTTTCTTCTATCAGGGGCTCTTCCGCCGGAGGTTCTTCCACCGGCGCCGCGATCAACGGTATTTCTTCCGCTTCGTCTACCGGTGTTTCTTCCGCTCCCGTTTCTTCCGCGTTTTCGGGATCGCCGGATGTTTTTTCGGGCAGGGGGGGGATGGCCGCGACGGAAACGCCGGCGTCCGGTTCCACGGGAGGCGGCTCGTCCGGCGCGGGGCTTTCTCCGTAGGCTTTCAGCGCCGCTTCGGGATCGTAGTCGGGATCGCCGGAAGCAAGGCTTCCCTCGCCAAAGCGGGAAAACGCGACCGGATCGGCGGGCTGGATCATCCGTATCCGCCCTATCGAACGGCTCTGCAAACCGATGGCTTCCGCGCACTCTTTGGAAATGACGGCCAGAAGGCCCGGAGAATCCAGGTTCGCGGCTACGATGCCCCGGATCGTTTTACCGGTCTCGAGGTTGGTAATGTCCACCACGGTGTTCCGGGGAAAGGAATTCGTCGCCACGTAAAACCCCGAATCGGGAAATTCCGCGCCGGAAGAAACCGCGGCGGCGCCTTCCCAAACCGAGGCTCCCGAAAGCGACGCGAAAAGCAACAGAAAAGCAGCCCCAAAGGCCGCCGCCTTTGCCGTCTTAATCGCGTAGTTCTTCATCATATTATCCTCTGCGCCTCAATTGAGGGATAAGCTTTGCGGCGTTCTTTTTCACCTCAAGCAGTTCTTCGTTTACATCAAGCCGGGTATTCCCGGCGCAGGAAGCTTCGTACACAAGCGTCTCGTCCGCTACGCTGAAAATCCGCATATACACTTTTTCGGGCTTGCCGCCGAAAACCGAAAGTTCGCCGGTCAAAGCCGGGGTTCCGGCCGGAACCGGCGTCTCCTCTATGGCCGGAGCGCCCGGATATTCAAGCAGAATCACGATAAAATAATCGGCCCCGCCGTTTTTCGCCTGATCCAGTTCGGTCCGGACCTCGCCGGGGAGTTTTTCCGTGGTTTTTTCCGGGAGCCTCATAATGGGAGCGTTCGACACGATATGACCGGCGTCAAAAAATACGTCGAAAAGGCCGTTTTCCCAGAGCAGCGACGACTGGGGCCGCCCGCTTTCCCCGGAAAGTCCCGTTTCCACAACCAGCAGGGAAACCGTCGCGGCGGGAAGCGTTCCCAGGGCAAAAAAAACCATAAACGGCGGCAAGAGCCATTTTTTCATGAATCCCTCCATCTATTCTATCGGAAAGTTTCCTGTTATTAATTAGGTGATGAAGTATTACGCTTTACAGGTAAAAACCAGGGGGGAAGAAAAATACATTAAGCTTTTCAGGGCGCTGTATCCCGACTGTACCCTGCCGATATACTTTCCAAAACGGAGCCTCGCGGTACGCCGGAAAGGAAAGGTAGTCCAAACCACTCCGGCGGTGTTTCCCGGCTATATTTTTCTGGAAATCGAAGACAACGATTCGGTGTACAAATATCACTGGTTTTTCAGAAAAACCGACGGCTTTTTCCGGTTTTTAAAGTCCAACCAGAACATCAAGGCCCTGACGGGAAAAGACCTTGAGACGGCGCTGCATTTTATCAAAAAAGCCGGTCCTCTGGCCGGGATTTCCAGGGTTTATTTCGACGAAAATTCCCGGATTGTCGTCGTCGAAGGGCCGCTGGCCGGGCTTGAGGGAAGTATTGTTAAAGTCGATAAAAGAAAAGGAAGGGCAAAGATCAAGCTTGACCTTTACGACGATTCTTTTGCCATTGATTTGGGGTTTGAACTGATTGAGCCCGCCGCCCGGCCGAAGATCGTTTTTTAACGGGGATGTTCCAGACCATGATTGAAAAAAACGCGGGCCGGGTCTACATTATCGGAGCGGGGTTTGCCGGTCAAACCCTGGCGCGGGAAATCAACGCCAAGGCCGTCTTCGGCAGGGTCGTGGCGTTTCTCGACGACGATCCCGAAAAAATAGGCCGCCGGATCGAAGGCATACCCGTACTGGGCCCTATCCGCGACGTGGTCCAGCTTTTACGAATGAACCCCGCCGACGAGGCCATTATCGCGATTCCCGGCGCTTCGCGGGAATACCTCGGCGAGCTGTACGGTATACTGAAAAAGGCCGGTTTCCAGAAGATCCGCATACTTCCCGGCATCTCCCAGATCATCGAAGGCGACGCCCACCTGATACAGACCCGTTCCATCGATCCCCAGGACCTATTGGGAAGAACCCCCGTGGCGGTCAACCTCAAGGAAAGTCTCGCGTACCTCCGGGGAAAACGGGTACTGGTAACCGGCGCGGGGGGGTCCATCGGAAGCGAACTGTGCCGCCAGCTGCTTTCCGGCGGGGCCGCGCGGCTCTACCTGTTCGGCCACGGGGAAAATTCCATCTATTTGATTGACCGGGAACTCCGGCTGCTCCAGGAAGAAGGCGTCGGGGAAAAATCCGTTCTGGTGCCGGTTATCGGCGATGTAAAGGACAGGGACTATATCCACTATATCCTGAAAAAACTTAAAGCGGACGTCGTCTTCCATACCGCCGCCTACAAGCACGTCCCAATGATGGAAGAAAACCCCGTGGCGGCGGTCGAAAACAACGTTTTCGGTACGAAAAACCTGGTCGACGCGGCCAAAGCCGCCGGGGTAAAGCGCTTTGTTCACATTACCACCGACAAGGCCGTGGAACCGGTGTCCGTGTACGGCGCGTCCAAATACCTTTGCGAACGGCTTGTTCTCGAAGGCCCGGATACCGAAAACGGCGAAAATTCCCGTTTTATCGCGGTACGCTTCGGCAACGTTCTCGGTTCCAGGGGATCGATTATGCTGCTTTTCCAGAAACAGATTGAAAAAGGCGGCCCGCTTACGATCACCCATCCCGAAATGAAACGCTGGTTTATGACGATTCCCGAAGCCTGTTCCCTCGTACTCAAGGCCGGCGGGGTCGGTGAAAACCGGAGCCTGTACCTGCTGGACATGGGCGAACCGGTACGTATCCGGGACATGGCCGAACAGATGATTCGCTTTTACGGCTTTGAGCCGGAACGGGACGTCAAAATAGAGTATATCGGGACGCGCCCCGGAGAGCGGATCGGCGAAAAGCTGTGGTCGGACGACGAGGCGCCGGAAGCCACCGGTTTCGAGCGCATCCTCAAACTTAAACGAAAATCCCCGCCGCTCGACCTCGAAAAGCTTCTTGAAACGCTCGGTCCCATCGTCCGCTTTGATCCCAAAAAGGCCGGCGCGTACCGGAACGGCGATCTGCTGAAAAAAATCCTGTTTGAGGCCGTCCCGGGGCCCGCCGCGAATGATGATGAGTGATATTCCGTTTGCCCGGCCGTTTATCGGGAAAGAAGAAGAAGAAGCCGTCCTCAGGGCGCTCCGTTCCGGCTGGCTTACCACCGGAAAAGAGGCGCTTGCCTTTGAAAAGGAATTCGCCCTGTTTCTCGAGCGGGAAATTCCGGCGGACACGGACGAGTTTCCCCGCCCCTCCGCGCCGGGCGGAACGGAAAACGCCGGCCGGTCCGGTCCGCCGCTCTACTGCCTCGCGGTAAACTCGGCCACGTCGGGCCTTCATCTTGCCCTGGAAGCCCTGGGAACCGGCCCCGGCGATCTGGTGCTGGTTCCGTCGTACACGTTTACCAGTACCGCCGAAGTAGTCCGTTACCTCGGCGCGGAAAGCGTTTTTGTCGACATAGCCCCCGGTTCCTACAATATCGATCCCGCCGCCCTTGAAGACACGCTTTGCCGGCTTGAATCGGGCAAAAGCGTTCCCGGATTCGCCGGCGGAAAAAACAGGGTAAAGGCGGTAATTCCGGTCCACTTCGGCGGCCTTCCCTGCGATATGGCTGCCATAACGGAAATTGCCCGGCGCAGGGGGATTGGGGTAATCGAAGACTCCGCCCACGCGTTTCCGGCCTTTTGCCCAATCCCCCAATCCGGCGCGGAGGCCCCGGCAAAGCGCTGGGCGGGGACAATCGGCGACGCCGGGGTGTTTTCGTTTTACGCGACAAAAACCATAACCACGGGCGAAGGCGGCATGCTCGTGAGTTCCAGCGCGGCGCTCGCGGAACGCGCCGCCTGTATGCGGAACCACGGCATAGACAGGACGGTGTGGAACCGCTATACCGATCCGGGCGCGTCCTGGTACTACGAGGTTATTTCTCCGGGTTTCAAGTACAACCTTCCCGATCTGCTCGCGGCGCTGGGAAGGGCGCAGCTTTCGCGGGCGACGGATCTGCTGTCGATGAGACGGGACATTGCCCGGCGTTACGACGCGGCTTTCGGCGGCGTTCCGGGGCTGCGCGTTCCGCCGACCTCTCCCGGCGACGCCCGCCATCTGTACCCCCTGCGGATTACCGGCGGGGCTTCCGGCGGAACGGGCCGGATATCCGGTGAAAAAACCGGAAGGCGGCGGGACGAATTTATCGAAAACCTGCGAAAAAAAGGCGTTACCGCCTCGCTGCACTTTATCCCCCTGCACATTATGCCTTATTATAAAAACAGGTATAATCTTGTGGCGGAAGATTTCCCCGAAACCTATAACCGATATAGGGAAACGGTATCCCTTCCCCTCTGGCCCGGAATGACGGAGCGGGAGACGGAACGGGTTATTTCCGCCGTGTTGGAAAATGTGGGAAAAACCGGAATTTATTGACGACATCGCGATACTCTCGTCCAAAGGCAAGGCGTTTTCCGGCGTAATTGTCCGTTCGCCGGTCGCGAAGGGGATACTGAAAGGCATAGACATCCCTCCCCTTCCCAACAAGGTTTCCGTTATCAGGGCGGCGGACATTCCCGGCGAAAACCGCGTGGAAGGCCCCGGCGGCAGCCTGCCGGTGCTGGCGGAAAAGGAGCTTTCCTATATCGGGGAACCCGTGGCCATACTCGCCGGCCCCGACAAATCCGCGCTTCTGGAACTGGCCTCCCGGTGCCGGGTAAACGCGGAGGAAGAAACGCCGGTTCTCGATCCCCGGGCGTCTTTGCAAACGGCGGCCTCAAGGGTCTTTTCCGCCGGAAACATCGAACAGGCCTTCAAGGACGCAAAAAAAATCGCCGCCGGCGTCTATGCTACCGGCTTTCAGGACGCCTGGACAACGGACCCGAACGGCGCCGTGGCGATCCCCGTTGCGGGCGCGGACAGGCACAATCCGCTGACGGGAATCGTCGTTTACACCGCGTCCCAGTGGCCGTTCCACGCGAGGGATCAGGTTTCGAAAGTCCTTGGGATAAACCCCGGCATGGTAGAACTCAAACGGGCAAGAATGGAACTCCATATGGACGGAAAGATTTTGTATCCAAGCCTTTGTTCCTGCCACGCCGCCCTTGCCGCCTGGATTACCCGCAGGCCGGTAAAGCTTATTCTGTCGCGGGAAGAAGATTTCCGCTTTTCGCCCAAACGGGTAAAAACGGAAATCGCCCTGCGCAGCGCGCTGGATGAACGCGGCCGTATTCTGGGTACGGAAATGCGGGTATGCGCCGACATGGGGGCGGCGGGGTTTTTCGCGGCGGAAATACTCGACCGGATAATCCTGGGAGCTTTGGGGGCCTATCACCACAAGAATCTGGATATAGAAGCAAAAGCGTCCCTTACCAACATACCCCCGTCGGGGCCGCTTACCGGTTTCGGCCTTAGCCAGGGTTTTTTCGCGATGGAACGCCACGCGGCCCATATCGCCGAGGAGCTTGAGGAAGATCCCGCCGAATGGCGAAAAAACGCATTCCTCCAGAAAGGGACCAGACTCGCCGTCGGGAGCGAAATCCGGGATCAGGTGAGCCTTGAGGGGCTTATCGACACGGCTTCCTCGATGAGCGATTACCGGAGAAAATGGGCCGCGTTCGAATTGCTGCGGCGGTGGCGCGGGGCCGCCGGACACATCAGGCCCTCCGAGCCGCTCCGGGGCATCGGCATCGCGTCGGCGTTCCAGGGCAAGGGCCTTTTATACCCGCTGGGAACCAAAGAGGGCGTGGAACTTACGCTGGAAAAAGACGGATCGCTGGAAATACGAACCGCCATGGTGTCTTCCGGGGAGGAACAGATATACCCCTGGAAAGCCATTGCCGCGCGGGAACTCGGCGTCGCCGAAGACCTTGTAAGAATCGTCACCGAGGGAAAAAACGTGCCGGATTCCGGCCCCGCCTGTCTTTCCCGGAACATAGCCGTCATTACCCGGCTGGTGGAACGATCCTGCGAGGCGATAAAAAAGCAGCGTTTCCGCGATCCCCTGCCCATTACGGTACGGCGCTTTTATCATCCTTCGACAAAAAACGCCTGGGCTTCGGACGCCCGCTACGATGAAAACGCCGTTTCGCTGTTGAGCTGGGGAACGGCCGTCGTCGAGGCGGAAATCGACCCAATCGAATACATCCCCCGGGTACGGGGAATCTGGCTTGCCGTTGACGGAGGACCGATACTGGCGGAAAACAGGGCGAAAAAAAGCCTTACCCTGCTTTCGATTCAGGCCCTGAACTGGGCTTTGCGGGAAAAAGTCGTTTACAAAGACGGCGCGATTTTGCCCGGAGACATCGGAACCTATTCCCTCCCGGTACCGGAAGAAATTCCCCCGATTACCATCGACTTTCAGTGGTCGGACGGGAATCCCAGGGGCATAGGGGAGCTGCCGTTTTCCACCGTTCCCGCGGCCTACGCCCAGGCGGTTTCCCAGGCCATGGACCATCATTTTACGACGCTGCCCATAAGCGCCGCCGAAATTTGGGAACTGGTCAACGAACGGGAACTTTTGGATCAGACGGAAAGCGGCCGCCCCGCGTACAAAAAGCCCCACGACGAAAAAGCTTCCGGCGAAAAGGAAAAATCGTGACGATACGTTTTATACTCAACGGCGAAGACGTTGTGGCTTCCGTGGAAGCCAATAAACGGCTTGCCGTGATTCTCCGGGAAAATTTTTCCTTTGTAAAAACAAAAAGCGGCTGCCTTTCCGGGACCTGCGGCGCCTGTTCGGTTATCTTCAACGGAGCGGTTTCCCCGTCCTGCCTTATCCCCGCCTTCAAGGTACAGGGCGGCGAAATCATCACGCTGGAGGGCTTTTCCCAAACCGACGAATACCAGGACATCGTCGCCGGCTTTGCCGGCGCGGGCGTGGAAAACTGCGGCTGCTGCGACGCGGGAAAGATTCTCGCCGCGGAACTGCTTCTTGAAAAAAACACCAAGCCGGACCGGGAAGATTTCTACAACGCGTTCAGCGGGGTACGCTGCCGCTGTACCGAGCCGGAACGCCTGTACGCGGGAATACTTTCGGCAATAGAGATTAGGCGGAGGAGGATATATGGACGCTCCTCATAGCCAGGTGTTTTTTCCCTCCAATTTTCAGGAGCTTTTTTCCGCCTGGAGCCGTTTCCCCGACGCCGTCCCTTTTGCGGGCGGTACCTGCCTGATCCGGGGTTTCCCCGCCGGCGGGAGCGGCATGTCCGAACTTCCCGCGCTGCCGAAAAACATCCTGTCGCTCGACCGGATCGACGAGCTTAAACGGATAACGAGGACGGAACGCTACCTTGAAATCGGGGCGATGGTCAGCCTTAACGACATTATCGCGCTGGGAAAAAGCATTCCCGAGGCGCTCTCGAAAACCCTGAACGGGATCGCCGGTCCCCAGGTCAGGAACCTTGCCACCGCCGGGGGAAACATCTGCAGCGCCGGAACGCCGTTCGGCGGCATAGACATTGCCGCCCCGATGACGGCCCTCGACGCCCGCTACGAATTGCGCACGGCCTTCCAAAACCGCTGGATATCGGCCCTGCGCTTTTCCTCGTTTGGATCGTCCGCCCTGGCGCCCCAGGAACTCCTTACCAGAATACGAATGCCCCTGGAACACTGGAACTATACGGTCTGCCGGAAATTCCATTCCCGCGATCTGGGCGGCGAAACGGGGGGAGTTATGGTTTTTATCGCGAAAAACGAAAAAAACCTGCTTACCGATATCCGCATCGTTTTTGCCGGTTCCTGCCTGCTCAGGGACAAGGACAGCGAAGGTTTTCTCAAGGGCAAAAAACTGCCTCTGGACCACAAAGACGCCGTTCATTACCGGGAAATGTGGAGCGCCTATCTTTCGGGTATGGAAAAACCCGGACCGATGCTCAAGGCGAAGTTGATAAACTGCGTGGAATCCTGCGTTTTGGGTCTGGCCGATTAGCCGGCCGGGCTTCTTTTTCCATTGAACTCTTCGGCGAAATATGTTATTTTGGTGAAAAGGTCTGACGTACCCCCGCGGAGCGTGTTACGGCCGCCCGTAAAGGGTCAGATCATTTATGCTCTTTTTGATTTTGCTGGGCAAGATTGGTTTACATAGTCCGCCCGGAAGGTATTGTCATGCCCGCGGAATTCAATTTTAGCTTCGGATCCTTTTCGTCACGGGTCGTTATCCGGGAAAAACTGCCCGAAGCCGGCGAAATTTCCGGTTTTTCCCCCTCCTGTCTTGTAGTGTGTGATGAGCATACAAGGCCTGCGGCGGAACGGATTGCCGGAAAAAGCGCCGTTCTTCTGACGCTGCCGCCGGGCGAGCGGCACAAAAACTGGGATTCGGTAAAAACCATACTGGAAAAGGCCCGTGAAATCGGCCTGGGGCGGGACGGGCTTTTTGTCGCCGCCGGCGGAGGCGTCGTGTGTGATCTTGCCGCCTTTTCGGCGTCGATTTACATGCGGGGAGCGCGGCTTGTTCTGGTTCCCACGACGCTGCT
>JAIRSC010000021.1 GCA_031255645.1 Treponema sp. | reverse complement strand
TAGGGCACCGATGCCATGATAAGACCGTTTTCCAAAACACCGATAAGGAAAGCGCCCGCCAGGGTACCAAAGGCGTTGGGCCGCCCTATGCCGGCGACCGATATGCCTATGTGGGCCGCGGCGACCGCTCCCATAAGGTAGGGGGAACCCGAGTTTATCTGGGCGTTTCCCACGCGGGCGCCTACAAGAATGCCGCCTATCGAGGCAAGTATCGCGCTGAAAACATAGGCCGTAATCCGGTACTTCTGCACGTTGATGCCGGAAAGCCGGGCCGCTTCAATGTTGGATCCGACGGCGTACATATAACGGCCGTGCCTGGTATAGGTAAGGAAAAGAAAGGCCAGCAAAACCAGTACCAGCATGATAATGATGATCCACGGTTCCCGTCCCATCGTCCGCAGGAACACCGGTACCGTTCCGGTCGCGGTGGTTCCGTCGGGTTTTACCATCCGCTCGTTTATCGCGCCGCCGCCGGCGTAGGTCATGGCCACGCCCTCAAACATGAACATCGTGGCCAGTGTCGCCAGCATGTCGAAAATTTTAAGCTTTACGATAAGGAAGCCGTTTATTGCCGCTATGGACAGGGAAATAACGAGCGTAAGAAACATCGCCAGGAGCGTACCCGGTACGGTCGTTCCCATCGAGAACCAGATAAAGAAAGTCATGCACACCGTATTGGACATTGTCGCGGCGGAACCGACCGACAGATCGATGCCGTTTACGGTAAGCGCGAAGGTCATCCCTATCGCGACAATCGTAACGATACATACGGCCCGGATAATGGTGATGATGTTGGAAACGGTTCTAAAAAACGGCATGGATACGGAAAAAACGACAAGCAGTATGGCTATGGTCAGGAGAACGCCCCACTTGGCGATAAAATCAATCGTTATGTTTTTCAGATCCCGCTTTGCGATTTTGGCGCTCATGTTCAATTGCCTCCGGTTGAGTAATAGAGCAGTTCTTTTTCACTGGACTGCGGCACTTTTACTTCCTTGACAATTTCGCCGTCGAACATCACATAGGCCCTGTCGGCGATTGCCATAATTTCGGAAAATTCGCAGGACGCGTAAATCACCCCTTTGCCCTGGGCGGCAAGGTCTTCAATCAGCTTGAAAATATCCCGCTTGGCCCCCACGTCCACTCCCTTGGTTGGCTCGTCAAAAATGTATATGTCGGCGTCCGCCACAAGCCACTTTCCGACAACCACCTTCTGCTGGTTGCCGCCCGAAAGATTGGCGAGAATTTGCGTTTCCGACGGGGTTTTAATGTCAAGGTCTTTTATTACCTTGCCGGTAACGGCAAGCTGGCGGCGTTTGACCACAAAACGGATAATATTGAGAAATTTGTGAAGGGCCGAAATCGTAATGTTGGCGTATACCGGATCAAGCACGATAATCCCTTCTTTGCGCCGTTCTTCGGGCACCAGGGCGAGCCGCCGTTTAACCGCGAGGGAAGGGGAGCGGGGGGTAATGTTACGCCCCTTTAGCTTTACCGTTCCGGAAGAGCTCCGGTACGCGCCGAATACGGTCTTGCAAAGCTCCGTTTTTCCCGCGCCGACCAATCCGGCGATGCCCACAATTTCGCCGCCGCGAACCCGCAGGCTGATGTTCTTAATCCGCTCTTCCGCTTCGGTAAGATTGTCGATCTCCAAAAGCACATCGCCTATGGGGACGTTTTTCTTTTCATACACTTCGTCGAATTTGCGGCCCAGCATGTATTCGACGATCTGTTTGACGGAAAGATCCGGGGTAATGTCCATGTCCTTTACCACCTGGGCGTCCCGCATGATCGTGATGTGTTCGCAGATTTCAAAAAGTTCCGGCAGGCGGTGGGAAATAAAAACAATCCCGACGTTTTCTTCTTTCGCCAGGAACCGCACCATTTTGAAGAGGTTTTCCGTTTCCGTGTTGGAAAGGGGCGCGGTCGGTTCGTCAAGGACAAGGAATTTACAGCGCTCCCGGGCGGCGCTCGCCAAAAGCACCATTTGTTTTTCCGCCAGGCTTAAATCGGAAATGGGCCTGCGTACGTCTATGTCCACGCCAAGCCGCGCCAGCGCTTCCCTGGCGGAGCCTCGGATACTGTTCCAGTTAACAAACTGTTTTTTCCCCATTTTGTTGACCAGCACGTTGGTCATGATGTTTTCCGCGACCGAAAGGGTAGGGGTAAGGGCCACGTCTACTTCCTGGTACACTATTTCAATGCCCAGATCCTTGGCGGCTTTGGGGGAACGAATTTCAACTTCTTCCCCGTTTATAAAGACCTGCCCGGTATAATGACTGTTAACCCCGGACAGCACTTTCATCAGCGTCGATTTGCCCGCGCCGTTGGCGCCGACAAGGGCGTAAATTTTCCCGCTTTCCATGTTAAAGTCCACATGGGAAAGGGCCTTGACGCCGGGAAATTCAATGGAAATATCCCGCATATTCAGGATTGATTTGTTCTGCGCTTCCAATCTACCGCCTCTTTCAGGTTCCCCGGAAGATAACGAAAGGCCCGGTCTTTGCGAAGATCGGGCCCGCTGACGCGCTCACGGATTGGCCGCGTTGAAGCCGGCCAATCCGCGGCGGCGGTTATTTGCTGACGGCCGCTTTAAGCTCCGCCATCCAGGCATAACTGTCGTACACGCCCTGTTCCTGGCCCCAGCCGGGTACCACGGTGGCGATGTTCGTCATGTTGATCGACGAGTTAAGCTGGCCGGTCTTTACGCTCTGGGCGTCCAGATTGTAGGTGTCCGGGGTGGATTCGCCGGCGAACTTGGCGGCAAGAAGACGCATGTCGGCAATGCCGATAAGCTTGGGATCGACCGCCGCGGTGGAAACCCACACGTCCGGATGGGACAGCATCAGGTTGATGTCGTCGTTGGAAATATCGATGGACATAAGTTTGATGTCCGTTCGTCCGGCGTCGTCCAGAGCCTGGAGGCAGCCCTTGGCAAGTTCGTCATAGGAACCCCAGATGGCGTCCACGGAACCGGGGGCGTAACGGGGAAGAATCGAGGCGAAGGAATCCCAGGTACCGCCCCGGGGATTGGAAGAGTCTACCGGGCCTACAAGGGCTACCTCGACGATCTTTCCTTCCTGGACATAGCGGTCGTAGATGGTCTGGCGGCGATCCAGCGGGGGAACGCCGGGGCCCATCCAGGCGCGCACTACTTTGATCGGCTGTCTTTCGGCGGGGAAATTCTCCACGATGGAAGAAAGGGAAAGCTCGGCGAGCTTGTAGTCTTCCTGGGCGGTACTGGTTACGCCGGTAAGAATAGTCCCGTTGGGGTCGCCGTTCAGGTAGGGAACCGAGTCGAAGGTTACTACCTTCATTCCCTTGTCCACGGCGGGTTTCAGGGCGTCGTAGGTATAGCCCGCTTCGCCGTGGGAAAGAATGATCCCGTCGTAATCCTTCTGGATAACCTGGGCCAGGGTTTCCTGGCATCTGGCGTTGTCGCCGTTGGTGACGAAGGTGTCGACGATAAAGCCCAGCGCCGTTCCCTCGGATACGCATCCGTCCAGAAACTGCTGGGTATGGTCGCCGGCGTTAAGGTTACGGACAACCGCTACCTTGACGGCCCCGTCTTTCATTTGATCGGGGAAATACTTTTTCAAAAGGCCGTCGACTTCCGCGTCGCCGGACCCCGCGGTTGAACGGTTACAGCCGGCTGCGGCAAAAACGAGGAGCGCCACGAGAGCGCAGCATACGATTTTCTTCATGTTTGTCTCCTTTCCATAAAGTACTAAATATTTTAATAAGATATTTAGTCGTTAGCGAATATCCTATATCCATATAACCACAATTGTCAAGATTGTTTTGTGAAAAAAGCTAATAACGTATAAAATTTTAGTTATTATTGAAGAAAAACGCCGAAAAATTTTAGGTGTTACTAAATTTTTTTAGATTTCCGCTTGACTATTTTCCATCGAGGGGCTTATACTGAATCATGCCCCCCCGGCTTATCGACATCGCCAAAGAAGCCAACGTTTCGCCCTCCGCCGTTTCCCTGGCCCTGAACAACAAAACGGGGATCAGCGACGCGGTCAGGCAAAAGATCGTCGCAATCGCCTCAAAGATGGGATACAAAACCGTTTTTCCCGAAAACGGCGGATACGGGAACATCACGATTAAGCTGATAAAAATCGCGAAACACGGCCATATCGTTAACGAACAGCATAACGCCTTTATCACCGAATATCTGGAAGGAATCGAGGCCGGCGTAAAAAAACGGAAATTCAAGCTTGAGGTTTCGTTTTTCAACAAGGTTCCAATAGAAGAAATAATCGACATTCACAGGGATACGACCGTTGACGGGCTTATTGTCCTGGGAACCGAGCTCAGCGCCCATGAGCTAAACTTCTTTGGCGGACTGGCGAAGCCGATTGTGTTCATCGACACCTATTTTCCGTTCGCCCTTTACGACTGTATCGATATGGACAACGCCGACGGGGTCTTCAAGGCGATCCAGCATCTGTACGTTAACGGGCACCGGCGCGTCGGGCTGATCAAAAGCAGCTATGAGGTACGAAATTTCAAAATGAGGGAATTCGGGTTCCGGGAGGCGATGGAATACTTTTCCCTGCCGGTCCAGGAAAAATACATTGTCAGCGTGGACCCCGCCTTTGATCTGACGATTGTCGACATGGGCAAACACCTGGACAAACGCGGCGATCTTCCCACGGCGTTTTTTTGCATGAACGACACCATCGCCTACGGCTGTATGAAATCCCTGCGGGATCACAATTACCGTATCCCGGAGGATATCAGCATTGTCGGCTTCGACGATTTGCCGTCAAGCGGCCTTATGGAGCCGCCTTTGACGACGATCCGGGTTTCTACCCGCCAGATAGGGCAGCGGGCGCTGGAAAAACTAACGGAACGGATCGTCGCCGCTTCGGAAAACATACCGGAAAACATTCTGATTTCCGGAAAACTCGTTGTTCGCGACAGCGTGAGAAAGATATAGTGTTCTGTAAAAACCAAATTAGCTACAAAAGGCATGCCTTGTTTCGGCCTCAAAAAAAAATTTTTTTCAAAATATACTTGACAGTCGTAGTACTTTGCTATATAATATTACTTGACAGAAAAGAATTAACGTCAGACAAAGAAGCCCCGCGGGGACGGGGAACTATTTTTTTAGAGGAGGAAAACGGCCTATGGACACACACGACGAATCCCGGCCGGATTATGGGCCGCGCCTTTCTTCGGATCTGCTGCGGGGGCATACGGGAACCATTGTTCTGGGGATTCTGCACCGGGGAGACGCCTACGGCTTCGAGATATACAACACGATTCTCGAACACACCGGGGAGCGTTACGAACTGAAGGAGACGACGCTGTATTCCAGCTACAAACGGCTGGAACAGGAAGGCTGCATCAGTTCCTATTGGGGCGATGAAACCCAGGGCGCGCGCAGGCGTTACTATCACCTTACCGACAGGGGCCGGGAAACCTACCGCCGGAATATGCGGGACTGGGAATTTACCCGGAACATTCTCGACAGCCTTATGGGAATCGGCGATTCCCCGCCGAAAACCGGCGGCTGAACTTTCTATATTTACGATTTCAGGAGAAAAACATGACGACAAAAGAGTTTATCCAATCCCTGTTCAGGGATTACGAGGAGACCGGGCGGCTTAAGGATTTTATGGAGGAGCTTCAAAGCAACCTCGACGACCGTATCGCGAGTCTCGTAAAAAAAGGCATGCCGGAAAACGAAGCCTTCGCGAAAACCACGGCGGAGTTGGGCGACATTACCGCCCTGGCCGACGAAATGAGCCTTAAACGCCGGCAGGAGGTGTACCGGGACGTGTATATGGGGATACGGCGTTATATGAAAGCGCCGAGGGTTATCGCCTACGTGTTTTCCGGCGCGGTGCTCGCGTTTGGGATTATCTCGGCGGCGCTCGCGTATTTCGCGACGCGCGGGGAATACGCTCCGTCGTGGGCCGCCGGTTCCGAAGAGCTGGTTTCCCTGTTCGGGGTTCTCATGCCGTTTACGACGCTGGGCGTCGCGGGCCTTGTCCTTCTGGGCCTTACCCAGGAAACCGCCGCGATGTATCCGATGAAGAAAAAACGCGCCCTGTGGTATACCCTGGCCGCCGTACTGATTACCTTCACCCTGACGATGATGCCGCTCGGCTATTTCGCGACGACGGAGAATATCCCGCAGCTCGGCGCCATCGGCCTGCTCGTCCCCTTCGGGCTTCCCGGCGCCAGCCTGCTCGCGTTCCTGATACTGACCGAAAAAAGCAGGCTCAAGCCCTGGATGAGGGATCGGGTTACGGAAAATCTGAAGAAGGAATATGAACAGATGATATCCGGCCCTGCCGCGGCCCGCTTCGCCCTTTTTTCGGGCGCTATATGGACGGCCGCGGCCGGCTGTTTTCTGCTGTTTGGTTTTCTGGCGGGCTTCAGGTATTCCTGGACAGCCTTTATATTCGCCGTCGCCCTGCAGCTGGCCGTACAGGGCGCGTTCCACAGGCCCCTTCGCCGGTGAACCGGGGCGCGGAGCGGCGATAGACGGGCAAGGGCCCCGCGGAAAACGATCCGCCCAATCGTTCCGCTTTTTTTAGCGGCTCCAGTCAAACGCCGCGCAGAAATAGGTTTCGGGGTGATAAAAAAGGCCGCCGTAGATTTCCATTGCCTGTTCCGGCTTTGCCACGTGGCTGATGACGGCGCGGGGATTGACGAGCCCTTCGGTCATGAGCCGGGAAAAGCTCGCGATGTTTCGTTCGATGGATTCGCGGCTGCCTTCTTTTTTGTAAAACGGATAGCGCCCGTTAAAAGCGCCGATAAGGCTGATCATCTTCATGTGGATGCGGTTGAACACCGGGGTAATGTTGCACTTGTAATCGGCCCGGGGCGAGCCGAGCAGCAGTACCTGTCCGTTTTCCCCGCAGCAGTCCACGGCGGCGACAATGCCGGCGGAATTGCCCGTGGCGTCCACGACGATGTCCGCGTCTCCCCCGAAAAATTCCCGCGCGAGAGAAGACAGCGGGGCGTTTCCGGGGCCCCGGGCGTTTCGCAGCCCCGCCGCCCGGGCGTGGGCCGCCCTGTTTTCCACCGCGTCAAGCCCCAGCACCCGCGCGCCGGAGGCCTCGTAGAGCAGCGCCGTAATAAGCCCCACGACGCCCAGGCCGAAGACGCAGACCTTGTCCCCGAGTTTCAGCTCGGCCGGCAGTATGCCGTTCATCGCCACAAGGCCCAGATGCAGCAGGGCCGCGTCTACGCTTGAAAGGGGATCGTATTCGGGACCGAGCGGAATCAGCATCTCAAGGCTGCTCATCCGGCCGCTTTGAAACACCTGATACTCCCTGTGCGCGCCGCTGAACAGCACCCGGTCGCCCGCCTTCAGGCGCGGACGCTCCCGCGCCGGGCCGCCTGTTAGGCCGCCCGTTTCGCCTTCCGCCCAATCCGGCCCGGTTTCTTCCACCCTGCCGACGGACGCGTATCCCGGATAAACCGGATACTCCAGACCCTTCTTGATCCCGAAAACACGGGAAAGCTCGGTACCGGAGCTGACAAGGGAAGCCTCGTTCCGTATCAGCGCCTCGCCGGGTTTAAGCGGCGCGTATTCGAGCTCTTCCCCGGCACAGAGAACTTCGCCCTTTGAAAGAACCTTGACGTTACGGCTGATCATGGAAAAATGCTACCACGGGCGG
>JAIRSC010000208.1 GCA_031255645.1 Treponema sp. | reverse complement strand
GCGTGTAAGCCGTCCAACATAACCTTGGGATCAACCGGGCGATCCTCCCGAAGGGAATAAAACACAAAGGGATCGTCTATCTGGTGGGGGTTATCCCGGAGCAAGTCCAGCAGGGCCGCCCTGACTTCGGGCAATAATGGAACCGCCCGTTTACGCCCGTTTTTGGGGCATTTTAACCCGTCCAGGAGTGAATAACTATGCTGGATGTTCAGGGTGGTTTCCCCTATGTCGCTCCGGCGCAAGGCAAGGCACTCCCCGGAACGCGCTCCGGTCGTGGCCGCGACCAGGGAGGCGACAAAGGCCCGCTTGTCCTCCCATTTGACGCTAAACACCTCCGAGGCTTCCGCTTCGGTAAGTACGCCCCGTTCCTTGTTGGTAATGGAAAACCGCGTAAGGCCGATGGCCGGGTTGGCCGGGATGATTTTTTCATTGAAGGCCCATTTGAGCGGGGTAACGGCAACAAGCATTATTTGATTGATGGACGATGTTGAAAGCCCTCGATCCGCAAGCCGGTTTGACAGTTGTTTTAGGTCTTCGGTGGTAACGCAATTCAGTTTCTTGTCGGCAAAGAAGGGAACAAGAATTGACCTGAGCCGGTTTTGACACTCCCTTGCGTAACGGCGGCTAAACCGGTATCCATGAGACAGGCGATCCTTTATGTACTCTGAAGTATCATAATCCCAAAACTGTTGAAGGAACCGGACAACGGGAACCGCCCCCCGGCCCGTGGCTTTAACCGCCGCAATATCAATCAGGCCCCGATCTTTCAGGACATTGACTATTCGCATGGCGTCGTCGGCGTCAAGATCGACCTTGCGGACGGCCCGCAAAATGCCGTCCAGCCCTATGACGGCGTCCAGCGGGCGTACCTTCCGTTTTGTCACGGAATATACGCCGTTTTTAAGCCAATCGGCGACAACCAACAGGGCTTCATCTTCCGTGGTTTTTCCGGTACTGCGGGCGGTGAGCTTGCGGCCCTCCGGGGTCACAAGCTCCGCGTAAAAAATGCCATGGCGGGTATGCAAATAATACCGGCGCATAAGCCAACCTCCCCGAAAACCCATTTTTCTCATGGGCTTTCTCATACTTTGGATTAGCTAAACGCCGGTTCTTCCGGTGGCTTTTCTCTAATTCCTTATCCTGTAAGGAATTACGTCTATGAGCCGCGAAGGGATCGAACCTTCGACCCGCAGATTAAGAGTCTGCTGCTCTACCAGCTGAGCTAGCGGCCCGTAAAAACAATTTTCAGATCATTCGCGGCCGCTCTGTGTTTTTGCGTTCGACAGGACTCGAACCTGCGGCCTACGGATTCGAAGTCCGTCGCTCTATCCATCTGAGCTACGAACGCCTGGGCGAAAACGTCATAAACGTTTTCACCGGCGGATAACCGGGTTTGCCTTTCCTCCGCAAACGTCCTGTTTGCTCATTCCAGGCCGGGGTTTCGCCCTTCGCGTCCTTTATGACGTCTTTTTTCCGCGTTCACCCGGCGGGCTCAACCCTTCAAACCCCGCCACGCGCCTGCGGGTGGATGACGGGGTTTGAACCCGCGACGACCAGATCCACAATCTGGGACTCTACCACTGAGCTACATCCACCATCAAAACCTGTTTTACTCTGATAAAAAAAACGTTTTTTGTCAAGAGCTCATTCGCGGTTTTGTCGCCGTTCAGTAGAAATGAGCCCTATTTCCGTTCAATAGAAATGCCGCCTGTTTCCAGCGGACGGAACGGCTCAATTCTTCCTTTCGTTATGCCGATATACATATCGGAGGTATAAAATGGAAAAAACTCCCGAAAAGAGCGGCGGAAATCCCGTTTTGTCGGCCTGCGCGGCAATTCTGTGCAAGGAAATTGATCTTCTGGAGAAAATTCCGGCCCTCCAGATACTGGTCCGGGACGCCGTTATCAACAGAGAATGGGCTGATTACGAGGCTTATCTTGAGGCGATAGGCGGGATCGGAGAAGATTTCGAGCTCCTGGAAACGGAACGGAACAGGCTTTTCGCGGAAGCGGCGCCGGGCGAAGACCTGGACGAGAAAGAACGTTTTTACGCGCTGAGCGTCCGGCTTCCCGAACGCGAACGGAACGAACTTACGGCTCTGTACCGGCGGCTTAAAATACAGGCCCTGCAAATCCGTCTGACAAACGACAACCTCATGGATTATATCAGGGAAACGAAAAACGCCATTTCGGGGATGCTTGAAAGCGCCTATCCGGACAGGAAAGGTAAAATTTATTCCAGAAACGGGGTGGAACGGGAAGCGGACATGAAAAGCGTGGTGCTTAACCGTCATTTTTAGAGGAGATTCCGATGACATCGACCTTTCAGGGCATTGAAATAGGAAAGCGGGCGGTTACGGCCCATCAGCAGGCCATCGCGACCACCGGTCACAATCTTTCGAACATGAATACCGAAGGCTATTCCCGGCAACGGGTGGAATTCGCGGCGTTCGAGCCGATATACATTCCCGGCCTTGAACGGGAAGAAACGCCGGGACAGATTGGGCAGGGAACGATAATCGAGCGAATCGAGCGGATACGGGATCTGCTTCTGGACGAGCAGATTGTCGCCCAGGCCTCCACAAAAGGATACTGGGATGCCCGCGATCCGGTCATACGGCTTTTGGAACAAGTGTACAACGAAGTAGGCGATACGTCGGTTCGGGGAAAACTCGACCAGTTTTGGGACGCCTGGGAAGAGCTTGCCAACCATCCCTCGGACACTCCGCCCAGAACCGCCGTGGTCGAACGGGGAAAAACCCTCATGGACGCGATCAACAACCGTTTTCAGATGCTGAAAGGCTATCAAGATATGGTAGAAAAAGATATCGCGATTAGCGTCCGGCGGGTCAACGATCTTTCCCTGGAAATCGCCGATTTGAACAACCAGATACAGAAGAGCAGGGCGATGGGTGATAATCCCAACGACCTTATGGACAGGCGCGATCTTTTGGTGGATAAACTGTCGGAAATTATCGACATTACCGTCGACAGGCGCGACCCGGACGAATTTATGGTACATACATCCGGCATGATCCTCGTACAGGGCGGAATCGGCAGACAGTTCAGCCTGGAAAAACGCCCCGACGAAGACGGCTATTCCCGTATCTACTGGGACGAAACCCGGCAGGAAATGAATTTCCGTAACGGAAGCCTGTACGCCCTGCTTGAGCTGCGCGACGTTACAATTGAATCGGAAATTCGCTCTCTTGACACCTTCGCGATGAACTTTATCGATCTGGTGAACGAGATACACCGCGAAGGCTACGGGATAAACGGCGTTACCGGCCTGGACTTTTTTGTGGAACGGCCTTTTGTTCCGAATGTAAACGGCAACTACGACCGTTCCGGCGACGGCGAATTTGACTCAAGCTATATTTTCAGAATCAGCGGCCTTAACGCCCTGGAAGCAAACGCCCAGCCGGGGCTTGAGGGCGTTATCACCCTTTCCGGATTTAACGGCAATGTCGAAGTTCCGTATTACGCGACCGATACGGTATCCGACATCGTGAACCGGATCAACAATTCCGGGGCCGAGGTTGTGGCAAGGCTGAACAGGGAGGGGCAGTTGTCGTTAAAGGGAACTCCGGCGGAAGGCTGGGATAATCCGGACTTCGTTATCCGCCACGTGGAAGATTCCGGGTTTTTCCTTGAAGGCTACGCGGGACTTCTTAACGCCCGCGGCCCGGACGGCGCCTACGACTGGGACCAGGCCGACGCGGTAACGGCGCTGCGGGGCGCCGCGGAAAGCTACGCCGTCGCCCCCATCGCGCATCCCTCGGGCTGGATAGAGGTCAACCCCGCGCTGTTGCGCGACGTGGGATCGGTCGCGTCGGGCTTCGGCCGGAACGGACGGACAGCGAATCCGGGAAACGGAGAGGCCGCGATGGCCGTTTCAAATATCCGTTATTCGAAAGTAATGATAGGCCGGCAGAAAACCTTTGACGAATATTTTGCCGACGCCGTCGGACACATCGGGGAACTGGGAAAACAAAGCGGAGAACAGAAGGTGACAAACAGCGACAAGATGAAAAGCCTGCTGGAAGACCGTCAGTCCGTGGCCGGCGTCAATATGGATGAGGAACTTGCCGCGCTGATTAAATACCAGCACGGCTACAACGCCGCGGCGCGTTTTATCACCGTGGTTAATTCAATGCTCGATACCTTAATCAACCGCATGGGCGTGTAAGGTCTGTGAATGAATCAAGGAGGAAATGAAAATGAATATGAGACGGATTTCGTCCGATATGCCGAATACCGATATGCAGTACAGCCTTCGCCGCCAGGAAGAACGGCTCGCCAAACTCGACGCGAAACTTGGTACGGGGGAGCGGATCCACGAATTGCGCGACGATCCGATGGCGGCGTCTCACGCGGTGCGTTTTGAGTCGTACCTTGCCCGGCTTAACCGTTACGAGCAGAACACCAAGCTCGCGATGGAACAGTACAACGCCATGGACAGTTATTTCCGGGAATTTAACGACATCCTCCAGCAGATACGGGAACTGGGGGTAAAAGGGGCAAACGGGACAAACGGACCGGAAGAACTCAAATATATCGGCATTGAGGTAAACGAACTGTTAAAGGAACTGGTCGCCATCGCCAACAAGACGGACATGAACGGGAAACAGCTTTTTGCCGGCGACAAGGCCTTTACCGAACCCTTCCGCGTTGTTGACGGCAGCGTGGAAGGGGGAGGGGAGTCCATGGTCGTCAGGGTAGAATACCGGGGGGCCGGGGCGAACAGGAGTACGCAGATAAGCGACGGCAGCTATACGACGCTGGACATCGGCGGCGGGGAGGCGTTCTGGGCGGAAAAAATGAATATCGTTTCGCGTTACGACGCTGCCGATTACAGGGTAACCCAGGACAGCGCGATCTTTGTCGACGGAATCGAGATACAGCTTACCCAGGGGGATACCCTTCACGCCGTAGTCGCGAAGATCAACGAATCTTCCGCGCCGGTAAAAGCCTATGTGGACCCCGAAACCAGGGGCCTTGCCCTGGAGGGAACCAACGCCCACCTGATCCGCCTTGAAGACAGGGCGGATTCACAGGTACTGCAGGACCTTGGGCTGATTAAGGCCTCCAACGATCCCTACGCGCCCAACTGGCATGAGACCGCCCTTGTTTCGGGCGGTTCGGCTTTCGACATGGTGATCCGTCTGCGGGACGCCCTGCTGCGGGGGGATCATGAATTCGCCGGGAGCCAGGGTCTGGGAGGCGTCGACCTTGCCCTTGGCGGCATGGCCAATCAGCTTGCCGTGGAAGGGAGCAGGTATCAAAGATCGCTTCATACCTGGATGCGCCTGAACGAGGAAATCGAAAACACTACGGGATCTTTGGGCCGCGAAAAATACCTTGACTTTGCCGACGCCGCGACGGATTTGGCGATGCTGGATTTTGCCCACAGGGCCGCGCTGCAGACTACGGCGAAGATCATTCCGCCGACTCTTTTGGATTTTTTACGCTAGGCCGGCAAACACCGTGAAGGTTTGTGTCGACGGTTTTGTGTTTTTTTTGGTCCGTATCCGTTTACGCGGTTCGCGCCTGAATTTCTTCCGCTAAGGAGTTGATTGTGAGGGTAATGACAAAAGCCTACGGGCCGTTGGAAGTTGACGAACGGCAGAAGATAACGTTTCCGCAGGGGCTTTTCGGTTTTGAGACCATCAAAGAGTATGTTATTTTGGACGCGGAACGCCAGCCTTTTTACTGGCTCCAGTCAATCGACGTTGAACAGGTAGCCTTTGTGATCATCAATCCTTTTTTGTTCAGACCCGATTACGAACTTGATATCGACGACGAACTGTTAAAGGACATAGGCGTTACAAGCCCCGAAAAGGCCCTTATCTTTACGATTGTTACGATACCCGGCGGCGGCCCGATGACGGCCAACCTGCAGGGCCCGCTTATCATAAACCGCGACGCGCGGCTCGGGAAACAGGGGGTGCTTACCGATCAGCGCTGGAAAACCAGGCACGATATCCTCGAAGAGCTTTCCGCCGCGAAAAAAAGCTCCGCGGCGCCGGGCACGGGGGGCGCGTAATGCTGATACTTTCCCGTAAAATCAACGAAAAGATCATGATAGGCAGCGACATTTCGATTTCCATTATCGAGATACGGGGCGATCAGGTACGCATCGGCGTTGACGCCCCGAAAACGGTCAAGGTCTTCAGACAGGAAGTGTTCGACGCGATAATGGCGGAAAACAGGGCCGCCGCCCAGTCAAGCCCGGTATTTCCGGAATTGGATCTTGGAATAAAACGGGATCCCTTTTAAGCGCGGGGCCTGTTCCAAACTCCGGCGCGTCCCGCCGGGTCAGGGCTGTTTTGCGTATCCGGTCGCCCTGCTGAAATCGGCCATCAGCGCGTCCTGTATTTTTTTCAACAGTTCCGGCGCCCTGCCCCCGACGGGCCTGTCGTCAATGCAATCCACGCCAAGGCCGAAGGTACTGGTGCTTGAGACAAGCGCCTCGTCGGCGTCAAAAAGCTCGTCCAGGGTAAATTCCCGTTCCTCCACCGGAACGCCGATGTCCCCGCAGACCTGGACAAGGTGTCCCCGGGCGATTCCCTTGAGGATGTATCTGTCCGCCGGATGGGTGATAAACGTTCCGTTTTTCAGGATATGCACGTTGCTGTGGGCACATTCGGTAACGATATTGCCGCGGTGAAAAACCGCTTCGTGGGCCTCCGCCTCTTTTGCCCGCTGGGAGGCGATAACGCCGGGAATAAGGTTAATGGTCTTGATATTACAGTGCAGAAAACGGGTGTCTTCCATGGTAATAAGCTTTATCTTTTTGCTCAGGTCGGCGACAACGGCGGCCTTAATCATAATCCAGAGGTTGGACGGGCCGTCCGGAAAAGCGTGGTTCCGCCGCGCCGTGCCCCGCGAAACCTGCCAGTACACGAGAACTTCGTCATGATCCACTTTGGCGGTCATCTCGTTCAATATCGCCTTAAGATGTTCTTTGGAAAACCCCAAATTTATTTCCAGCAGCCCGGCGCTGTTGAAAAAACGGTCGACGTGCCTGTCCAGCAGGTAGATTGTCTTCCGGTAACAAATCGCCGCGTCGTACACTCCGTCGCCGAAAAAACAGGCGCGGTCGTTCATCGGCACAGTCATATCGTCCAGAGAACCCCATGTCCCATTGTAGTAGCCCAGGGCATCCATAGTATCAGTCTCCTTTTTGCCGCGGCGCGGAATTTCCCCATACGCAAAGCCATCTTCCGGAATCGAACCGAAGACCTCGAGATTACAAGTCACGCGCTCTACCGACTGAGCTAAGATGGCGTAGAGATATTATACCGGAACCGCGCCGAACGCTTCAAGGCGTTTTCCGACGGCGGATATTATATAACTAATTTGCTTGACTAATCGGAAGAACGGGTATACTCTTAACACGCCTTGAAGCGCCTGAAAGTTGAGTTGTCTCAAAACCGGCCGGATTTTATAATGGAAGCCGTTCCAAAATTTCAGTTTTTTGAACCGGCTCAACGGTCTCATATAGGGAGTGAATATGAAAGTTCTTGCCGTTTGCGGTTTCGGCTGCGGGTCTTCGATGATTTTAAAAATGTCCATTGACAAAGCTGTTTCCCAGCTTGGGCTTTCCCTGGAAACCGATATTGCCGACGTCACTACCGTCAAGGGTATGCCCTGTGACGCGATTTTTACAAGCGCCGAACTCGCGGACACCCTGAGTTCGGGCAGCTCCGTTCCCGTCTATACCGTAAAAAAATATCTGGATATAAACGAAGTCACGTCCGTGGTAAAACAATTTTTCAAAGATAAAAAACTTTTATAATTGAGGCTGTTCCAAAACTTCGGTTTTTGGAACAGGTTAAATTTTTTTCAGGAGGAAGGAAAATGTTTGTGCTTGATTTTATTACGGCGAATATTCTGCGGAATCCCCCGGTATTACTGGGACTGATCGCCGGCCTGGGACTTTCTCTTCAGGGGAAGGCTTTTACCGACATCGTAAAAGGCATGCTGCTGGCGGCTTTCGGCATGATCATCCTGGATACCGGGGTGGGGATGCTGGTAGGAACCATCGCTCCCATTAACGGGGCTTTTCAGTCTCTGTCCGCCGGCGCGGGCGCGGTAGAAGGGCTCAATGACGTGACTTTTACCCAGCTTCACGGGGGAGAGGTAGGGCTTGCCATGCTGGTCGCCCTGATCCTGCATCTTCTTATCGCCCGCTTCAGTCCCTTTAAGATAATTTTCCTTACCGGGCACATGATCTGGTGGTTCCCGTTTATTTTTGTCGCCGCGGGCGTGGAAGCCGGTCTTTCCGGCTGGCTTTTGGTCCTTATATCCGCGGCGTTTTCCGCCCTGTACTGGTCGATTATGCCGTTCGTCCTGCGGAAATACGTCTGGGCCGTTACGGACGATCAGGGTTTTACCCTTGGTCATCCCACCGGTATTTTAAGCCTTGTTTCCGGTTTTGTGGCGAGCAAGGTCGGCAACAAAGCCAAATCTACCGAAGACTTCAAAGTACCCGCCGCGCTTTCATTTTTCAGGGAAGCTTCAATCATCGGCGCCATCGTTATTTTCGTTCTGTGGATTGTCGTCGGGATTATCATCAAATCCCTGGTCGCGGGGAATCTGGTCATGGAGTCGATTAACCAGGGGCTGCGGTTCGGCGCGGGCCTTTTGGTGATGCTTACCGGCGTTCGCATGCTGATTAGCCAGATAGTTCCCGCGTTTAAGGGCATTTCCGACAAACTGGTTCCCAACGCCATTCCCGCGCTGGATTGCCCGGTAATTTTCAACTACAGGCCAAACGCGGTAATTATCGGTTTTATTGTGGCGATGGTCGTTTCCACCATACTGGTTCTTGTCTGCAACACCCTGAACGTATTCGGCGTAATGCTGATACCCCTGGTCATTACCTCGTTCTTTGAATGCGGCTCCGCCGCCGTTATCGGTGAAGGCCAGGGCGGATTACGGGGCTGTATTATCGGTACGATCTGCGCCGCCATTGTCATGGTAGTCATTGTGGGAATATCGGCCATTGTCTATTCCGGTACCATTCAGAACTGGATGCTTATTTTCGGCGGCAACGATTTCTCCCTCTTTGGGCCTATCGCGCGGGTCATCGGGGGACTTTTTGGGTTTGCCCGGTAGTTTCAAAATGGCTGTACGGGCGTCCTGGCGCCTGAAAAAATTATAAGGAGAGGAATCCGGCGGCCAGGCTAACCGGATTCGGAAAGAGGTATGGGTTTTATAGAGTTTTTTATCAACATTCTCTCAACTCCGGCCGTTCTTGTCGGTTTGTTCGCCATGCTGGGACTTATACTACAGGGAAAACCGATAGACGAGGTTATCAAGGGAACCTTCAAGACCATTGTGGGTTTTTTGGTTCTGTCCGCCGGCGCGGGATATTTAACCGGAGGAAACGGGCCGCTAACCAATTTCGGGGTGCTTTTTAACGCCACCTTCAGTGTAATCGGCAGTACTCCCAACAACGAAGCGGTAGTGGCCATCGCTCTGGGTAAAGTGGCTTCCACGACCGCCTATATAATGATAGTCGGGATGATCGCCAACATCGTTCTTGCCCGGCTTTCCAAAATGAAGTACATCTTTCTTACCGGACATCATACGCTGTACATGGCTTGTCTTCTCGCCGTCGTGTTGAATGTCGCGGGGCTCTCCCAATGGCAGACGGTTATCGGCGGCGGCCTTGTGCTTGGCCTCGTCATGGTTCTTGCCCCCGCTTTGGCGGCTCCTACCATGAAAAAGATAACCGGCGGTGAGGATGTTGTTCTTGGCCATTTCGGTACGTTCGGTTACTGGATTTCCGCCCAGGTGGGAAAACTCTTTCGGGGCAAGGGAGACAAGCCCAAATCTACCGAAGAGATCAACTTTCCCCAGAGGCTTGCCTTTTTAAGGGATACCACGGTGGCAATCGCCATCACCATGGTTTTTTTCTTTCTGGTGATTAGTATTATCGGCGCGGCCAAGGGCGTATTCTCCGAGAGCGGGGAGCTTTTCACTCTGCTGACCGGCGAAGGGGGGCTGCGGGCTTCCTGGATAGTGTGGGCCATAGTGCAGGGGCTCGCGTTTGCCGCGGGGGTCGTCGTTATCCTCGCGGGAATCAGGCTGATCATCGGCGAAATAGTGCCCGCCTTTAAAGGCATCGCGGAAAAACTCGTTCCCCAGGCCAAGCCGGCTCTGGATTGCCCCATCACCTTCCCCTACGCTCCCAACGCGGTGCTTATCGGCTTTTTGTCTTCCTTTGTGGGCGGCATTGTGGGGCTGGGAATCATCTTCGCCATCAACAGCGGCGCGGGCGGACAGGTTCTGGCAATCATCCTTCCCGGCGTTATTCCCCACTTTTTCTGCGGGGCTACCGCGGGCGTATTCGGCAACGCCACCGGCGGGACCAAAGGCTGCGTATTCGGCGCGTTTATCCAGGGCATCGTGATAACCTTCCTTCCGGCGTTCCTGTATTTGGTGCTGGGCCAGATCGTCGGCCAGGGAACCACGTTTGGCGACGCGGACTTTGCCGTCGTCGGACTGGTACTCGGCGGAATCTCGCTGAAAGTCAAAGCAATGGCGCTGTTTATCATCTGTGTCGTTCTTTATCTGCTCCCCATTGTGCTTTCTCCCCTTTTCAGGGGCAAAAAAGAGTAGCGGCCCACGCGAAATTTCGCGCCGTTTCGCGGCGGCGCGAAATTTTGAGGCTGCGTGATCTTCCCGCCGCAACAACGCAAGCGCGGTTTGCGGCGGGGTATTAAACCAGAGTTTCGAACGAACGGAGGATTTTTATGGCTATTCGAAGCATAGTATGCTGCTGCGGAATGGGCGTAGGTACAAGCCTTTTGGCGAAAATGAACGTGGAAAAAGCCCTCGGACAACTGGGCGTTTCCGGCGTTTCGGTGGAGCACACCTCAATTTCAGACGCCCTTGTCGGCAAATTCGACCTCTATGTGGTCAGCAAGGATCTCGCCAGAGAAGTCGCCTCCCTTTCGAACGCGGTGGTACTGGAAAATATCATGGACATAAAGGAACTTGAGTCCAAACTCCGCGGGGCGTTCGGCATACAGGGCTGACGCCGGGTTACATGATGCTGCTTAAAGAGATAGTCGAACAAAACCGCGCCCGGTTCGTTGACAGGGCCGAAAACTGGGAAGACGCGATCCGCCTGAGCTGCCGGCCCCTTGTTGACGACGGAACCATTGAGAGCGCCTATGCCGAAGAAATTATCGGGGCGATTCGGGAACACGGGCCGTATATCGTGCTTCTGCCCGGGTTTGCCCTGCCCCACGCGATGAAGAATTCGGCGAACGCCCACGGCACGGCCATCGCGTTTATGAAACTCGCCGAACCGGTGTCCTTCGACGCGGATAATCCCGAAAAGGACGCTTCGGTTTTTTTCACCCTGGCCGCCGTTGATAATGAAGAACACCTCAAGAACATGCGGAAGCTCTGGAAAATGCTGACCGATGAAACCTTGTGCGAGGAACTGCGGAACCTGCAATCCATGGAAGAACTGCTGGCCCTGGACGCGAAATATTCCTCATGAAACTAACGGGGCAGGGCGTTTCTTCCGGAATCGCGGTCGGTAAAATTCACGTATACTCCTGTTACAGGCCGGAGCCGGAAGAGTCTTTCTGTCTGCCGGGAGAAGAACAGGAACAGTGGAACCGTTATGAGGAAGTCAGGAAAAAAGCCCTGGCGGAACTGGACGCGGTCAGGGCGAATCTGGAAAAGAACGACCCGGAAGAAGCGAAAATCTTTACCGCCCATCAGGATATCGTCGACGACGTGGCGATAAACGAGGAAATTTCCGGCAAAATACTCAACCAGCGCTGGAGCGGTGACTGGGCCGTTTTTGCCGTCTACGAACAATTTCTCCGGATGATCCGGCGGGTAAAGGATCCCTTAATCGCTCAGCGATCCGCCGATTTCGAGGATGTCCGCAAGCGTCTTTTGCGGATTTGGTATAACCGAAACGACGACGGGGCGGTAAACCTGAAGAGCCCCGCCATCATCGCCGCCCATGATCTTCTGCCTTCGGACACCGCCGCGCTGGACCGGAACATGGTTCAGGCTATTCTTGCCGAAACCGGCGGGCCCGCGTCCCATTCGGCAATCATCGCGAAAAGTTACGGAATCCCCGCCGTACTGGGTATACCGGAACTGCTGGCTTCCGTAACCGGCGGGCGGCTCGCGGCGGTGGACGCGGATGAAGGTTCCGTTCTGCTCGACCCGGATGAGGATACGGTACGGGATTTTCAGCGCAGGGAAAAGATTTACCGCCGCTCACGGGAAACGGCGGCTTCTTATCTGAAAAAAGATGCCTTTACCGCCGACAGGGTTCGTATCGACGTGGGCCTTAACATTGCCGGCGGGGAAGAACTTGAAGCGGCGGATTACGCGGATTCGGTGGGACTTTTCCGTACCGAATTCCTTTACATGGGCAGGGATACCCTTCCGTCCGAGGAAGAACAGCTTGCCGTTTACGAAAAAATTCTAAAACGATTCGGGCGCCGGCCGGTTACGTTAAGAACCCTGGATATCGGGGGCGATAAAACGCTCGACAGCATGCGGCTCCCCAAAGAAGACAATCCCTTTTTGGGAAACCGGGCCCTGCGGCTTTGCCTGAGCCGCCCGGATGTTTTCCGGACGCAGATTCGGGCCTGTCTTCGCGCGTCGGCGCACGGCAATCTGTGGATTATGTTTCCCATGGTCGGCTCCGTGGATGATATACTGGCGGCGAAAGATTTTATCAATACCGTGCGGAAAGAAATTGAACGCGAAGGCCACGCTTGCGGAACCTACAAGACCGGCGTTATGATAGAGGTGCCCTCAATCGCGCTTATAGCGGATAAAGCGGCGGCGGAAGTCGATTTTGCCAGTATCGGTTCCAACGATTTGTGCCAGTATATCTGCGCCGCGGACAGGATGAATCCTTCGGTAGCCGATTACTACCAGAGTTATCATCCGGGCCTGTTCCGGCTTATCGGGGAAACGGTAAAAGCCTTTGCCGAAGCGGGTAAACCCTTGTGTATTTGCGGCGAACTGGGCGGCGACCCTCTGGCCGTTCCGGCGCTGGCCGGATTGGGCATGAGAAAATTCAGCATGGGTTCCGCGTCGCTGGGCAGAATAAAACAGACCCTGGCGGACATAACCCTGCCGCGGGCGGAGGAACTGGCGCGGGCGGTTTTGCGCTGCGCCAGCGCCGGAGAAGTGGAGCGGCGGCTTAAACAATTCGCCGCCGGGAACGGGGAACAGGAGAAAGCGGATGTATAAAAAAACGGTAACCGTTATAAACGCTTCGGGGCTTCATGCCAGGCCGGGTTCTGATTTTGTTCACGCGGCGGCGAAGTTCGCTTCAAAAATTACCATCCGGCGGCTTGACGAAGAAGACGAGCCTGTCAACGCGAAATCCATCGCCTTTGTATTGTCGCTGGGAATAGGCAGGGGAATAGCAGTGGAACTTGCCGCCGAAGGTTCCGACGAACAGCGGGCGGTGGATTCTTTGGCCGCGTTTATTGAAAGCGGCCTTGGAGAAAAATAGTTTTTAAAAAACGGTTTTTATTATTAATGGAAGCCGGTTCAAAATCGCCCGGATGCTCTCCAGTGAAGTGAGCGAGCGGCTCTTGGGTATTACGAATCGACGGTTATACCAAGGAGGAATCTTGTGCTAGCGGAAAATTTTTTTACTCAAATCCACGGTCTTATCGATACGATAAAAGACACACAGTTGGAGCCCATACAACGGGCGGCGGAAGTAATAGCGGAGCGGCTGGAAAAAGGCGGCATACTCTATGTGTTCGGTTCCGGCCATTCCCATGTTTTGGCTGAAGAACTGTTCGGCAGGGCCGGGGGCCTGGTTCAGGCAAAATCCATCGTTCCCCATGAACTGACGGTAGATCTGGATATGGAAAAATCCACGTTTATGGAACGCATTGACGGTCTGGCGGAAGTTATTTTCGCCACTACCAGAATACGGAAGGATGACGTACTTATCCTGGTGTCCAATTCGGGCAGAAACGCGGTACCCGTCCAGATGGCTCTGGGGGCAAAACAGCGGGGAATTTTTACCGTCGGCCTGACCAACACGACCCACAGCAAGGGAGTAACGTCCCGGGACAAGAGCGGAAAGAAACTCTACGAACTCTGCGATATAGTGCTGGATACCTGCGGTCCCAGGGGAGACGCCCTGATACAGCCGCCGGGAAAAGCCTACGCGGTCGCGCCCGTTTCGACGATTGCGGGAGCGGTTATTATGGAAGCCCTGGTCTGCGCCGTTGTGGAAACCATGCTGTCCCACGGAGTGGAACCGCCGATCTACCAAAGCGCCAACATAGACGGGAACGACGATTATAACCGCCGGACGCGCGAACAGTTAAAGGAAAAATTCCCCGAATTACGGGAACTGTTTTCCACGTTTTAATGGATCGGGTTTTATTTACCAACGTCCGCGTCGTTTTGCCTTCGCGGATCGTTTCCGGTTCCGTTCTTGTCGAAAACGGAACCATTGCCGCCGTATCGGAAGACGCCGCCGGCCGCTGTTTTACGGGGGAGGGCGCGGCCCGCGAGAGTTTCGACGGCAAAGGCCGCTATCTTGTACCGGGGTTTATCGACATCCACAACCACGGCAGGCTTGGGGTTAACGTAATGGATTCGGCGGAAGCCCTGGAAAAGGTCGCCCGGGGACAGCTTGCCCACGGGGTTACCGGCTTTCTCGCGGGCACGTCTACGCGGCCCTGGGACGAAGTCCTGGCCTCGGTTCGCGTTATCGCGGAGTATTGTCGCGGCGACCGCCCGGATCGTTCCCAATGCCTGGGCATTTATTCCGAAGGGACCTTTTTTTCGCATGAAAAACGCGGCGCCCACAACCCCGCGTGGCTTTCTCCGCCCGGCGAAACCCTAATCGACGATCTGTGCGAGGCCGGGGGAGACGCCCTCAAGGTTGTCGCCCTTTCCCCGGAAATCCCCGGCGCCCTCGACGCCGTTTCACGTCTCAGGCGGCGCGGGCTTGTCGTCGCGGCGGCCCACAGTAACGCGGACTACGGCGAGGCCGCGGCGGGAATCGACGCGGGGATAAGCCTTTCCACCCATACCTTTAACGGAATGAGGGGCCTTCATCATCAGGATCCGGGGATTCTCGGCGCCGTGTTGAACGACGACAGGGTGTTTTGTGAGTTAATCGCCGACGGCATACACATTTCGCCGCCGGTCCTTTCCATGGTTTACAAGCTTAAAGGCGCCGGCGGAACCGTCCTGGTAAGCGATTCGGTAGAGTTAAACGGCCTTCCCGACGGGGAATACCGCGGCGGCGACGGTCAGGTGACGCTGCGTAACGGCGCGATACGCCTCGCGGACGGACGCCTTGCCGGTTCCTGCCTCAGTCTTGACCAGGCGGTGCGGAACATGACCGTACTGGCGGGCGTTCCCCTGTGGGAAGCGGCGGCAATGGCTTCCCTGACGCCGGCGCGGGTTTTGGGCCTGGACGCGCGAAAAGGCAGCATAGAGCCGGGAAAAGACGCCGATATGGCGCTTTTGGACGAAACCCTCGCGGTACAGGCCGTTTTTATCGGTGGAAAAGCCTGTTCGTTGACCTGTTGAGCCGGACAAAACGGCCCGTGTACCCGAAACGCCGCTTCGATCGTGAATTTTGGAAACTTTAATTGACTTAAAAGCTATATGTGTTATACTTGGAGCAAGGTTTCTATTCGGGTCTGGCCCGAATAATCATCAGAGAAGGAGAATGGATATGGGTAGTACATTGTTGCTGGCGATCCTTTTAGCCCTGTTTACCGGCGTAACCATCGTGGTTATCAGCCTTGGGGTGAATATCTGGGCGCCGCTGTTTTACGGGCTTGTCGCGGGTATTGTGGCTGGCGACATAAACCTCGGATTGCAGGTCGGATCGTTCTGCGCCCTTATGGCAATAGGCTTCTACACGTATGGTGGAGCCACCATGCCGGATTACAGCATAGGGGCCATATTCGGGGTTTTTGTGGCCAAACAGGTTCTGACGGCCGGCGCGGGTCTTCAGGACGCCATGGGACAGGCGGCTACGATAGCGACCGCTATCGCCCTGCTTATGTCTCTGTTTGACATTCTGGGCCGGGGTTCCACAACGATATTCCAGCACGGGGGCGACCGGGCGCTGGCGAAACGGAATCTGGCTTCCTTCCAGCGCTGGCACCTTGCCGGCACGATTCCCTGGGGTTTAAGCCGGGCGATTCCGGTATTTATCGGGATGCTTTTTATCAATCAGTATCAGCTTGTGGCGGATTTTATTGATAAACTGGCATGGCTTAAAAACGGCCTTGGGGTCGTCGGCGCGGCTCTTCCCGCGGTTGGGTTCGCCCTGCTTCTTTCCTATATGGAAATTGCGACTTACTGGCCCTATATGCTGATCGGCTACGCGCTGTTCGCGTACATGGGAGTTCCCACGGTCGGTCTGGCGATAATCGGTATCGCCGCGGCGGGGCTTTACATGAAAGGCAAGAAAAATCAGCTTGCACAGGGAGGTAACTAATCATGGCGCGGACTAATCAGAAAGTTTCGGACAAAGCGCTTAAAAAGGCGGCGAGCCGGCATAACTGGGCGCTCCAGTGGTGCTGGAACTACGAACGCATGCAGGCTTCCGGTTTTGCCTACGGTATGGTACCGGTTATGAAAGAACTGTACACGACCGAGGAAGAGATTTGCCAAAATCTTGAACGGCACATGCAGTTCTACAACAGCCATCCGGGAACCTCGGCGATTATTTTCGGCGCTTCGGTAGCCCTGGAAGAAAAATATCAGGCGGACATGTCCGATTCGATCAAAATAGCCCTTATGGGGCCCCTGGCAAGTATCGGCGATACCTTGCAGGGCGCGCTGGTTCAGCCCTTCGCGTACCTGATATCGGCGGCTTTGGCGGCCAATCCGTTCCCCGGTAATCTGCTTTCGATCCCCGTACTGTTGATTCCGTTCCTCATCTACTTCTGGGCGCGCTGGCCCTTCTTCTGGTGGGGCTACAAGCAGTCCACGAAGATCATCGAGGATGTCAGCGGTCAGGGAGACTTTAACCTGCTGCGGGACGCCGCCCAGGTATTGGGCTTGACGGTAATAGGGGGCTTCATACCGGATATCCTTAAAGGCCTGACCTTTAAGCTTACCTGGACCCAGATGATCGACGGTCAGGCGGTAGGCGATCCGTTCGACCTCCAGCAGCTGCTGGACGGCATGGTACCCTATCTGCTTCCCATAGGGCTTGTGGCTTTTTGTTACTGGATGCTCAAAAAACAGCGCCTTACGCCGGTTACCGCTATTTGTATCGTCGCGGTAATCACGTTTATACTCGGCGCCGTGGGGATACTGTAAAATTTATGATAGGCGTTGTGCTGATAAGCCATGGCGACCTTGCCAAGGGTATTGTTTCGTCGGCTTCCATGCTGGTTTCTCCGCTGGATCAGTTGACGAGCCTTACCCTTTGGCCCGACGACAATCCCGACGAATTCCAGCAAAAACTGGAAGCGGCGATAAAAGAAGTCGATACCGGAGACGGGGTGTTTATTTTGGCGGATATGCTGGGAGGCACCCCTTCCAACCGGGCCATGTATTCACTGGGCGACAAAGTCAGAATGTTAACAGGCCTGAGCCTGCCCATGTTGTATTCCCTTCTTAACATGCGGGAAGAATCTACCGACATCGCTTCCATAGCGAAAGAGGTCATGGGCGAGGCGCGGGACGGCATGGTTGACGTAAACGAAATGATTAACAACGGGGGAGAGTCATGATTACCCATTTACGGATTGATAACCGTTTGATTCACGGTCAGGTGGCTGTTGCCTGGCTCAAGTATATCGGGGCCAAGGCCATCATCGTTTGTAACGACAAGGTGGCCCAGGATTCGATACAGAAAATGGCCCTGCCCCTGGCGGCCCGGAACGCGAAGGTACTGGTTTTTTCCATCGCGGAAACCCTGCGGTATGAAAAAGACAATCCGGACGAGACCATTTTTATCATCGCGAAATTTCCCCAGGACGCCCTCGCGATTCTCAAATCGGGGGTAAAGGTACAGTCGATTAACGTCGGCAACGCGGCGCCTATCGCGGGAACCAAATACGTGATGGTCACCAAGTCTATCGCCGCCACAAAGGAAGACGCCGAGGTCTACCAGCAGATTGCCGAGCTTAACGGCGGCAAACTGACCAGTCAGATCATGCCGCATAACGCGATTTCGGACTTTCTGTCGGATCTGAAAAAGGCCAAGCTTTTGTAGAGCGAAAGCCCCGGAGCTTTACGGAGTTTACGGGTTTTCCACGTAAGCTCCCCGGTACGCGTTACGCGCGTACCGGCGCTTCGCGGTGAATTTTCAAACTATTTCCTCTTTACGGGACGAAACATGCAGGTACTTATCGCCAGGACACTCAATAAAATACTACTTTTGTTTACCGCCGCCGTTGTCGTCCTTTTCGCGGGTATATTCGTGGCAGGGCATTATTGGCCGGATTACCGCGCGTACTATATCGGGTTCTTTATTTTTGTTTCCATAGTTCTCGCCATTTATTTTAAATATATTGAAGACAACTGGGACAAAAGACTGATTCTGCGCATGGCAAAAAACGGCAAGGCGGCCCTTATGGAGATAAGCGGCGGCAGGCGGATTATGCCTTTGCGGGACACTGCCCTTAAAACGTATTGGATTTACGAAATTGAAGGGCGGCTCTGGAACAAAGAGCACGTTCCCCTGAAAAAAACCTTCCAGGAAAAAATGAACAGGGACACCGAAGAAATCCCGCGGGGCTTTGTGTATGTTACCTACGACGAACAAAAGCCCCGTCAAATATTTATCATTCCCAACGCCCTTATCGGGAACCTTCCCGTCCTCGCGCCGATCGTGGCGGATTACGAAAAAGACGGCGGCATTCCCATTAAATATCTCGACGCCTATTACAACAAAGGCATGATTCTTAAAACCTTCAGACAGACCATTTCGGACTACAAAGCGGAAAAAAAATGAACACGGGAAAACGAATGAAGATAGGGACCGTAGGAACCAATTTTATTGTGGATACCTTTATCGAAGCCGCGCGAAAAACGGACAGGGCCGATATTGTTTCGGTCTATTCGCGCGGGAAAGAAAGCGCGGCGGAATTCGCGAAAAAGCACGGGATACCGAAATGGCATTCCGAAAAAGAAGCGTTTTTAAACGACGGGGATATTGATTTTGTTTACGTGGCGGCCCCCAATTCCCTTCATTATGTGTGGAGCAAAGACGCCCTTTCGGCGGGAAAAAACGTTATCTGCGAAAAGCCGTTTGTTTCCAGGGCCCCGGAGCTTGAAGGGCTTGCCGGGCTCGCGAAGGAAAAGGGCCTCTTTCTTTTTGAGGCCCTTACCACGCCGCATCTTCCCAATTTTCGCCTGATAAAGGAAAAGCTTCCCGCGATAGGGCGGGTTCGTTTTGTCCAGCTTAACTTTTCCCAGTATTCAAGCCGCTACGACGCCTTCAGGGCCGGCAAGAACCCAAATCTTTTTAACCCGGAGTTTTCGGGCGGCGCGCTTATGGACCTTAATTATTATAACCTTTGTTTCGTACAGCGTCTTTTCGGCGAACCCGCCGGAATACGTTACTTCGCGAACATCGCGGAAAACGGCATTGATACTTCGGGGCTTCTTGTTATGACATACGACGGTTTCATCGCGGAAGCGGTCGCGACCAAAGACAGCGACAGCGGCAATTTTGTTCAGATACAGGGAGAAAAGGGTTACATCATCTCGGAATCCACTTCCAGCAATTTGCGGAGCGGTTTCAGGCTTGTTACAAAATCCGCCGTCGAACAATACAACGAACAGGATGTCGAGAACGTCCTGTATTACGAAGCGCTTGATTTTACGGCCGCCTTCGATTCCGGCGATCCCTCGATCTGCGCCGCGCCGCTCGCGGAAAGCCTGGGCGCGGCCCGGCTTATGGACCGGGCGCGAAAGGACGCCGGAATCGTGTTTGCCGCGGACAGATGATAAAGCTCGGATGCGCGAAAGAGGACATTACTCCCGGTTTTACCGTTCCCCTGGCTGGTTATTTTTGCCACGGCAGGTTTTCCGAAGGAATACACGACAGGCTGTACGCGCGCGCCCTCGCGTTTCTTCCCGGCGGTCACCAAGACCCGGAACTGCTGCTGCTTCAGCTGGATATGCTCTGCCTGGATACCGTCTGCGTCGAACGTCTTCGTAAAGAGATTGGCCGCTTCGGCCTTTCCGGGGACAATCTGCTCCTGTGTTGTACCCACACCCATTCCGCGTTTGGCGGGGTACTGGATACGGCGAACGGGATTAACCGGGAAATGGTTCCGCTGAACGGCGCTTACGATCAGCGCAGCGCCGATTTTCTCGTTGGCAAATGCCTTGACGCGGCGGGCGCGGCGCTTGAGGACGCCCGGCTCGAAAAAGACCCGGCCAAAATACGGATGAGCCGGGGTTCGGTAAAAGGGCTTGCGTCGAACAGGCGCGATCCGGCCCTGCCCCACGACGACGATCTTTTTCTTGTCGAGTTTCTCAAAACCGGCGGAAAGAAAATTCTCCTCTATAATTTGTGCTGTCATCCGACGACGCTTGACGCCCGCAACCGCCTTGTCAGCGCCGATTTTCCGGGCGCGGTTCTGCCGGAACAGGAGGGGAGCGGCCGCCCCGGCCTGTACGATCTGGCTGTTTTCGTAAACGGCGCCGCGGGGGACATAAGTACCCGCTTTACCAGAAAAGAAAGCGGTTTCGCCGAATGTGAGCGTTTCGGCGCTCTGGTGACAAAGGCGATAACGGAAACGGCCGGGCGGGGCGGCGAATTTGAAGCCCTGGAAGAAGTCCGCCTTGAGTACCGTTCCGTCGAACTTAAACGGGCGGAAATCCCCGATCTGGAAAGCGCCGAGCAACAGCTTGCCAGCGCGAAAAAGAATCTGGAAGAAACAAAAAAAAGCTCCGCCGATTCCCGGATCATCCGCAAAGCGGAATCGCTCGTTGAGGGGGCGGAAATCAGCCTGCTCAAGGCCCGCTGTTCGGACCGGCGGCCGGCCAACGAAACCATTCCCGTCGAAACGGGGCTGCTTAGCCTTAACGGGCAAAAAATCTTCTGTTCGCCGCTGGAACTTTTTTCAAGCCTCGCCCTGCCCCTTAAACGCCGGAAAAACGTCGAATTTTTCGGTTACGCGAACGCCCTTTTGGGCTATATGGCGGACAGGGAGGCCTATGCGGCCATGGATTACGAGGCGCTTTTCAGCGAATTCGCGGAAGGGCAGGGGGAGTATTATATTGAGCGGCTGGAAAGGTTTTTATGTTAGTTGGATAACCTAAGCCCCCGGCTATGCCGGGCGGCTTGACTCTTTTTGTCCAGTCATCGACCGTAATGTTTTCCAGGGAGATACGTCTGGCGCTGTTGGTTTCCAGCTCTTTGCTGAGGTATTTAATAAGGGCAATAACGGCGGCGTCCGCCGCGTTTTTGTTTTTGGGGTTACGGTGTTGGGCAAGGGCGTCGGGGAGGTCTTGAAAACTACGACGATGCCAGTCAAGACATACCTTTCGGGGAAGTCCGGAAGGCGGATTAATCGAAAAAAGAAA
>JAIRSC010000182.1 GCA_031255645.1 Treponema sp. | reverse complement strand
TTGATCGAATAGCCCAATATCGTAAGGATCGCCGCGATGGAAGTCGTGTTAAATTCCATCCGGGTCCAGGCGATAAAAGCCACGATAACAAGCCCGTCGTGAAGTATGGCGAGAACGGCGCCTATCGCGTACTGAGGCCTAAAGCGGATGGAGGCGTAGACGAGGATCAGCAGCAGCGTCAGGCCCAAGAGCAGGCCGGCCCGGTCCGTAAGGTCTTTCGAGAACCGCGATCCCGCGAAATTGGAACTGGTTACCGCGATTTCCCCTTCTCCAAAGACCGTTTCCAGCGCCGTAAAAATGTTTTTCGGATCAAACCTTCCATCCACGGCCGAGGCTTTTCCCTGCGCGACGCTTTCTTCCATCGCCCTGTCCTGCATACGGACGATAAAGCTACGATCCGCCGGATTGACCAAAACCTGAACGGCAACGTCGCCAAGGCCGGCCAGAGCGGAGCGCATTTCGTCTATGGCTACGATTTGGCTGTTTTGGGGAAGGTAATGGATCCAGTAGGCGGCGCTTCCGAGTACCGGCGTAGACTGGGCGTCAAGTACAAGGTACCTGAACGGCGTCGACGACGGAACGTCGCTTAGCGCGGTTACTCCGGGAATTTGGGACAGTGCCTGGGAAAAAGCGCCCACGGTTCCGTAATCGGTAATAAGGTACTGGTACGTCATGCCCTGAACCCCCGCGCCGGAAACCGCTACGGTAAGGCTTGTCGCGTTCAGGGAGATTACCGCGTTGCCTGGGCCGTCATAGGTAACGCCGATCGCCCTGGGGACAAGGCGGACTTCCTGAATCAGGCCGGCCTGAAAATCAATCCCCAGGTTAAAACCGTCGTTGACGGCATAACCGATAACGCCGGCGACAATAAGGATGACGGAAAACACCGCGGCGGGCAGAAACATACGGGAAAAACGGATAATCTTCATGCCGTCCTCCCCTGGGCGGCGCCGGAAACCCGCCAGCCGACGGAAAGCTTTTTGCTTTTCAGCACGTCGGTCCCGAAATCAAAAATAAGCCGGGAAACAAACAGGGCGGTAAACACCGAGGAAAACACCCCTATAGCCAGGCTTACCGCGAAGCCTTTGATCGGCCCGGTACCCAGTTGGGACAGGAAAAGGGCCGCGATAAAGGTCGTAATATTGGAGTCCATAATGGCCCAAAAAGCTTTGTCGAAACCGGCTTCTACCGCCGCCTGGCGGCTCTTGCCCAGCTTGAGTTCTTCCTTCATCCGCTCAAAAATAATCACGTTGGCGTCTACCGCCATGCCGATTGTAAGAATAAAACCCGCGATACTGGGAAGCGTTAACGTAAAGTTAAACACCGAAAGAATACTGAACATAAGGTAAATGTTGAGAACCTGGGCAACGACGGCGTTGAAACCCGCAGCCTTGTAGTACAGGAGCATGAAGACCATTACCGCCGCAAGGCCGCCGAGAAGGGCGTACAGGCCCTGCCGTATCGTGTCTTCGCCCAGGGCGGGGCCGATGGACTGCTGGCTTACGACCTCCAGTTCCACAGGCAGGGCCGCGGTACGGAGGGTAAGGGCGAGGTTGTTCGCCTCGTTGATGTCCATGCCGTTAATCGCGACCGAATCACGGATACCCTCGCTGATTGTGGCGATGGATTTAACGCGGTTGTCAAGAACAATGGCCATCGGTTCCTTTTCATGGCTTGAGGTAAACTCGTAAAAAATGTCGCCGCCGACGCCGTCAAGACGGAACGTAACCTGGGGTTTGGTCGTTCTTTGATCCCGCTGAACAGACACCTCCCGTATATGGTTACCGTCAAGCCCGGCCTCTTTTTGCACCGCCGCGTATCCCTTCCATTCGTCGATACCGTAACGGTCCTTTTCATATATGCCGAAAACCAGTACGTCGCCGGAAACGACCCCCTGGATGGGAAGCGTCCCGTCGTCGTTGGGGGCAAAACCGGGATGCTGGCGAATGTACTCGTTAAATTCGGCCGTGGCCGCGTAATCCACAATGTGGAAAGAAAGCCCGCCCTTGCCTCTAATGATGTCGTTAATCCGCTCGGGATCGGCCGTGCCGGGAATTTCCACGTAAATCTGATCCGCTCCCTGCTTGCGGATTACCGGTTCGGTAAGGCCAAAACGGTCAATCCGGCTGTTAAGCACGTCCAGAGCCTGATCGAACAGCACTTCCCGTTCCGCGTCGGTAGGGTTCCTCTGGTACTGTTCCTGAAATCTCGCGTCCAGGGCTTCCATATCCCCCTGGAGGACGATGGAAAGCCCGCCGGAAAGATCCAACCCCAACTGAACGGCGTTCTGCTGATAATTTTTGAGGGCGAATACCCTGTCGCGGTACCGTGTTTCTATAAGCTCCTGAATCTGGGCCCTCGCGTCCGATTCTCCCGCCGTTCTGCGGTTAAACGCCCGTACTACTTCCCGCGCGTCCCAGATTTGCGGATCCGCCACGCTGTTCGCCTTGTTGGCTTTTTTCGCGGGAGGAACGAGAAAGGCCAGATCTTCGGGCAATTCCACGTTCCGCCGGGAAGCGTCTATAAGCCGCTGTAGATCCACGGCGGCGGTTCTGCGGGCGTAATCCCGTATCTGTTCCCTGGAACCAAGAGCCAGGTTCTGCTCATCCCTCGGCACGAAAAAATACCAGCGGGCGGTAGGATACAGGAAAACAAGGCATATACCCAGTATCAGCAAGATGATGAAGAAACGGTACCGTTTTTTCATTATTCCGCCTTGCCGGAATCTTCCGTTTCTTCAGAATCGTCCTCGATTTCGGACCGTTTGTCTTCGGCCTTGCTTTTACCGGACGCTTCCACCGAAGCAATCGCGCTGCGGGAAAATTCAATCTTGGTACTTTCGTCTACCTTTACGATAACCGAGCTTTCCCTGACACTCTGAATAACGCCGTGTATCCCGCCTATGCTTACGACCCTGTCGCCTTTTTTAAGCTCGGCCAGCATACGCTGGGTATCTTTTTGTTTTTTGTTCTGGGGCCGGATTATCAAAAAGTAAAAAATGGCGATAATTGCCACAATCGGGGCAAAACTCAGCAGCGTCGATCTGGTGTCGCCGCTTCCGCCCTGGGGAGCGCCCAGAAGCAAGGAAAGAATAAATTGATTCATACAACATCCTTTAAGGTGATTAGGCCCTTACCGTAACACAGGAAGCAAAGAAATTCAAGATACCGCGGCGTCTCGTCAACGCCAAGGAAGTTTTGGGACAGCCTCAAGTATCCGGGAATTAAAGCAACAAGCCTTGTTCATGCCATATATAGGGAAAGCCCAGCTTATGGAGGCCCTATGGCAACACAATTGTTTTCGTTCGACTCGTTTATCGATCCTTGTTGGGATCCGGTCTTTAAAAGTATTTTCACTCAAAATACCGCGTTGTCCGCAAAAGCCCGGCAGGGACTGCTTTCGGCAATACTGGAACAGAACCTAAAAGAAGTAACAATTACCGCGAACGAGCCTCCCCCGACCCGTCCCGGCGACCGCCAAATCCGCTATGATGTTAATTGCGTGTTTGACACCGGAGAGATGGCAAATGTGGAGATGACCCTGTATCCCAATATCTACGAGCCTTTCAAACTGGAATACTATTCCGGCCGCCTGTTCGTAAATCAGGAAATTCGGGGAAAGGACGTTTCGTACAAAGACTTGCGGCGAAGTTACCAAATTTCACTATTGGCGCACCGGAAACTGTTTAAAGACGACAGTTTTGATCACCTGTTTGTGTATTATGATCCAAGACGGAACATATCGTTAGGTGGACGGACGGCAATTATTACTTTAGAATTGGAGAAACTGGCGCTTACAGCGGAAAAACCGGTTGAGGAAATGAGCAGGAAAGAACGCTGGGGGTGTTTTTTCCGGTATTTTACAGACAAGACAAACCGGCGGCTTATCGAAGACATTATAAACCAGGAGGAGGCAATAGCAATGGCGGTAGAAGTGATAGAAGGCTTTAGCGCGAACCAGATAGCGGTTTTTCATGAAATAAGCAAGGAAAAGTACGAATTGGATATGCGGGCCCACCGGGATGAAGCCCGGGAAGAGGGCCGGATACTGGGTTGGGCGGAGGGTCAGGCAAAGGGCCTGGAAGAGGGCCGGACAGAAGGCCGCCGGGAAACAGCGAAAAACCTTAAAGAAATGGGCCTGTCTGTGGATCAGATAGCCGCCGCGACCGGACTTGCCCCGGATCTGATAAAAGCCCTGTAGACGGAGCGCGCGTTCGGCAGGATGACGGAAGCGATGTTTTCCGCCAACAACAAAAAGGGCCTGGGTACCCAGGCTCTTTTTGTTTTTCTGTTAACCGTTAACAAAACTGTGAGATCAACCGCAAGGAAGGCGGCGACGCCGCCCGCCTTATGGTTAATTGATTAGATTAGAACGTGTACTTGACCCAGATGCCGGGGCTAAACTCGATTCCCCACGCATCGCCTTTAGTATTGGGGTTCTTATCTTTGTCCGTGCCAAGCCTCTGAACCTTGAAGAAAGCGCCCGCAACGACATTGTCGGTAATAGCGTATTCGGCATAGGGCTTAAGGGTAATACCTGCATATCCGAGCGGGTGGTCATAGCCCGACCCAAAGAGACCCTGCTTTATATCGCCGCTACTGCTGTCCGTATAGCTACCGGCGGTACCGGAAAGTTCCGCGCCGACCGTAAGCTTGTTGTCAAGCAGCTTGTAGTTGACGTCGAGGTAGGCGATTTCGTTGATGAAGGAAGTATCAGCAATTACGTACTGGAACTTGTAAACCAGGCCAAGGCCAAAGGCGAAATCGGCGCTCACTTTTGCGGTAATCACATCGGGAGCCTGCCCCGCCGCGTCCGAGTCGGCAAAGGGCTTCGCGGTAAAGCTCGAGTCATATCCTACGGTGTTAAAGCCATAGGTCAAGTTGACACCGAGCGTCGCGGGACCCGCGGCGATACCGGTATAGCCTACGTCAAAATCGAGGGCGCCAAAGCTGTTCCAGGCGGTTATCCCGAAACCAAGCGTACCGGGACCCGCGGGAAGGTTGTAAAAGCCCTTGACATACACGTCGCCGTGGTTACCATAGACCGCGCTATCCAGCGTAGAAGCACCAGTAACAGACGTACCCGTTGCTACACCTGTGCCTGTATCCCAGGACCGGAAAGACAAGCCGACGCCCAGGGAGAGTTCCGCGCCGATAGAACCGGGACCAAGCTCGGTTTTAGCCGACCCGATAAAATCGGTATAAAGAATGATGTCTCTATCTCCGTCATTGCCCTCACCCAGGTTTTTAAGATCAAGGCCGCCTGTAACGCTCACCTGGGCAAAGGTAAATGCGGCAAGAACGGTGGTCAACAGAAAAAGAATAGCAAGTTTCTTCATTTCTAACCTCCTAATAGTTATATCCCCTTTTGGTAAAGGGTAAAGAAACCACGACAAAAAGGCGTAAACCGCCCACGGCGCATGAAAAGGCATAAACGGCCAGACAATCCAATAACCCCATATAAAGGAGCTGCAGTTTAAACAAAGAGAGAGACTTGCATTTAACTTTCTTTGGAGGCCTTAAAGACCTCCCCCGGAGGATTTAAACCGCAGTCTCCCATATATGGGGTCATCGAAACCAACCGTCTTTTACCGCCGCTGCCAAAAAATCGCTTGTTTGACAGCGCGGCGGCCTTATATCATGGACGCCTCCCGAACAGGGCCCGGAACAAACGCCGCAAATGTACAATACCGACATTCGCGCCGTCCTCTCCGATGTTATATTATATTAGCTATAAGCTAATTTAATAAACAATATACCGAGCTATTTGTTAATTGTCAAGTGATTTTATTGGCAAATAGCATATAAAATATGGGTTTGAAACAAATTTTTATTGTCAATTTGAAGAAATTCCGAAAAATCGAAGGAATTTCCCAAATGAAACTGGCCGAATTGTGCGGAACGGATGTCAGTTACATTGGGCAAATTGAAATAGGAAGGAGGTTTCCTTCCATCGAATTGATTGAAAAAATGGCCGAAGCCCTGAAACTGGACCCCTACCGCCTTTTTATGGCCGAGCCGGGCGAGGCCTACGGGGAAACCGACAACACCGCCGATTTTCTCGCCAGCATGCCCCTGGATATCCGAAAAGACCTGATAACCCGCCTTAGCGCCGCCATCTGCGCCAGCGTTGCCGCAATTTTGGCGCCCTAACCGGTAGAATTCTCCCCTTCAGATCGAACCGGCACAGCGCATACCCCGAAAAAGACTGCCAAACCAGACTTTCGAATGAACTTCACCGCCCTGAAGCTCCCCCGCGAACTGGTGAGCGGGCTCTTGGGTATCAGACCCCACTGCGAATGAACCTCCCCGCCCTGAAGGGCGGGATATCTCGTAAGCGTTACATCGTTTACGAGGTTCGTTCTGTAAGGAAATTATTTAACCGTGTGGTCTGCTACCAATTTTTGTTGGCGTTGCCAATTCTAACCGTCCTGATGAGCGGGGTATCAGACCCCACTGCGAATGAA
>JAIRSC010000077.1 GCA_031255645.1 Treponema sp. | reverse complement strand
GATTACATGAAGCAGGGGACCGCGGCGTTCAAGAAAAACAGCGGTGATTTTTTTGAAAGCTTTACCAGCAGCAACGCGGACATCGACGGCATAGACAAGGGCTTTGCGGTGATCGACAGGGAATTCGGCGAATCCTTTCTCATTGCCGAATCCCTCCGGAATGAAGCGAAAAAAGCGTCGGACAATCTTTCGGCGATTAACAATGTCATGGAAGTAACCAACGTTCTGGCCCTGAACGCCGCCATAGAGGCCGCCCGGGCCGGCTCGGCGGGGAAGGGCTTTGCCGTAGTCGCGTCGGAAATCCGCAAACACGCCACAACCACCAAAAGCGCCGTAGACGACATATCGGGAAATATGCAGGTCCTTATCAACAGCATACACGACCTGTCTACAAAAATGGAAACCGTCAAAGCGGAAGTTGAAGAGGCCAAGCGCAGGGTGCAGAATCTGGTGTCGGCCAACGCGCAGGAGCTGTCCCTTATCGATTCGGTGAACCAGGACGTAGCCTCTCTTGAGGACACCTTCCAGGAATACGAGGGCATTAAATCGACCCTCAATACCATGATTAAACAGTCGAATGTGTCAAAAGAGGATATCGAAAAAATGCTTATCGTCTACGACAACAATATCGAGGATATCGAGCACATCGGCTAAGATCCCCTGTCGCCTGTAATTACCATGGCGATTGCCTTCTTAGGCTTCCCTGAACAGCGTTTCGGCTTCGGGGATGCGCGCCCGGCCGAAACTGAGCCGGACTGTGTCGTTAAGTTCAAGGCCTTTCCGTGCCGGTATCTGGGTTTCCAGGGCCAGTTCGGGAATCAGGACGACGAGGAAATTGCCCCGTTTTTCAACGACGATTCCTTCCCACTCGGAGCCTTTTTTATCCGATAAATACACGGCCAGCCAGTGGGCTTTGGACGCCCGCTCCGCCTGGGTTACCGCCTGGGCCGCCGCGTCGCCGGCGGAAAGACGGACGATCATTTCATCGGCGTCAAGGACTCCGGGCCGGGAATCGGAACCCGCGTCCTGCCCGGCGAGAAAAGCCCGAATCTGCTGGTGGGCCAAAAGGTCCGTATAACGCCGCAGCGGGCTTGTAACCTGGGTATAGGCGTCAAGCCCCAGACCCCAGTGAAGGCCGGGGCGGACGGACACCGCGCGGGGCCTCATGCAGCGCCGCGTTTGGTAACTTCCCGCGAGACCCGGAAGGGGCTTTGCGGGAAGGTCTCCGGGTTCCTGGGAAATGTAGGGAAACGCCAAACGCCGTTCCCGCGCCCAGGCCGCGGCGGCCTCTCCGGCAAGCAGCATACATTCCCGGACCATTTCCGCGGACCGGCAGCGCGTAACGGGCAGAATTGTGACGCCGGGCGCGTCCCCCCTTTCCACGGACAGGTGAATTTCGGGAAGCTCGATATTCACCGCGCCCGCGCCGAGCCGCCGGGCAAGGTTGATTTCCCCCAGGCGGAACAGATCGCGCAGGATACGGCCTTCCTTCTCCGAAGGGCCGGCGGAAAGCGCGTCCGCCTCTTCGTAGCTCAGCCTGGTAACCCGCACTATCGACGGAAAGATTTCGACGGCGGCGGGTTTTCCTTCGCCGTCCAGAACCAGTTCGAAGGTCAGCGCGAAAGAGCTTTCTTTCAGGCCCAGAGCAAAATACGGCAGCGCTTCGCCGCAAAGCATACGGCAGCATTTTTCGGGGAGATAGGCCGTGGCGCCACGGTTTTTTGCCTCAATGTCCGCCGCCGAACCGGGAACGATCGCCGCGGCGGGATCAGCTACGTGGACATAGAGCCGCGCCCCCTCAAAACCGGGGCCCGGCAATTCCAGCGAAACCGCGTCGTCGGGATCGTCGCTCCAGGGGCTGTCTATCGCGAAGGCGGGAAGAGCGCCGAGGTCTTTCCGCCCCGCCCCCTCCGTCAGGGACGCTGGAACCGAAAAAGACGGCGCTTCGCCCTGGGCAATGCCGAAACGGGCCGGATGCGGGTTTACCCACGGGTCCCAAAAACCCGTTTCAAGAAGGAAGCGGTGAGCTTCCTGGGGGGTTTCGGGCCGGGCAAATTCCTTCAGGGTGCGGCTTTTTTCGCTTTTCCCGTATGCCAGAGCCTCAACATCCTGTAAAAAACGGCCGTCGCCCGTTTCGGGAGCGCCGGAGAAGTCCGGCTTTCCGTTTCGGAGCCGTTCGAGAAACGCATCCCGCTCCCTGACTTCCCGCTCCCTGACCCGCCGCTTTTCTTCGCCGGCCGCGACCTCGGCACGGCTCCGGGGAAAAACGGCGCCGGCCGTTCCGGTAAAATAGAGGCCTTCGGAAACAACGCGCCGCGCCGCCCAGGCGGTCCGCGGGCTGTATTCCCCAAAGGCAAGCTCGGCAAGTTCCCGCAGCGGAACCGGCCCGCTCCCCTCAAGCAGTTCCCAGGCGTTCCGAATGTCAGATGCTCCCTCCGGCGTTTCGCCCGCTGTTCCCTCCGCCGAAATATCCGGCGCGGTGTCCGGCGCGGCCGAAGCTTCGGGACCGGCGGAATCTTCGATACCGGCGAGGCTTTGCAGCGGGCCGGGATGGATAACCTCAATATCCTTTTCCCTGACCTTGAGGGTTTCGGCCCCGGTTTTTCCGGCAATGGTGATGGTAATCTTTTCGCCGGTTTCGGCAACCAGGGCGGGGCGGTTTTTGTAGACGGCAAGACAGCCGGGACTAATCATCACTTACCACCCTGGCCTTTGGAACCGTCTTACCTGCCCAGAAATTTTCTTACCCCCGCGACGGCTATACGAAACGGAAGAGGCTCCATGCGCCTGCGCAGCGTTACAAGGCTTTCGATGATGGGGATATTCTGCGGACAACGCCGTTCGCAGTTTCCGCAGGCGACGCAATTCGCCGGCCCGAAAGTCCGGGCGGAAGTAAAGGCCGCGCTGGTCATGTACTGCTGCCAGCCGATAACGCGGCCCATCGAAAACGACGTATTGTAGGCGGCGAAACAGCCGGGAATGTTTACGTTCCGGGGACAGGGCATGCAATAACCGCAGCCGGTACAGCGTATTTTGCAAGAGGCGTTAAACGCTTCCCGGACGCGCCGGTATACCTCCAGTTCCGCGGCGCTGAGGGAACCGGGAAGGGTGACGCGGGCAAGGGCGGCGTTTTCCAGAACCTGGGCAGGATCGTTCATTCCCGAAAGAACCACCGCCGCCTCGGCCTGGTTCCAGACCCAGCGCAGTCCCCATCCCGCCGGAGAAAATCCGGCGGAACCAGGCGGGACCGATCCGTCTGACGGAGCGGCGGACAGATTGGCCTCCCTGAAAATTTCCGCCGCCTGGCGGGGAAGGCCGGCGGCGAGCTTTCCGCCAAGAAGCGGCTCCATGATGACGACCGGCATGGTTTCCGCCGCTCTTTTCAGGCCCCGCACCCCGGCCTGGAAATTTTCGTCGCTGTAGTTGTACTGAATCTGGCAGAATTCCCAGGGGTAAAGGCCGAGAATTGCGGGAAATTCTTCCCCGATTCCGTGAAACGAAAAACCGATCTGCCGGATTGCGCCGCTTTTCTTTTTCGCGGCTATCCAGTCTTCGATGCCAAGTTCCACAAGGCTTTTCCAGGACGCCGCGTCGGTAAGCATGTGCATAAGGTAATAATCGATACGATCCGTTTTGAGCCGCGAAAGTTCTTCGTTGAAAAAGCGGTCGAAGTCCCCGGTTTTTTTTACCAGCGCAATCGGCAGTTTGGAAGCGATAAACACGTCGTCCCTGACGCCGTTTTTTTCAAGCGCCGTACCAAGGGCTTCTTCGCTTCCCGGATACATCCAGGCGGTGTCAAAATAGTTGACCCCGTTTTCGACGGCCGTCATCACGATCTTTTCCGTCTTTTTCATGTCGATGGCGGCAAAATTCCGGGGGAAGCGCATGCACCCCAGGCCGAGAACCGAAAGCCTGTTGCCGGATTTTTTGTCAACGCGGTACTGCATAATTCATTATGGCACGATCGGCGTCAGAACTTCTAGTATTCTGTCCAAATCAAAATGTCAAAATAATAAAATCCACGTCGCTTATTATCGAGACAGGCATACGGTTAACGCACAACGCCCGTGTCTTGATGGGTGGACATCTTTATAGCATACAAAGGCGGTGGCAACCCCTACTCGGGCTGGACGGTCGTCACCATTTCTGACGCAGACCCTGGTCTGGCTTTTTCTTACGGACGCCGTATGCCCTTCGCAGGGGAATTGCCGCCGCCTTCTATACCAAACAAAGGTGTCCACCAGTCGATGGTTACGGGCGCTGTGCTATTGGGTGGGCCTTTCACGGTATAAAGGCGACGTGGATTTTGACAATATACATTTTTTGATTTGGCCAAAATTATCAGAGTGGGCTTTTACTTACAGAAGAGGGTCTTGTTGAATCTATATTGGACAGAATGCCAGGGATAATCCGACGCGGATAAAACAGGAGCTTTGTTCCGATTGCCTTTTTTTTCAGCTCAACGTATAGTTTTCTTTATGGACGATACCGGGCCTTTTAACCGGCTTGTATCCGAATTAGACCTTGACGAGCGGGCCAGGCTTCTTGAAAAAATAAAAAGCCAGTCGACTCTGCAGCAGGGTCCTCTTTACGAGGAAATTTCGGATGAACCCGCGGAAAACATGGAAATCCGCTTTAACCAGCTTCCCTGGTACAAACGGCTCTGGTTCAGTATCTTAAGCTTTTTTAACAGCCGCGCTCCCCTTAAAATTTTTGAAGATTACCTTATGTCCCGCATGTCAAAGTCCGTGGAAGAAGCGGCGCCCGGTTTCTACAACTATCAGAAAGATCTTCTGCTTCCCAATTTTCAGGAAATGCTGGTGTATCTAAGGGACGGTTCCCGTTTTTTTTACCAGGCTCTTGATTCAAGCCTTAACAGGGACAAGGGCGGCCTTGTGGTATTTCTCGGCTCCCTCGAAATGCCGGATATTCACCGGCTCATCGAGGAGGGGACGGATCCCGCCGCACTTGCCAAACAATTTCCCGTTATGTCCGAAATCGAACTCAAACACAAGGCCCACGGGGTGATGGAAGAAGCCTTCTCGGCCGTCAGCAGTGAGCAGAAAAACGCTATGTACCACAACGCCCGTTCTCTTTTCTGCCTGAAACAGCTTTCGTCTTTTCTTTTTGACAGGATGATTAACGCTTTTATCGTCGATTCGGCCTATCAGGGCTGTATTTGCCCGGCCGCCTCGATACGGGATCAGCTTGTGTCGCTCAACAATATCCTCAATTCCCTCAAGGAGCCCCCTCCCCTGACCCTGCTGAGTTCGCTCTTTATTTTTGTGCTGTCGGAAAACGAGAACGAACCGGGCTTTGACATTCAAATAGAAATGCGAAAGCTTCTGGCCAGGGCCGAGGCTTCGATTGAAGTGATCCGGAATTTCAACAAACAGGTTCCCCTTACCCGGCTTTTACGCTGCATATCAAGAAATATGAACATTTCGCCGGAAAACATAGGCGGCGGAGAAGACTGGTTTACCGTGTACCGGGAACACTGGAAGCGGCTTGTCGACAACCGGTTTTTGGTCTTTAGCAAAAACAAACGAATGTCGGATATGCAGAATTCGTTCAGGTATTTTTTCAAAGGCAGCAGTCTTAAAGTGCTCGAGAACGCGGGCGGTGAGTCGAACCCGCTGGGCGTACCGGTCAGGGGGGCTTTTTGCCTTTCGTTTCTCCAGACGTTTTATACCGTTGTTTTTATGGACGAGATTAACAAAATTCTCCGTCCGATACTAATCGACGGTGAATTTATCAAACGTGAAAACAGAATGGAGTTTGCCGAACATTACAACATGATCATCAAGCTTGACGACCTGATACGGCAGTTTGACCGGGCGCTTTCAAAAGACGGGGATTTCGGAAAGCGTTATTTGCAGGCAAAATCGGAAATGGTTTCTCTTCCCATCAAGCGGCGAAAGATACAAATAGTGCTCCAGGAAGTTTCCAAAATCGCCGGCGAGATCATCGAACAGACGCGGGAGGCGATAAAGGGGATGATACTGGTACTGGGCGGTATCCTCAAAAAAAGCGCGGACGACAAATACGATTCCCTTACCAATATCGCCGCGTTCGGCAAACCGGCGGTTTTTTTCGGCGGCGTCCAGTCCTGCGTCGATCAGTTTCAGAAAGCCATAAAGCTTATGGATGATATCAACGGCATTGAAAATGCGAGGTAAGGTTTCCGTTTATCCGTTCCGCCTGGAATTCAACGAAACGGCCGCGGCCCGTTTTCCGTTTGTTTTTGACGGCAGTCCCGCGGCCGGGCTGTCCTGCGCGCTGTCCGCCCGGCGGGCCGGGGACATGGGCTTTACGCCTTCTTCCGGCTCCCGGCCCGAACGGGAAGCCTTCTTTCGTTCCCAGGGCGTCGACCCGGAACGGGTATACAGCCTGTTTCAGGTCCATTCCCGTAACGTGTATACAGTCGGCGATCCCCCGCCGGCTTTTTCCCCGGAAAAGCCCGGCGGAACCCGGCCCGCGCCGCGGGAATCTCCCGCCGCTTTCGCGCGGCAGGGAGACGGCATTGTAAGCTTTTGCCGCGGCGTGTTTCTCGCGCTTACCGTGGCCGACTGTCTTCCGGTGTTTTTGCTCGATACGGAAAACCTGTTCTTCGCGGCGGTTCATTCGGGCTGGAGGGGAACCGGCATCGCGCTAAACGCCCTTTCCGTTATGATCCGGGCCGGGACAAGGCCGGAAGCGGTCGCCGCCGTTCTTGGCCCCTGCATACAGGACTGCTGTTACCGGGTTGATGAAGGGCGGGCGGACGCTTTTGAAAAAGAATTCGGGGGAAGCGCCGGCCCGCTGGGGCCCGTCGTCCTTCGGGGAAGCGATGGGCCGTATATACGCCTTCAGGCCGCCAACGCCCGGCTTCTCGCAGAGGCCGGCGTGCGGCACATCGCCGTCTGCGAAAACTGCAGCCGCGACGACGAACGGCTCGGCTCGTTCCGCCGCGAAGGACCGGAACGCTATACCCGCATGGCGGCGATGGCGGGGCCTTTCGCTTAGGGACGCGCCGGGCGCGGCGGCCCGTAGGGAACGTCAAAAACTCCGGTTTTTGGACGTTCCCTACAACGTGTCGGGAGAGTCCAGCATGGCCGGAAGCCTCATCGTGGTCTCCATATACGCCATGCGCTTTTCTTTTACCGAAATATCCAGAAGGGCAATGCCGGCGTTTTTTTCCACGCGGAAACCCCTGATGGAAACCGGATCCTGTTCCGAAAGGCCGGCTTCGTCGGCGACAGAACCCCGGACAACTTTTTTGACACGATACGAGGTACTAAAACCGGTAGTGCCGGCCGGGGAAAGAACAAGGCCGAAGAGGGGCGCGGCCATTCGTTCCCTGCTGTCTTTTTCGGCGGCCTCGGCCAGGGGAACCTCGGGGCGGACGGCCGTCATAACGATACGTGTCTGCCGCGCCCCGAATTCGTCGGAAGTTTCCAGCGCGACAAGCTCTCCCGGACGAACGGGAAACAGAACGTCCTGTAACGCGGGAATAAGGGAACCCTGGGCCGCCGTTATTTCCTCGCCGTTGATTTTTTCAATCAGCGAAGCTTCCCCGACCTTTTGTTCCCAGGCGGGAGTAAACGGCGCTACATAGAGAATCTCCGCCCTGGGGGATTCCCCGCCTGTTTCGCTGAGGACAAGACCCAGCCAGGGGCGCTCTGCCTTGCCGCCCTTGAGCATTGCCGGAAGGGCCGCCGCGAGCCGTTCAACGGGAACGGCAAAATTAAGGCCCTGGTAGCGATCGGCCCCGGCGAACACAATGCCCACAAGCCGGCCGTCTATGTCAACCACGGGGCCGCCCGAATTACCGGGGTTTACCGCCGCGTCGATCTGTATTACGTCGCCGATCTGAAGAAAGCGGCGGCCCCGGGCCGACACAATGCCCTGGGTTACGGTTTTTTCAAGCCCGCCGGGGGAACCGATTGCGTATACGGTGTCTCCGGCTTTCGGCGTTACCCGGTCCACGACCGGAAAAACATATTCCGGGGTAATATCCGCCTTGATAATGGCCAGATCCATCGCCTTGTCCCAGCCCAGCACCTTGGCGGGAATACGGACGCTGGAAGCGTCGCCCATGCGCAGGTACATCCGGGAATAGCCTTCGTATTTGGGATCGACTTCGCTGGCGATAACATGGTAATTGGTAACAAGAAGCCCGGAAGAATCCACAAAAAACGCCGAACCGAGAACCCTGTCGGGAAAAGCCCTGCCCCGTTCGGTACGGTAACCCCGGTCGACAAAAACGGTCGCCACGCCTTTTACCATGTCCGTTACCGTGTCCCGGCCCGTCGCGTATTCCCGGAATTCCTCCGGCAGCGCGGCCGCCTGATTTTCCGCGCCGCCGAAACGTCCGGCCCTGAGGGCGGCCTCGGCGGCCTCAAGCAGGAAGGCCGCGGTACGGCGCTGTTTTTGCCGCACCGCCCGCTCAAGAAACGGAAGAATGTCGGAGACGGTCAGCGGCTCAAGTTCGTTGGCCCTGACGACGGCAAGAAAGGCCTGAAGGTTACTGCCTTCGTTAAGGGCGTCTTTTGCCCCCGCGAGAATGATGTCCGGCTCCATGCCGGTGTTTTCAACGGTTATCCCCAGGGCCGCAAGGGAACGGGCCATGGAAGCCGCGTCGTCCCAGCGTTTTTCCCGTATCGCCAGCGCCTGGTTTTCCCGCAGCTTTTCTACCGCGGCTGCCTCAAGTCTTTTTACGTGGTTTTCCGTTTCTTCGTCAAAACCGCTCCCGTAAATGGCCCGGTACACCCCGGCAAGGTGCAGGGCCTTTTCCGGCGCTTCGGCGATATTTTTTTCAATGTCCCCAAGCCGGTATTCGCTTGTCGATTTCGGCGGGGCAAGGCGCTCTTCGGCGGTGGCGCAGGAAAATATCAGGGCCAGGCCGAAAAAGAGACAGCCGCGCGCGCTTTTTTTAAAAAATGATTTTCGCTTCATGTATTGTTCATCCCCATATCATCCATGCCCGGGTCCGGTTCCCTGTCCGGGACAAATTTTAACCGGACAAAATCTTCAGTGTTCGGTTTCCCGCGTTCCGTCCCTGTCCAGATCCCAGTACCGCTTTAGCGTACCGTCCTCCTGGAGGACTTCGGCGTACTCGTACACTCCGTCGCCGTCCCAGTCGCTTTCCGTGGACACTACAAGCCCGTAAGAAGACCGGCTGTACTGCCGTACCGTTTCCATTCTTCCGTCAAGGTCTAAATCAAGCCGTCTGACTACAGGATACCCCGCGGGAGAAAATTCCGTTTCGGCGGCGATTTTCCCGTCGCGGTACACCGTTGAACGCAGCGGCAGCGAATCCCGAAGCAGCGTCCGCTCGACGCCGCCGGAAAATTCGGCGCTTTCCCGTTCGGTCATTACCGAAGAAGAAAGAAGGCTCCTCTGGTTCAGAACGGCGGCCGCGTTCCGTTCCGGGTACAGCGGGCCTTCCGGAACCAGCTCCGCGAAACGGACAGGGGTAAAGAAAAAGTCCGCCGGCCGGGGGATATAGCGCAGTCCGTCGTAATCGGTATGGAGCACGGCCGGATACCGTTCCCACCTGACAAGGGCCGTTTCCCTGAAACCCAAAGGCGCGGAAGCCGAAGCGGACATGGAAATTCCCGCCTCGGCGGGTACGCCCGCGCCGAAGCGTATCTCCCATTCGGGCAGCCCGTCCTGATCGGCGTCCCAGGAATAGGCGGAAAGCAGCCCGTTCCGGTACGACGCGGATATTTCAAAAAACCCGTCGTTGTCGGAATCCTCTTTGATAACACCCGAATAACGCAAAAGGTTTCGCCGCAGACTGTTCCGTCCCTCTTCGCTCCTGATATTTTTCCATACCGCGAGAACAAGCGCCCTGTCCAGCGCGGGCTCGTCCGGCGCGGAATCCCCGGCCGTATCCCGTTCAGGCCTCACGGCAAAAAGCTCGCCGGCGGCCTGTTCGTCGTCGACAAGGCCCCAAAAAAGCGCCTGGGGAATGTTCGCCGGATTGGGGTTCCCCAGGGCCCGGTACGACGCCACATAACGGGCCGCCTCTTCCCTGTCCGCGATAAACGGGGACGCGATATAGGCAAGATCGGGATCGTCCCCGACAAGAAGCGGAAGCCGCCTGAGCGCCAGCGCGCCCAGCGAGGCGAGCGCGGGAGACGGGCCGCGCTCTTCCATATAGGCAAAGAGCAGGCGGACAAAGCGGGAATCGCGGGGGAAATTTTCCAGTGACTCTTTCATAAGCCGGATAAACCCGTCTTCCAGCCACAGCCCCCGCAGCGAACGGAGCCGCAGCAGGGCGGATTCCGCGGGCAGCGAAATTCCGCGTTCCGTCCCCGGCAGGCGGAATTCCCCCGGCGCGCCGGGATAGGTCTCCTGGACGCCCCGGCCCCCCGGTTCGGCGGAAGAAGCGGGAACCGGTGACCGGACTTCGTCCGCCTGCTCAAGCAGCGTCAGCGCCCTGCCGTAATCGCGCAGTTGTACGAGGACTTCCGCCTCAAGAAGGCGGCAGGCCGCGGCGGAATAACGGCTCCAGCGGCCGTTTTTCAGAGCGGCGCCGCTGGCCTCGAGAACAAGGCCCGCCGGGGCGCCCTGGATTTTTCGGACATAGGCCAGAAGGTACAGAAGATCCGCCGAAACCGGGGCGTAGTCCGCGCCCCGTTCAAGACCGGCCAGGGCCTCGGCGGGCCTGCCGGCGGCGAGTTTTGCCTCGGCCCAGATTATGTAACGTTCCGCTATCGCGGAATCGCCAAAAGGCCGTTCCTGGGCGTCAAGGCCGGAAACGGCGAATACCCAGAGAAGCGCCCCGCCAAGCAGAATCGCTCCGCGAAGCAGAACCGTTCTGTTAAACGGAACCGGGAAATAGCGAAGTATAAACCCACGCATTACCTATATATAGTAACAAACATTCGAGGATTTATCCATACGCCGCGCCGTTGAAAGCGCGGGTCTTCCCGGACGGCGGACACGGGGACAAGCGCGCGTCATCTGCCGAAAAAGCCCGTTTTGCCGTATTTATGCCATTTTCCACCGTTCCGTTTTTCGTCTTCGAGCGTTTTAAAAACATACGCGGCGAAGGCGGCTTCTTCGCCGGCTTCCTGTGAGGAAAAAGCCGTTACCGTATAGGGAGCCTTTGCCGCCGAAATCAACAGGCCCTGGGCAAAGGACCTGAACGCCGCGGCTATGGGCGGCCCGGCCAAATCGGGAAGATCGTCACGTATCCCCGCGTTTATGTCTTTTAATATCAACACCAAAGTTCCGGCGGTTCCGTCCGGCCGTTCCGCGTTTTTTGCCGCGGCGCGTTTTTTGAAAACGGCGGCCAGCTCCCGGACAAGAAAAAACCAGCTTTTGATATTATAGTCGACAAGCCTGTCGATTTCCGCCGGGGCAAGTTCTTCGGGGGGACGGCGGCAGGACGGCGGAACGCAGACAAGCAGCGCCTCGTCTATATGTTCCAGGCGGTTCCGGGCGGCAAGAACCAGCGTCCGGGTGGAAACAGGGCTCGCGGGGTTCCAGTCAAGGAATGTAAGCGAATTCTCGCCGTTTTTCGTCTGTTTGCCGTCTTCCGCCTGTCTTCCATCTTCCAGCCGCTCCCCTCCCGTGCCGTGGGGGATTAGGGCCGCCGCGCAGCCTGTTACCCGTTTTACCGCCTCGGCGCCAAGGGCGGAAAGAAGCGGGGACTCATTGCCCGCGATTATAATGCCTCTGGTCACTTCTTCTCCTTCTCTGTTTCAAAGAACAGCGAAACAAGCAGGAACAAAAGAAGGCAGCCCAACAGCGCCGCCGCGAAGATACGCAGCCCCATCACAAGGTCTGTTCCCGCGAGTATATAGCTAAAGACCACCGGCCCAATGGCCATGGAAAGATTTTCCACCGCCGAATAGGCGCTTAGGGCTTTTACCGAAGACGTTCTGCTGTTCCGGTACAGCGTGGCGTAGTAGGTTTGGATATTGGTAAGGGCGAATATGTTGGCGATCGCAAGCAGTACTATCGAAAATATCAGTACGGGAATAGTCATAAACCAGGTGAAAAGATAAATGGCAAGAAGGTTGAGAAGCAGAGAGCCGATAACGATTATTTTTGGAGAAAGTTTTTTCGACGCGTATTCACAAAGGGCCGTTCCGAAAAGTATCGCGAAGAGCCCGTTCAGTATAATAAGCTGGCCTATGTTGGATTCCCGAAGCCCGTTTTGAATGCCGAACAGGGGCATAAAGTACTGGACAAAATTCTGGGAAATCATAAAAGGCAGCAGAAGAAGAAGGAGGGTCGCGATGACAATCGGCTGGACAAGAAATTTCACAAGCGTCCATTTTCGCCTGTCTTTGAAAAAACTTACCGACCTGAAAAGACTGTCCAGATGCTTTGCCCGGATAAAATAGAATACCACCAGGAAAAGCAGCAGGGCGGAAACCGACGAAAAAAGGTATACGGTCCTGTAGGTAAAAAACTGGGCCAGTATGGATCCGAAGACAACCCCGACATTGACCCCCGCAAGATAGGACGCCGAAAAATGGGCAAAACCCCGGTTCACGTTTTCAACTTTTTTCTGTGCTCCGATAATGGTGTTGATAACCAGAATAAGCGCGCCGCCCGAAAATCCCGTAAGCGCGTAAGCGGCCGCGAGAAAGGCGGTGTTACTTGCGATAAAGCAGATGGCATTTCCCGCTACGAGCAGAATCGCCGAAACAAAGCCGATTTTTTTTAGCCCGACTTTGGGAAGTATAACCGGGATAACCAGCAGCGCGATGGCGGCAAAGGCCATGTCGGCAATGAAAGGCAGGGTTACCACAATTTCCTGGGGGATCTTTCCCAAAGGCTGATACAGATTCGACGCGTACATGGGAAGCAGGGCGGTAGCGAGGTTTCCGGTAAAAAACAGGAAAAAGATAATCGCCCTGAGCAGTTCCGGGCGAAAGGTCTGCGCTTCGGAAAGTCCGGCGCCGCTTTTGACCTTTTTGTAGGCGTTGGCCAGAAAGATAATGCTTGCTTTAAGCATCTCCGGCCGGAAAAGAAAGCTCGTTCTGTTGTATTCCCGCTTGGTCTTTTTATGCGCCGAAAGCACCAGGACAAATTCAATAATAAGAAGAAGAAAAGCGACGGTGGCGGTAATCACGATAAGAACGGTTTGAATGACCATGCCCTGAATCTGTTCCCTGACCATTGCCATGTCATAGCCGGTTTCGATAAAGGCGGCGATATTGCCGGAACTGTCATACAAAGGGCCGCAGGCAAAAATCCAGTGGCCGGAAGACGTTATGTCGCTGGATCGGATATACTCGCCCGTTTCCGCCACCTTTTGCTGATCGCTGCCCTCATACATGTAGTAGGGGTAAAGAAGCCCCACGGAACTTTCCATATCGTACATGACACAGACCATATCTTCGTACACCTTCCAGATAAACTGGTATACCCGTTTTCCCTTAAAGGAAAGCTGGGCAAGCTGGCTTCGAAGTTTTTCGCTTAACGCCATATAATCTTCATCATCGTACCGGGCGGGAGAATCGATAGACGCGATCAAATCCGTATCGACCATCGTGGCCGTAAGACGGGACACGTTTTCAAGATCGCTGTAGGTGGTTTCGTTATACCGGGCCGTCATCTCGTTGATGATAAGAAGCGAAGAAATTCCCGCGCCGAAAGCAATGCTAAAGCCGATAAGAAGTATGCGCTTAAGGACATCGTTCATTCCGCTCCTGATCAGGGAGACGGAAAAAATAAAAAGAACAAGGACCAAAAGGCCGTCCAGTACGCACAGAATGCCCGTGACGACGGCAAAGATACGCTCTGTCCGCGAATACAGGTAGGACATGAAGGTTTCGCCCTCGTCCGAGGACGCCGGCAGCATGAAAACATCGTCGCTGTAGGCCGCGTAGAAATCGCCGAAAGAACTGTAATCCAGATAGTAGTACGCGTCCCCTTCGCTTTTTTCATAGAGCGGGGTTTTTTCACCGGATTCGGAAATCTTCACCAGACGGTTGTTGTGAATGTCGGAGTAGACAAGACTGTCGTCAAGATTTACCGTCATCCAGGGCAGGGTTCCTTCTTCGGCGCCGTACTCCGCGGCAAGAACGCCGTCAAAGCCGTACTGCCTGATAATTCCCGTTTTGGTCGTTACCACAAAACGGCCCGCGGCGGGGTTGATGTGGCTGTAGCCCAGGTCCCGGAACGAATGTGGATAGGGAACAAAAACAATCTGTTCAGCCGCGCCGCCCGGCGTAACGCCCGTTTTTTCCAGATATATGCCGTCGTCTTCAATCCGCAAAATGTAGATAAAACCCGAAGCATAGGCCATCCCGCTGATTTTTCCCTTGCTCAGAATAAAATCGTTGTTTGTATAGCGGTAGGAATACAGCTCTCCCAGATATTTCCCGCGGGGAGAGTATTTGATAATCCGCTCAACATTTTCTTCCTGGATTCCCTCAAAACGCTTGTCGTAAAGATACAGGTTGTTTTCTTCGTCCAAAAGGGCGATCTGCGCCTTGACAAAGGCTTTTTCCGGGCCGGAAGCGGCGTTCAGCCTGTAGATAAATTCCCTGTTCGCGGCAAGCACCAGGACGGTCATTTCCGAATCGTCGATAACCACAATGCGTTCCCCGTTCCCGGAAACAAAGTTGGCGGTATTCAAATCGGCGCCGGCGGCCCAGGGCTTCATCCGCAGTCTTTCCCTGTTGATGAAAATATATACCGACGAGACGACGAACAGGACAAGCAAAATTACAGGCAATTTCTTTTTCATCAATTTTTCTTTCCTTGAGTCTGTTTAGGATAAAGCCGGACCGTTTTCAAATCCCACCGGCGCTGAAAACGGTTTTGAGTAACTGCAGTGATATTTTCGCCAGTACTCAAAACGGCCGACATGGGACTTAAACATCCGTATGCCCGGATTACCCATGTCCTCACCAAGGTTAATATATTCAATATCAGTAAAATACATTTTTGTCATCATGTATAGGACATATAAAAAATAATCCTGCCGCAGACCCTTGGCGAAGTAGGCAAACGCCGTCTTTCGATCTTTTTTTTCGCCGATTCCATAACCGATGGCTTCGCCGCCGCTGTAAAGAAGCAGGCCTTTGTACACCGATTCGTCGTACAGAAGCGCCGCCGTTTCCAGGGCTTTTTTTTCGCAGCCCGCGTAGGAACCACAGACGGAACAATCCTTTCCCTCGCACCAGCGGCGTTCCAGCTCAAGAACTTCTCCGGCGTTTTCCCGTGTAAGGTCCCGAACGGAAAGGCCGGGCGTTTTTAGAACCTTGCCGATTCGTTCCCGCTTGTTTTTGTTTACCGTTCCCGCAAGCTCAAGAAAATCCGCGGTTTTGTAGGCGTATTCGCTGTGATCGTCGGTATAGCCGTACTGGATGTCGTAGCCGGGCGCCGACCTGAACAAGTCAAGCCAGGCCGTATCTATGGACTCGATTACCAGGGAAGAAACGCCGGCGTTTCGCACAAGTTCGTAAAGCGTGTCTATCGCTTCTTTAAGTTCCGCCGCGCCGGCGCTTTCCGCCTTGACCACGGTGAAATAAAACGGCAGCCCCTGGTGATAGGGGTTCCCGTCGCAGAACCACACGACGCAGAGCTGGCCCGCAATCTGTTTATAAAGACTGTTCCAGGAAGAACCCCAGGTGTTTATCAGGGTCGGGCTAAGATCGATAAGGCCGCTGTCCTGCCTGAAATTTTGAAACAGCGGGAAACTGTCTTTCCCCACCGGACCAAAACCCGCGCCGGTGAAATATTCGTAAAAAGCCTTTGTGTTTTCGGTCATCGCGAATCTCCGGCGGGACAGGTTCCGAATTCCCTGGAATATACGCAGCTGTAGCGCGGCCACAATTCGTGCCTGCTCAGTTCATTCTTGAAGGTGCGAAGCCCTTTCATTCCAAGATCGTCGCTGATGTTCATGCACTCGGCCTGAACGTATTTTTCGAATGTTTTGTAAATAAGATAGGCGTAAAGCTGCTGCATGTTACCTTTTCCAAAATAGAGGAAAGCCAGCGATTCGTTGATCTTTTGGCAGATAGTGTAACCCGCCGGCCTGTCTTTCGCGACGGCGACAAGGCCGAAATGACGGTTTTCGTCAAAAATTTCCGCCATCAGTTCCAGCGCTTCTTTTTCGCATCCGTAAAACGAACGGCAGTGCGCGCAGTCGTGTTCTTCGCACCAGGTTTTTTCGACCTCGCGGCAAAGGGCGAAATTGCTTTTATTCACGGGGACGATTGAAAGATCGGTCATTTTTGAAAATTTTTTGCAGGTAGTCCGCTTTTTGTAATTAAACCGTCCCGTCAGGTTAAGCAGCTCATCTGTTTTGTAAACGTATTCATTGTCCCGCTCAAGACAGGAAACTTTTTTTTCGTATCCGCCGACAAGCAGATAATCTTTCAGAAGCCTTCTTTCGATGCACTCTACCCGGAACTCTTTCAGTCCCGATTCCATGGACAGAATGTACAGCTTGTCTATGATACGCTGAAGCGGAACGGAACTCTGCCCCCGGTACAGAACAAAATAGGGCGTCCGTATATCGAAAAAGAAGACGCAGCACAGCCAGTCTTCAAGGACCGCGTACAGCGCCCGGCTGCTTAAAGCCCAGGCGCAGGCGATAACGGCGCTCTTTTCCTGAAGTATGTTGCCGTCTTCGTAACGGGAAAAAAGATCGTAAGCGTCCGTCCCGACGGGAAGAAAGCCGTGGTTAAGAAAATGTGTCCGTATGGTTTCGTTTGCCACGAGGGTTTCCCTTTTTTTATTCGCAGCGGGGCTGCCGATAATTTGTTATTCATTCGCAGTGGGGGTTTGATACCCCGCCGCAAACCGCGTCCGCGCGCTTGCGGGGAAGCTCATTTCTTTTCAAACTCAAAGACGCTGGGCAAATTCGGATCGGCAAGCCGCCTGTGGGTTTCTTCCAGACATTTGGCGGCGCAGGCGTCGCTGGGGTCGGCGACGAGTACTTTTTCAAAACGGACCAGCGCCTCTTTGTAGTCCCGTGTATGATATTTCCTTATCCCCGACTCAAAAATCTGCCTTGTGGCAAGACGCCGTTTTTTTACCTTGAGCGGCAAAGCGTCAAGCACGTCGAAAAGACCCACGACTTCGTTGACCCCGGCGGCGCGTACCATGCCGATAAAACGGTAGTTAAAGTCTTCGACATTGGTAATTTCGTTCAGGGTATTCCGGGTGATTAACATTCCCGACTTGGTCTGCTTGGTAAGGGACTCGACCCGGGAGGCGAGGTTTACATTGGGAGAAATGACTGTACTGGAAAGACGCTCGTTTTCGCCCACGATGCCCATCATTACCGAACCCGAATGAATGCCGACGCCTATATTGATGCCGTCAAGCCCGATTTTGATTCTGGTCTCCCTGTCAAGAACGATTTTTCCGTAAAGGGCGATTCCCGCCTTTACCGCGTCCCTGGCGTTTACAAAAAGCGCCATCGCCGCGTCGCCGATGTACTTGTCGATAAAGCCGTTATGCGCCCTGATAATGGGACCGGCGACGCCCATAATATCGTTGATAAAGTGAAAATTTTCCCTGGCGGTCATCATCTCCGAATTAACGGAGAACGAACGGATGTCAAAAAACAACACGGTAAGGTTACGGTGAATGTTGTCGCCAAGCTTCATTTTGGTAATGTCCGTAACGCCCAGGTGCTCCAGAAACTGGATCGGAACAAAACGAAGGCTTGATTTGTTAAGGCTGTTGATCTTTTTAAACTGCTGCTGAAGTTCATCCACCATGCTGTTAAGGCCGCCGGAAACTTTTCCCAGTTCGTCTTTTGCCTTGTAATGTACGCGGACCGAATAATCGCCTTTCGCGATATTTCCCAAAACTTTGGCGACGCCCGCAAGCTGCCGTACAATAATCGAAACGATCAGGGCAAGCACGAGCATAATAACGACGCATATAATCACAACGGAAACAATAATAGTACGGCGCTGTATCATATTGAAAAGCGAGTAAGAAGTAAGGTCCCTGCCTATTTCGAAAATGCCTATGATTTTTCCGCCGCTGTTGTAGATGGGAACATTGGCATAGGCCCAGTTTCCGTATATGTTTGTATTGGTGGCGGCGAATATTTCTCCCTGTGTGATCAGATTGTATTCGGGCGTCTCCGGGGCTATGCGGCCCACCGGGCGGAACAGATTAACCTCGTCATTGGACTGGAGCAGAAAATACTGGAAATCGTTCACAACCTTGTAAATCGCCGCGTAATTTGCCTTGTTCCATTCACTGCGGTTGCCGCCGGTTACAAGCTTGATGCGGGACAAAATTTCCCTGTAGGTCTCGCTGTCAAAATCCGCGCTGCTCTTGAGGCCGTCAATTTCGTCACCGTCCAAAAGCATGGACGCCGTTACCGCCGTGGCTTTGAGCTGGTTGAGAATCTCGTTGTCGAGCTGTTCCGTCATAAAACGGCTTGTAAGGTTGTACAGGAACAGCAGCGCGGCGATGGTTATCGGAATAATTATGCCTGTCTGCTTGATGAATAGTGACACATAACGGTTTAGTATTTTAACAAATAAAATATAAATACCGGCAAAGAAGGCGAGTATTCCGGCAGCAAGCGAAACCTGAACAACCGTAACAAGAATCCGCTCGTTAACGGGAAGTTTTATCCCCGCTTCGTAGGTCCTGAAGCCCGCGCCGTCGTAGTACCAGACGGCGTCGCCGAAAACGCCCGAAAAACGGTTCCTGAAAAACCCGAATTGGGCAAGAACCGGCGGGCCGGGAAGCCTGCTGAAAAAGTCGCCGGACAGCGCCTGCCGCGGGGCGCCGTTCCCGTCTATTTCATAAATACGCCCGGAAATCATGTCGAAAAAAACAATGTTGTCTTCATCGCCGTAATCCAGATACCAGGGAATAATCCCCCCGCTTTCTTCGTTATAACTGAACGAGGCGCGCAGCGCCGGAGCGGAACTGTTTTTTACTTCGTAGATTTCCCCCTTTCGGGTACTGTAAATAAAATTCCCGAAATCCCTGACGCCAAGCCGGGCCACGGAAAAATTATGCGGAAAAGCGCCGCCCCCCGTTCCGCCGGCAAAGACGGCCCGTTCGATTTCGCCCGTGTGGGTATCGTAACGGTAAAGTTCAACCTGATCTTTCAGAACCCGCGAAAAGGAAAGTATTCCGTTTTCACAGCGCATCGAGCCTATTTGGGGCGAGGTTCGGGGATTCTCGTCGGAAGTCAGATCGCCCGCTTCGTAATCTATGACCAGTATGTCTCCCCTGTAGCGGCCGGAAGAATCGTATTTGCGGACAAGGTCGCGCTTTGTAAGGTACGCGTCGTATTCGGTTTCCATCGCGTAAATATACAGGTTTCCTTCTTCGTCTATCGCAAGGTCCATTATGCGGGTGTATTCCCTGAGCTTATCAATAGTGATGATGTAATGCGCCTGGCCTTCGGGCGACATGCGGACAAGCCGGAAGGAACCGCTGTCTACAACGTAGATATTGCCGTCCTTTTCGTATACCGCCGCCGAGGGGCCGTCAAAATAGGTTTTGTAGACGCCGGCCTGAAAGAGCGGCCTGGTCAGGATTTTAAAGTTGAGAAGACAGACTGCCGCGCACGCCGCAAAAAGCGCGATGATTATACAGAAAGCCGTTGTAGTTCCACGTTTCATACCGTTTCTCTTTCGGTTCATACCCACAGAGTATAACACAAACCTCAAAAAAAGAGGCCTGACCACCGTACAAGATGGTCAGGCGCCTTCCCGAGTACGTTTGGCAGATTAATCTTTTGAATTGACCTGCCGCTGCCGTAAGACCTTGGGGGACGCGCCAAAAAACCCGAGGTTTCCCAGCGTATCCCGTTTCGGCTTACTGCAGGAGCTGGAGCACCGTTTGAGCCCGCTGATTGGCCTGAGCGAGCATCGCGGTACCGGCCTGGGTGAGGATCTGGTTCTTGGTGTAAGTAACAGTCTCATTGGCCATGTTGGTATCGCGGATACGGGACTCAGAGGCCTGCATGTTTTCGGCTCCGATGTCAAGGCCGCGGATGGCGTGCTCCAGACGATTCTGGTAGGCGCCGAGATCAGCTCTTTGTTTGTTGATCTTTTTCAGCGCTTCGTCAAGGGTTCCAATGGCACGGTTGGCGCTGTCCGGGCTGGACAGCGAAAGAATCGAATCGTCACCGACGTTCCGGACCCCCAGGCCCTTCGCGGTCATGGTGCCGATAAATACCTGTTCCCTTTGATCCATATTGGCCCCGATATGAAGCCACATGGACGCAGTTACAATGTTCTCACCGATAAGCCGGCCGAAACGTCCGGTTAACATATTCATTCCGTTGAACTGGGCGTGAGACGCGATCCGGTCTACTTCGTCGATTAACGCCGAAACTTCGACCTGGATGTACATTCTGTCTTCAGCGGTATAAATACCGTTCGACGCCTGTACGGACAGCTCGCGTATGCGCTGCATGATGTCCTGGGTTTCCTGAAGATACCCTTCCGTAACCTGAATAAACGAAATTCCGTTTTGGGCGTTGGTAGACGCCTGGTTCAGGCCGCGGATCTGGCTGCGCAGCTTTTCGGAAACAGCGAGTCCGGAAGCATCATCACCCGCGCGGTTGATACGCAGGCCGCTTGACAGTTTCTCCATGCTCTTGTCCAGGAATACCTGGGTGACCTTGAGGGACCTGTCGGCAAACATTGAACTTAGGTTGTGGTTGATAATCATAAAACACTCCTTTGGCATTTTCGGCGGACCGTCCCTGTGACGGTTTACGCCGCGGCTTCCCTGCCGTCGCATACTGCCCGGTCAAGACCCGGCTGTATGCGCCATGGCATCGTACTGACGTTCGCTGCCATGGATCGGAATTTTGCTCTACAAAACTCCATAATGTAGCTGTTTTTTAATGGATCGTTCTTTCGAACTTTCCATGTGCCACGGAACCCTCGACCCACCCGTCCCCGGAAGGGTGAGGATACCAGGACTCTCGACCGCGGAGGCCCGACGGGCGCGCGATTTATAAGTCCAGTTCATTTTAAATTTCGGATTCTACGGAAAATGCTTTAGGGGTTTTTTGCTTTATCTCCAGTAATCTCTGGACAAAAACACGACCGCGGTCCACAACTCAAGGCGGCCGGCGATCATAATAAACGACAGAACCCATTTTACATAGGAAGGAAGGGCGGCGACAACGGCGGTTTGTTCCACAAGTCCGGGATCAAGACCGATGTTTCCAAGGCTGATGACGGCTATACCAAACGAGTCGGAGTGGTTAAGGCCGGAACTCGCCACGACAAGGGCGGATACGGCAAGAAGGACGAAATAAAGAAAGACAAAGCCGGCGACGCCGTAAACGACGTCTTTTCTTCCGACCTTGTTGTTAAGACGAATCGAAAAAACTCCCCTGGGGTAGAGTATCTTTTTAAGCTCGTTTCCCGCCTGTTTGAAAAGTACCACATGGCGGATCACCTTGATGCCGCCCGCCGTCGATCCTGAACATCCGCCTATGAACATCAGAATAAAAAGCGTTCCCAGCGCCAGCGGCGTCAATAAACCCTGGCCCGTTGTGGAAAAGCCCGTCGTGGTAAGAACGCTGGCGGTGTAAAAGAACGCCGTGCGTATCCCGGCCCCGCTTTCCGGCGGCGCGTCCGGAGCGCCGGAAAGCGGGGCCGGTTCCGAACGCACAAGGGAAACGGCGCAGATCGCCGCGGATACGGCTATGACAAGAAGGTAGGCCCTGGCCTCGCTGTTGTTCCATACTTCCTTCCATTTGCGCTGCATCAGGCGGAACAGCAGGGTAAAGTTAAAGCCCGCCGCAAGCATAAACACCGCGGCTATCCAGTCGACGGCCGGCGAATGCCAGTAGGCAAGGCCGTTGTTGCGGGAACTGAAGCCCCCCGTCGCTACGGTTGAAAAAGCGTGAACCACGGCGTCAAACCATCCCATGCCCGCGAAAACCAGCAGAACGGTTTCCAGCGCGGTAAGGGCAATGTAGATAAGCCAGAGAAGTTTTGCCGTTTCCGTTATTTTCGGGGTAATGCGATCCTTGTCCGGCCCCGTAGTTTCCGCCTTGAGTATCTGGAAGCCGCCCACGCCGAGAAAGGGAAACAGGGCTACGGTAAGAACCACCATGCCCATGCCGCCAAGCCAGTGGGTTTCGGCGCGCCAGAAAAGCAGGGAACGCGGCATGGCTTCCACGTCTTTTATGATGGTCGTCCCTGTAGTGGTAAAGCCGGAAACGCTTTCAAAGACGGCGTCGGTAAAACGGGGAATACGGCCCGCGATATAATAGGGCATGGCGCCGAGAAGACAGGCCGCCGCCCAGGCAAGGAACACCAGCATAAAGCCGTCGGAAGCGGTAAAGCGCAGAGGCAGCTTCCGCGTCGCCGCCAATACGGGAAGCGATACGACGGCGGAAAAGATCATCGTAAGGGCAAAGCCCGCCGTCATGTCCTTTTCCGAAAGGAACGCGGCGATTCCCAGCGGAAAGATCATCGCGAGGGCGTAGATCAGGACAAGCAGGAACAGTATCCGCGCCATAACGGCCTTCCTGCCGAGGGTGCTCTTTTTCGGAGTGTCCCAGCTAATCTTTTTTGCCGAAGGCTCAGGCGCCGCGCGTTTACCGCGTTTGGCGATCCGTGGCAGCTTCACTGTTTTTCTCCGAAAATTTTCGTAATCTCCGCTTCCGCGCCGGGCCGGGCGATAAGCAGGACGCGGTGGCCCGGGGTACACACATAATCCCCGCGGGGAATAAAATCGTCCCCGGGCGAATAGCCCGCGCCGCCGGATTCCCCGGATTGTTCCGCGGAAGTACCCGGGGCCCGGCTTGTCGGATCGACCAGCATCACCAGAGCTCCTTCGGGAAGACGAAAATCCTTAAGGGCTTTTCCCGCGGCCTGGGACTGCGGCGATATGACGATTTCAAGGATATTTACGCTGCCGTCGCCGATACGATGGAGCCCCTTGACGCCTCCGCCGATAAGCTTTGAAAGTATCGAGTCCACCACGACGGATTTCATCGGGATAACCACGTCGACACCAAGCCGCCTGGCGATTGCCGCGTAACCCGATCCGGTAACCATGGCGATTGCCTTTTGTACTCCCCGCGATTTAAGATATACGGCGGTAATGATATTGAGTTCCTGATGGTCCGTGGCGGTCACAATAAGATCGAGACCGTCGAGCTTTTCTTCGGCGACAAAGCTTTCGTCGGAAATATCCTCGTTAAGGATCAACGCTTCGGGAAAACGGGCGGCAAGGTCTTTGCAGATTCCGTAATCCTGCTCAATGATAATCAGGTTTCTGAAACTCCTGGGCACAAAGGTTTTAAGGAAAGAGATAATATCCCTGCCGGTTTTCTTTTGCCTGGATTCGCCGGTTTCAGCGCGAAGAAGCCCCGCCGCGATAAGCGATCCGAGCCTTCCCCCGCCTACAATGCCGATTTTTCTGATCTGCTTTCCGGTTCCGCCCGCCAGACGGAACCCCTTGTCAAGCACCTCTTCTTTCGCGAGAAGATAGATTCGGTCGCCGGCGGCAAGTTTTGTCGTTCCGTCGGGGAGTATACATTCTCCCCCGCGTTCCAGAAGGGCTACCAGGCTTTCCCCTTCAAGCGCCGTCCGGAATTCCGCGAGAACAAGGCCGTTAAACGGAGAGCCCGGGCCGATGTCGACGGAACCCAGTTCGTAGTCCGTTCCGGCAAAGGAAAGGATATCGCCGACGGCCCCGTGCCCAATCGCGTCGAGGGTGGAACGGGCGGCTTCCACGTCGGGGTGGATAAAAAAGTCTATGCCCATCGCGCTGTGTTTTTCGCCGATGTTTTGGAAATTCCTGCGCACGTATTCGTCGTTTCTGACCCTGGCAATCTTGAGCAGGCCGTTATACTCTGCCGCCAGGCCGCAGATGATCATGTTAACTTCGTCCGAATCGGTAACGCAGACCAGGGCGTCTGCCCTGGCTATGCCCGCCTCTTCCAGCGCGGAAGCGCTGTTGCCTTCGTCGTGAAGAACCATGCAGTCGAGCCGGTTCGACACATGCCGGGCCCGTTCTTCGTTTGCTTCGATAATGGAAACGTCGTGTTTTTCTTCAATCAGGCGCCGCGCCAGTTGAAGGCCAACAAGCCCGGCTCCGACGATGATAATACGCATTGCTACACCATAGATTCAGATTTGCGGACAGGGAGTTTTAATTCCCGCCCGATGAGCCGGTTCCAAAAACTGAAGTTTTGAAACAGCTTCTGATAAACAATTGTAACCGGAATCCCCCGATTTTTCAAAACGTCAGAGAATGTTTTCCCAGCGGCTCTGTATCGCCGCCGCCGTGTCTTCCGGGCTTTGACCGTCAAACATACGTTTCAGTTCCTCGTAAATAACGGCGTTTAGTTTTTCCGTCCGGCCCGTTCCGTATAGTTCCCGTACCATTTCGCCGGCGTCGTACATATCGTAGGCTTTGGAATAGTAGGGATCGGTATTTACAAGATCGGCGTTTCTGGCACCGCTGCCCGGCACGGCAAAGGCCCCGGCGGCGAGTTCCGAAGTGCGTTCCAGAAGGAATCCGATAAATTCCGCCGCTTCTTCCCGGTTTGTACTTTCGGCGCTGATTCCGACATACCAGCTTGAAAGGGCAAAAACAGGTTTGCCCACATACAGCGCGGGGCTGGGTATCGTGGTTATGTTAAAATTTTGTTTCATTTGGTCCCGCAAATTCCTCACGTCGGAAACGGATCCTATCATCATTCCGGCTTTTTCTTCGGCGAAAATTTTCAGCCGGTCTTCTTCGTCAAGGCCGAAAAAACCGGGATACAGATACGGTTTAAGCTGATTAAGAAACACAAGGGATTCGACAACCTGTCTCGATCCAAAGTCAAAGCTGTCTCCCTCCCGGCCGCCGGCGGACCAAATCCAGGAGAGAATGTGGCGGCTTATACCGAGCGGGTTTTCTTCGCCCAGGGCAAGAACCGCGCCGTAAACTCCCTGGTCCGGCTTTGTGATCGCCTGGACGTAGGAAAGAAATTCAGTCCGGTTTTTCGGGGGCCTGTCGAAACCGGCCGACTGAAGCATCTCTATGTTGTAAAAAAGGGGATTAATAAGGGAAATAACCGGCAGCGCGCGGGCTTCCGTTCCGGCGGCAAAATCCGGCGGCAAAAAGTCCCGCGGGGCGTTCGACGCTTTTTTTTCAGGCAGCGCCTGGTCAAGCGCGTCAAGCGGCGCGAGGCCGTATTCCGCGTCGTCCGCCCAGCCGCCCTCGACGCTGAATATATCGGCGTTTTGCCGTTTCTTTTTCCCCCGCGCCTGGTCGTCCGTGCCGGAAAGCGCGGCCCTGATTTCCTGGCGGCTTTTCTTTTCCAGACGCACCGTAATGCCGGGATGTTCTTCCTCAAAATCTTTTACGAGCTTTTCAAGAACGCCCGCCTCCAGCTCGTCTTCCCACCATTGGGAAAAGACCAGCGTGGTTCCCCTGCCCGGAATACCGGTCAGCAGATAAAACAGCAGCAGGCCGGATACCGCGATAACGGCCCATATCCAGAGCATATTGTCCGCGGAAGAAAGCGTTTGTTGTATTTTTCCGGCAATCCGCATAATTTTTTTCAGCATTGCAAACCTCGACTTGTTCCTTGCTTTTAGGTTACATTGTAACTATGTTTGGCTTTTTGAAAAGGCTTTTCGGATTCTTTTCGCCGGAAAAAGACGAAATCGATCCCGACGAAATTATCGAGGAACAGTGGGTTGCCGATTTCGCGGCAAAAGAACCCCGGTTCCGTTTTACCGTTACGGCGGAAAATTCGTACCGCGCGTACCCGCGAAAACTGCGTTTTGCCGGGGACGAAGCAGAAAAACCCGTCCTGGCCCTGAGCCTCCTGAAAACGGGCTGCATCGCCTGGACGGAGGACAGCCTTTACCGTTACCGCGATCTGCTAATCCGGGGGACGATACGGGTCGATCCGGCGGGCGGATACGGCGCGGCCGGCTTCATGTTCCGTATCGTGGACGAAAACACGTACTACATGGCGCTTGTTTCAAACAGGGGTTATTTCCGCCTGGACCTGGTACGGAACCGCACGCCGCTGGCCCTCGCCGGCTGGACGGAGGCGCCGGGGCTGCGGCGCACGGGCCCGGAAGAATCCCTGCCCGTGGATTTTGAGCTTGAGATAATTTCATGCGGGACGAGGATACTCGTTCTTGTCAACGGCGAATGGGCCGCCGAAATAAACGATCCTTCGCTTGGCGAAGGCCGCATCGCCTTTTGCGCGGCGAGTTACGACGGGGCGGCGCGGGGGCGGCCGGGCATGGAAGCCCTGCTTTCGGCCTTCAGCCTCGATTCCCGCGTGGGGGAAGTAAGCGCCGAATACGACAAGGCTTCCGGCGCGGCGCGGCCCGAAAACAGAATCCGTCTGGCGGAAACCTTTGCCGCGATGGGCCGGGCCGCTCCCGCCCTGGTACAGATCCGCAAAGCCTGGGAAAGCCGCCTGGAAGCCGGAACCGATCCGGCCCGGCCGCCGGCGGAACTCCTTCTGGGGGCGCGTCTTGCCCTGGCTCTGGAATTGTGGGACGAAGCCGAAGACTGTATTGAGGCGGGGCTTTCCCCCGGAAGCGGCGCGGGCGAATTCAACAACCTGAAAGCCGGCCTTCTTTATTCCCGGGGCGCGTACCGGGATTTTCTTTCCTGGGCGGATGAAAGCCTGCCCTTTGCCGACCGGGCGGCGTTTTACAATCTGCTCGGGCACGCTTTTTTTCACCTGGAACGATACGAAGAGGCGGCAAACGCCTACGACAGGGCCCGCGCGGAGGAAGGGGACGAGGGCAAAAACGGCCTTGCCGCGAAAAACGCCGCCGGCGCGTGGGAACTTTTGGGCGACAGGGAGAAGGCCCTCGACCGCTATATCAGCGCGGGCCGTATCTTTCTTAACCGGAACCGCTACGAGGAACTGGGCCTTCTTGTCCCGAAGCTTCGTCTTTTCGGCGCGGCGAATTGGGAAGCCCGCGCGCTTGCCGGTAAATGGGCCTTCGGCGTCGAAAATTGGGCGGAAGCGGAAACGGAGCTGGACAAGGCGGAGGAACTCCGCGAGGAACTCCGCAAGAAACTCCGCGAAAATCCCCGCAAGGAGCTTCGCGGGGAATCCCCTGAAGATTCGCGCGGCGATTCGCCGCTTTCGCCAGGGAAACCCGATCCGGCTGTTTTTTACCTTAAAGCGCTGCTTCTGATACGAAAAGACAGGCGGAAAGAAGCCCTGCCGCTGCTTGAAAAGGCGGTAAGATACGCCCCGGACTATCCGCTTTTTCGTTTCCGGCTCGCGGAAAACCGTTTTCTGCTGCTTGAACAATCCGGCGTCAAACCGGACACCGCCGCGGCCGATCCGGCGCTGAACGCGGACCTTGAGGCGGCGCTTGCGATAAGCCGGGACGAGGGGGAAAGTTACGGCTGGGTTCATAATTTTGCCGCCCAGCTTGATCTTTCCCGCGGAAATCTTGCCGGGGCCGAAGATCACCTTGAAAAGGCCGCCTCGGTTTTGGGAGAAACGCCGGCGGTTCTGGTTAACCGCGCCGTCGCCTTTTATCTGGGCGGAAAGATCGACGATGCCCTCGCGCTGCTCGAACGCGGCGCGGAAGACCCGGAAGGGCTTATGGCGAACTGCGCGGGGAATTTGCTTGTCCGCGCCGGCCGTTTCGAGGAAGCGGACGTGTTTTACAAAAAGGCGATTGCCGCCGCGCCGGACAACCGCCAGTACCGCTTTAACCGGGCCTCCTGTCTTGTCGAGACGGCCCGTTACGGAGAGGCCGACGCCGTACTTACCAGTTTTTCGGACGGAACCTCCTCGCCGGAAATCCTTGAGCTTATCGCCTTTGTGGCGGCGAAAAAAGGCGAATACGCCCGCGCCGAAACCGCCTCCCGCACGGCGCTGGAAATCGACCCGGAACACGCGCCCTCCCTGCTCCATCTGGGCTGGAGCTGCGCGGCGGGGGGGCGCTGGGAAGAAGTCGAACAGATACTGGAACGGCTCGACGATCTGGAATTGAACGAGGAGATGTCCAGGGGAAAAGACGAGCTTGACGCCTGGATGGAAGAAGCCACGACCCGCCTTGTCGCCTGCGCGTCCTGCGGAATCGAATGGCGGGTACGGAAAAACCCCGAACCGGCGCCTTCGATCCGGCTCTACGCGATGCCGCCCGACGACATGCCCGCCGGAACCTGTCCCGCCTGCGGTAAATCCTACTGTGTCGGCTGCAGCAAAGACAGCCTTGACGAAGCCGGCCGTTTCGTCTGCCCCGAATGTGGAAAAGCCCTCAAGCTGGGCGACGAAGGGCTCAAGGAACTTATCTATGTCTGGGCCGAGGAGAACATTGCGCCTGAAGCGGAGTGACGCACAGCGCCTGTATCCACAATGGGCGTCCACTGGTCAGGTGGTTACGGGCGCTGTGCTGTTCAGTAAGCCGCCCCCCGTCCAAACAAAGGTGTCCGACGGCAAGGGCCGCGCGGCGTAGGCCTGGCAAAAGTTCCTGTTACGGCAAAAGCCAAAGGGCCGCGGTGGGAACAGTCCTCATTGCTTAGCTTTCACGACGCAACCATAGAAGTCATCGGTCCCCAGGGCGACAAACCCGTCCGAGGGCACACCCCAGGCGGTTCGCGTTTCCGCGTCCATAATCGCGATCCAGTTCTGGCACATGCTCAGAATCTCCGGGCGCGGACCGGGCATCCAGTCGCGATTTGTTTGCATGATCTTATCCTCCTGTTTCCGGCCGCGCCGGATTATACGGCTGCCGGACTGTTTTGGCCGGTCCATATCATTTCAAGCCGGAGGAGGCTTTAGCCCCCGACGTGGCAACTATCCTCAACAAGTCCTTTGATGAAGCGGTAATGGCCGTTACCCGGAGCCTCAATGAACCTCCCTGAAATTGCCGTCAAGGGTTTTCCGTATGCCTTCGATGTAGTTCCGTATCCCGGTGATGAGGAAGGGACTTTAGTTCCCTATTGAGGCTTTCCCAATACTTCAGTTTTTGGGAAAGCAACCTTGAAATTCGTGGTTTTGCAAGGCTGAAAGCCTGAAAACCCGCAAGAGCCTGTCCCAAAACCGAGCG
>JAIRSC010000061.1 GCA_031255645.1 Treponema sp. | reverse complement strand
GCCGGAGCTCGTGCCCGCTTCAAAAAAGTACCTGCCCTGGGACAAGTCTTCCGGCGCTGTTGTGTTTAACCGGAAAAAGCTGGAAGATTCGGGGCTTTCCGTTCCGTCTTCATATCAGGATTTGCTCAACCCCGCCTACAGGGGGCTTATTTCCATGCCAAACCCGAAAAGTTCCGGCACCGGCTATATGTTCCTGGTAAGCCTGGCTAACGCCTGGGGAGAAGACACCGCGTTTGAGTACTTTGACCGCCTTGCCGAAAACATTCTCCAGTTTACCACTTCCGGCTCGGGGCCGGTAAATGCCCTTATTCAGGGAGAAGCCGCGATTGGCCTTGGCATGACTCTTACCGCGGTCCAGGCCGTCAACACGCGGAACGCTCCGCTGGAAATGACGTTTTTTCAGGAAGGCGCGCCCAGTATTACCACCGGAATGGCGGTTATTAAAGGAAAGGAGGACCGGGCTGTTGTAACAGAGGTTTTTCAGTTCGCGATGACGACCCTGGTTCGTGAAGACAAGGAACTGTACTGCCCTGAACCCATTTTCAGGGATCAGCCCAACAACATCGCCAATTACCCCAGGGCAATTCCCTACGCGGATATGACCGGGGTGTACGACCTTGACAGAAAAGACCGACTTCTGGAACGATGGAAGTATTAAGAAGTACTAAGTGGATAATGCGGTGACTAAACTTGAAGTTCGTGACCTGGTTCATGTATTTAACAAACAGGAAGTCCTCCACAATATATGCTTTTCCGTGGAGGACGGGGAATTTTTGTCGATTTTGGGGCCTTCCGGCTGCGGCAAGACAACCATACTTCGCATTCTTATCGGGCTTATAAAAGCCACGTCGGGAACGGTGCTTAAGGACGGAACGGATATTACCGGTCTTGCCGCCTCTAAACGGAACATGGGCATAGTTTTTCAAAACTACGCCCTGTTCCAGAATATGACCGTTTTGGGAAACGTGGAGTACGCTCTTACCTTTCAAAAAGAGAGCCGGAACCAATCGAAAGGCGGTCTGGCCGGACGGATACGCGGCAAAGCGGAGCCCCGTTCCGCCTGGGCCAGGTCCAGGGCGGAAGCCATTATTGACCTTGTGGGGCTTACCGAACACAGGGACAAGAAGCCGTATAAGCTTTCCGGGGGCCAGCAGCAGCGTGTCGCGATAGCGAGAACCCTGGCGATGACCCCTGAAATTATCCTGTTTGACGAGCCGATGAGCGCGCTGGACGCGGCTACCCGGCTGCTGCTTCGGGACGAGATCAAAGAGATTCAAAAACAGTTCCGTTCCACGATGATCTACATAACCCATGATCAGGAAGAAGCCTTTGCCCTTTCCGACCGGATTATGGTTATGGATCACGGGGTGATTCATCAGATAGATACGCCCGAAAATATTATCCAAAACCCCGCCGATGACTTTGTCGGGGATTTTGTGATTAACAACCTCAGGCTGAAAATCAATTCTTTGGCTAAATACATAACCGTGGGCGGAAAATCCGTAGACGAGCACAGGAAGATATGAAAAGCGGCGCCGCGGTTAAGCTTTTTTTGGGGATGTTTCTCGCCTTTTCCCTGCTCTTTCCGTTGGGGGCGATGCTTCTCAATATAGCCGGAAGCGACGCCGGCAGGATTATAAGCTCAACTCAGTTCAGGGACGCTCTTGTCCATTCGGTCTGCGCGGCCGGAACGGCTACGCTGCTATCCATAATGTTCGCCTGGTTTTTTGCCCTGGCTGTGGTACGAAGCGGCATGCGTTTTCGCAATATGTTTGCCGTGTTGGGAACCGCTCCAATGCTGATTCCGTCGATTTCTCACGGCATGAGCCTGGTTCTGCTTTTCGGCGCCAACGGCATCATTACCAGGTTTTTCGGCCTCGGTGGAGCGATTTACGGCTTTTGGGGAATTGTTTCCGGGTCTGTGCTTTACGCCTTTCCGGTGGCATTTCTTATGCTGGCCGATATACTCCGCTATGAGGACAGCTCCCCATACGAGGCGGCGACGGTGCTGGGGATTCCCCGGCTTAACCAGTTTTTTTCCATCACGTTTCCGTATCTGCGCCGGCCCCTAATCTCGGTGATATTTGCCGTTTTTACGCTGGTGTTTACCGACTACGGCGTTCCGCTGATGATTGGCGGCCGTTATACCACCCTGCCGGTGTTGATGTATCAGGAAGTGATAAACCTTCTTCACTTTGGCGAAGGCAGCGTTATCGGTTCTTTTCTCCTTATTCCCGCGCTAATCGCGTTCCTGTTCGATCTGTTTACCAAAGAGCGGGGAAACCAGAGCTTTGTGGTTCAGGAGCGGGCCGTCGTAAAAAGACCCGCCGGGGACAGGGCGGCGTTCCTGTACTGCGCCGTGATATGCGTCGTTATCGCCCTGCCGCTTGTTGTGTTTGCGGTATTGAGTTTTATAAACCGCTATCCGGACGATCTTTCTTTTTCGCTGGTTAACGTCGCAAAAACGATAAAAATGGGGGCCGGAAAATACCTGGGTAATTCCCTTCTTATCTCTTTTTTCGTTTCTGTTTTCGGTACCCTTCTTTCCTGGGTTATCGCGTATTTTACCGCCCGGACTCCGGGGAAGTCGTCGAAATTTTTGCATTTGGTTTCCATAACATCACTGGCTGTTCCGGGTCTGGTGTTGGGCCTTTCCTACGCCCTTTTTTTCAAGGGGAGTTTTCTGTACAACACGCTCGCTGTGTTAGTACTAGCTAACATTATCCATTTTATGGCGTCCCCGTATCTTATGGCCTATAACTCGCTGGGAAAACTCAACGCGAATCTTGAGGATGTGGGATTGACGCTGGGAATCAAGCGCTTTTTTATCGTTAAGGACGTGCTCGCGCCCCAGACCTTTGTAACCATACTGGAAATGGCCGCGTATTTTTTTGTCAATTCCATGATGACTATTTCGGCGGTGTCTTTTCTCAGTTCGGTACGAAACATGCCGGTGTCGCTGCTTATCACCCGGTTTGAAAATCAGCTTTTTCTTGAAGGCGCGGCTTTTATATCAATCCTGATTTTGGGGTGTAATCTTTTTGTCAAATTATTGGTATATTTGATAAAGAGACGCCGATGGGATTAAGCCGCCCCCAATTTGAAATTCTTGCTGTTCTCGAAGCCGTTCGACGGAACGCCGAAAATGAATCTTTGACCCAGCGAAGTCTGGCAAAGCGCACAAGGCTGTCGGTCGGAACGGTGAACAAAACCCTGACCCAGCTGGGCGACGCGGGTTTTGTCGAAAATTCCGCGCCGGCGGGCAAAGCGGCGTTTCCGCAAATTACGATGAAGGGCATTGAGGCGCTGGAACCGTTCCGGGTCAAGCGGGCGCTGTTTATCGCGGCCGGTTTCGGTTCCCGGCTGGTTCCCATAACCCTGAATACGCCGAAACCCCTTGTCAGGGTAAAAGGGCAGCGGATTATCGATACCCTTTTGGACGCCGTAATCGCGGCGGGCATTGAAGAGATACTGATAGTCCGGGGTTATTTGGGGGAACAATTCGATCAGCTTCTTTACAAGTATCCGGGCATTCAGTTTCTTGAGAATCCGTTTTTTAACGAAACAAACAACATTTCCTCGGCCATGTGTATACGGTATTTGTTGAAAAACGCCTATGTTCTGGAATCCGACCTGTATTTAAGCAGCCCGTCTCTTGTCTCCAAATACCAGTTTACCAGCAATTATCTGGGAGTCCCCGCGGAACTGACCGACGACTGGTGTTTCGAGACAAAAAACGGCTATATTTCCCGGCTTAAGGTGGGAGGCCGAAACTGCCATCACATGTTTGGAATTTCATACTGGAACGAACACGACGGGGCAAAAATGGCGGAACATATCAAAGCCGTATATGAAATGCCCGGCGGCAAAGAACGATATTGGGATCAGGTTGCGCTGGAATATTTTATAAAAGAGTATAATATAGAAGTGAGGGAATGTTCGTTTGAAGATATAATTGAAATAGATACGTTTAGCGATCTTAAAAAACTGGACCGCGGCTATGCGGTATAAGGACGCGCTGAAAACGCTCTCGTTGTGTTTTCAGTGTATCCGTGGAGGA
>JAIRSC010000014.1 GCA_031255645.1 Treponema sp. | reverse complement strand
ATTTCCGGCGCGGGCACGACGGTAAGACGCGCCTCCGCCGGAACCCCGGCGCTCCACGCGGATATGGCCGACTCCGGATTGAACCCTTCCACGCTTACAATATAGTCCCCCGGTTCCAGCGAAGCGGTAGAGAAGGCCGCGGAACTGGTCGTCGTGATCCGCCGCTCGATGGACTTTTCCCGATCCTCCGCGCTGTACACGCTGACCTGATAGGAAGCGAAATACAGGGGTTCCCAGTCCAGTACCAGGGCGGTTCCCTGGCTTAACGAATCGGAAACCCGGATACGCGGCGCTTCGGAAACGGAAGCGACATTCAGGCGGCGGGGGGCGGTACTGACCGGGCCGCTTTCGCCGTCCGCGTGAATCCGCCAATACCATATTCCCGGCTCCAAAGCCGAAACGGAACCGCCTTCGGCCTCGACCGGGTTATTGATCTCAAGTGAGGAAAAATCGCTTTGGGAAGAAATCTGGAAATAGTTTTGGTACGGCGCGTTGGACTGATAGGTAAAACGTATCCGCGCAAGCTCGTCCGCGCCGGTAAAATAATTGTCCGGGGGAAAGACCGCCCTGTGACGGTAGGTGTGATCCACCGTGGTAAACGAACGTACCGGGGAAGAAGCGGACAGGTCCCCGGCGCCTCGCGCGGTAACCCGCCAAAAATACACGCTGTCTCTCCGGAAAATGCCCGCGGGCGGGGAAGAAAAATTCGAATCGCTGTCCCGCTGTAACAGGGGATTCGACATTTGGGGATTATCCGCCACTTCCAGGGTCCAGAAAACAACGCCGGGATCGTATTTCCACGCCATGCGGGGACGGTCCAGGCCGAGGACTCCGTCCTGGGCGGGAATGGTAAGCGCCGGCGCCGAGGGAGCGCCCCTGGCTATCGAAAACACGTCCGTCTCCGAGGGAACGGCCGTCCCTATGACCTGTTCGGGAAATACCGGCGTTACCCGCCAGTACCAGCGTCCCGGTTCCAGACCGGCCTCCGTTACGGCGGTCTCCCGAACCAGCCGGGATACCGCCGGATTGTTCATGTTCGAACTGGCGGAAACTTCAAGCACATAAGCGTCGGCGCCTTCCGCGGTCGTCCACGAAAAGGGAATGGAGGTTTCCCCGGAAAATACAAATTCCTGGGAAGGAGAAGGGCTTACGGGCGATATAACCGCGAAGGGAAACGCCTCAATTCTGCCCGAATCGGAACCCCGTTCCGGAATTCCTCCGCCGGCCCCCCGCGTTGGATAGGCCCGCCACCAGTATTCCCCGGTTTCAAGGGTTACGGCGGCTGAAGAAGCCCCGCTTATTTCCCGGGTTTGGCTTACGCTGGAAAATCCCCTGTCCCGGGCGATTTCCAGAATTACACGGGTGTCCGCGTCAAAGTTGACGGAATTCCAGGTAAAAAGCGCGGAGGCCGTACCCTCCGGCGAAGCCAGGATACGGGCGAAAGGCCCGAAAGAGGTTACGGTAACGGCGGGCGCCGTATCGAGGGTTCCGTCGCTGAGGAACGAAAGCATGCCGCCGGAATCGAGTTCCGTACCGTCGTCAAGCCTCGCCTGGCCTTCCGTCACGGAAAGGCTGAACCCCTCCCCGCCTCTGTTGAGAGTTACCCGGCTGCCGCTTCCCACTTCGACAAGGGAAGACCCGCTGGAGACAAAGACACTGCCGCCGCCGGAAGCGACGTCGACATTACCGCCCGAAAAATCAATCCGGGCGCCCCGCGCGTCGTAAAAAATCTGTATCAGCGTATTTTCATAAAGGTTTACTTTTGTTATTTGGTCTTCAAACGTGATAAACGCCTCGGAAGCTTCGGCGGTACGAATCGTGTCGCCGTTATATATCGGCGATTCCTGCTTAAGCCTGTCCCAGGCGGCGCGGTTTTCTATTTTCCGGTGGGCGGTACGATTTTTGAAAACAATATTCCCGACAGGCTGCTCGTTGAGCTTGACCAGGGTACGGTTATACTCCCGCCAAAACGCGAATCCCGAAACGCCGGCGCCGGCAAAACAAAGCAGAATGATCAGAAGATCAACTGCCCTGGATTTTGTATTTTTGTTCTTCTGCATCTGTGTCTACCTTGCTAATATCCGGAGCGGGAATACCCAGAAGATTCCGCAGTTCCGAAAGCGTTTTGGGGCCGTTTTCAGCGTTCAGAAAGTTAATTACGGCAAACATCCGTACCGGCCTTGCTTTACCCTTGACGGTTACCGGCGGCATTTCTTCGGTAACAAGCTTGTCCCCGACAAGTCCCCAGGTGTCTTCGGTAATAAGAATATCCGTTCCCAGAGGCTTATTAAGGGCTTCGGTCCGGCTGGCAAGATTGACCGGATCCCCGATTGCGGTATATTCCATGCGCTGTTCCGAACCGATTTGGCCGGCGGTAACGATCCCGGTGTTGATGCCGCAGCCGATACGGATTTCAGGATTGCCCGGATCGTTTTTCGCCCGTTTCGCGTTAATTTCCATCAGCGCCTTGCGCATCATCAGCGCGGCGGTAACGCAGTTAAAGGCGTCCTTTTCCGGCGAACCGGCGGTAAAAGCCGTACCCCAGTGGGCCATGACCGCGTCGCCGATGAATTTATCCACCACGCCGCCGGTTTTTTCAACGCAGTCTACCATGCGGGTAAAATATTCGTTAAGCCACATGACGATCCTGTTGGAGGCTTCTTCCCCAAAAGCCCTGGTAAAGTTTTCCGATTTTTCGGTAAAGTTCCGAATGTCAGAGAAGAAAATCGTCGCGTGTTTGGGAAGGCCGCCGGGCTTGATTTCGCCCCGCATGGCCCGGACGGCTATGTCCCTGTTGGTAAACCGGCCGAATACGCCCAGGGCGCTGCTCATCTTGCCGAAACTTTCCGTCAACAGACCCAGTTCGTCATGGGTTTTTGGCCTAAGGTTCAGTTCAAACTGGCCCTGCTCGATTTGCAGCGCCGCGCCGGCCAGAACGCCCACGGGCGTACTGATGGTTTTGGAAAACAGCCAGACAAAGAGGATCGCGATAAAAAGCACCGCCGCCGTAAGGAAAAGATTCTGCCGGGTAACGCTCTGCACCGCCTCGAATACGATGCTGTGGGGTATCGTGGTAAACACCGCTGCGCTCATCCGCGGAATACGGTAATAGGCCCCGAAATAGTCCACCCCCTCGTAGGTAAAGGAAACCTGCCGGTTATTGTCCCCTTCTTTCTGCATGGTCTCCACAATCGGCAGGGCGGAAAAATTCGCGCCCCCCAAAACCAGATCGCTGTCCGTATGGACCAGAACCTCTCCTGTTTCGCTGATTATATAGCTTGAATTGCCGCCGGTTCCGAAAGATTCGGAAAGCTCGTCGGAAGAAAAAAGCACCGTTATGGCTTCAACGCCGGAGGGGCCGGACTGTAACGCGGCCGAGCCGGAGCCCTGGCGGCGGGTAAAAACCATCGTAACAAGGGGAACACCGAAATCCGGCGACGCGTTGAAGAACAGGGTTTTGCCTTCCGCCGAAACGGGAAGGGCACTGTTCGACTCAATGTAGCTTTCCGCTTTTTCCGCGTCGATCTCGTTGGAAAGGAAGAACTGTTCATTGAAGATTAGGCCGCGCCGCCCGTCCCCGCCGGTAACGGCGACAAGCGCTATATTCCGGTTCTGTCCGAAAAAGTAACTGTCCAGTTCGGGATCACTGTCCCCGAGCTCCTCGTTCCGCGACCGCACTTCAAGATACAACGACACCGCCGTCTGAAGCGATTTGAACGAATTTTCCGCCTGGGATCCGGCGCGCCGGTTAACGGTAAAATTGTTGTCCTCGGCGGTACGCTGGACATCCTGGGTACTGATTACCGAAACGAGAAGCGTAACCGTTCCCAGAGATACCAATACCAAAATAGAAATAATAAGAACCAGTTTCGCCCCTATGGGAAAACGAACACGGCTTTTATGCGGGTTCCCGTTTGCCACCTAGCAGCCTCCTCTTCCGGTTTTCTGAATGAATTCTATATCATGGACTATGCAAATTGTCAAGGAACCGCGCTGATCATCGGGTACCGGTCATGAGGCGGCGGCCGCAAACGGGCGTTCAACGGCAACACATGGGCCTCCCCGCCTTTGCGCGTAAAAGGCCCACCCCCAATACCACAACGCCCGTAACTATCGTCCGGCGGCCTCCATGCCGCCGGACGTTGCGGCTTCTCACTTGATGAAGAAACGCAGGATAAAGACGATAAACAGTATCCACGTAACAAGACTAATATCCTTGAATTTCAGCGTCAGGGCCTTGAGAATCACGTAGGAAAGGAGCCCGTATACGATGCCTTCGGCGATGCTGTAGGCGAAGGGCATCATCGCGATTGCCAGGAACGCGGGAATGCCCTCGGTCGGGTCCCGGAAGTTTATGTCCACCACGGCCTGCATCATAAGGAAGCCGACCACGATAAGGGCGGGCGCGGTAGCGGCGCTGGGAACCATAAGGAACAGCGGCGACAGGAACAGCGCCGCGAGGAACAGGAGGCCGGTAAACACCGAGGCAAGGCCGGTGCGCCCGCCCGCCGCGACGCCGGCTGTGCTTTCCACATAGCTGGTAACGGTAGAAGTACCCAGCGCCGCGCCGGCCACGGTCCCGACGGCGTCCGCCAAAAGCGCCTGCTTGACGCGGGGAATTTCGCCGTTCTTGTTGATAAGCCCCGCCTGGGTCGTAACGCCGACAAGCGTGCCGACGGTGTCGAAAATATCCACAAAAAGGAAGGTGAAAAATACCGTAAAGAATTTAAAGGTCAAAACCTGGGAAAACTCAAACTGGGCAAAAAGCGGGGCGGCGGGCAGGGAGAAGATTTTGAACCCTTCGGGAACCATGGTGACTTTCAGCGGAATGCCGATGAGCGTCGTGATGACAATGCCCAGCAGAATCGAACCCGGTACTTTGTTGGCGTACAGCACGATGGTAATCACAAGACCGATGATTGCGAGCAGGGCGCCGCCGCCGGTAATATTGCCGAGCCCCACGAGGGTAGACTCGTTCCCGATAACAATGCCGGAATTCTCAAAACCGATAAGGGCAATAAAAAGGCCGATACCGACGGCGACGGCCTTTTTCAAATTTCCGGGGATGGCCTTGATAATCAGCTCCCGGACGTTCACGAGGGACAGGATGATAAAGAGAATGCCTTCAAGAAAAACCGCGGTCAACGCGAGCTGCCAGGAGTAACCGCCTGCAAGGACTACCGTAAACGTAAAATAGGCGTTAAGCCCCATGCCGGGCGCGAGAGCCACCGGCAGATTCGCCGCGAAAGCCATAACCAGCGTGGCGATTGCGGAAGCGAGGGCGGTCGCGGTAAAAACCCCGCCCGCGGGCATTCCGGCGCTGCTGAGCATGCCGGGATTAACCGCCAGAATATAGGCCATTGTCAGAAAAGTCGTCAGCCCGGCTACCAGTTCCCTGCTAAAGTTGGTTCCGTGCTCCTGAAGCTTGAATAGTTTTTCCATGTTCCCTCCGATTTTGTCACAGGATTGTCCGGGAAACAGCGTCCCGGCGGATGACAAGACAGCCCGGCGGCTGCCGGGACATCAAAAGGATAACATGAAGCGGAAAAGGTTGTCCATGGTACGTTCCAGGTCGTCCGCACTACGGGCCTTTATTTCCCTAAACGGCTTTGCCACCCGGATAGTGCTGAAAATGCCCGAAACGCCTTCGTCATAAGCGCCCTCAATGGCGTCGCCGATTTCGCCCACGATGGCCGTGACCGGAACGCCCTGTTTTTTGGCCCGCCGGGCGACTCCGATAACCACCTTGCCCCGAAGACTCTGGGCGTCGATTTTGCCTTCCCCGGTAAATACCATGTCCGTGCCGGGAAGAAGGCTGTCGAAACCTACCGTATCAAGAACCGTCTCGATGCCCATCTGGAGCCGGGAACCGAAAAAGGCCGCCATGCCGCCGCCCATTCCTCCCGCCGCGCCCGCGCCGGGCAGGGAGGAAACGTCGACGCCCAGTTCCCGCTTTACCGTTTCCGACACGGAACGAAGCTCGCCGTCGAGGAATTCGACCATGGCCGGATCGGCCCCTTTTTGGGGACCGAAGATATGGGCCGCCCCGTTGGGGCCGTAAAGGGGGTTGTCTATGTCGCACATCGTAACGATTTCCGCCGAGGCGAGTTCCGGCAGCAGGCCCCGGGAATCTATGCGGGCGGCGCGGGAAAGCGTTTGCCCCACGGGGACAAAGGTGTTTCCCGCGCCGTCAAGGAAACGGATACCGCAGGCGGCGGCGGCGCCGGCCCCGAAATCGTTGGTGGCGCTGCCCCCAAGACCCATGACAATCTTTTTGCAGCCCCGCCGCGCCGCGTCGGCCATAAGCTGGCCCACGCCGTAGGTCGTGGTTTTTGCCGGGTTAAGGGCGTCTCCGGCCAGCGGAAGCCCGGCGGCGGCGGCCATTTCGACAATCGCCGTCGCGCCGCCGTCGATGATTCCGTAAAAGGCTTCGATATCTTCCATATAGGGGCCCTTTACGGGGACGCTTACTTTGTCGCCCCCACAGGCGGCAAGGAAAGCGTCTACGCTCCCTTCGCCGCCGTCCGCTACCGGTATCGAAACAATCTCCGCTTCGGGACAGCGGCGGCGTATCGCCCTTTCCATGACGGCGCAAATTTCCATCGAACTCATCGTTCCCTTAAAGGAATCGGGAATCAGGATAAATTTCTTCAGGGAAAACCACCTCCTTGTACGCGCGGCGCAATCCGCCGGCCTTTCGGGACGGACCGATTCGTCTGTGTTATAACAATGTAACGGGCGCTTTCAAAAAATGAAAGGCCCGTTACGGCGGAGTTTTGGATATTCCCCCGAAGCTTTTCAGCGCGTTCCCAGCTGCCCACACGCGCCCAGGACGCCGCGGCCTTTCCGGTAACGCCGGGTTACGTTCAGGCCGCCGTTTTCCAGGCAGCGTATAAAGCCTTCGACCTCGGAAGGGGACGGTTCCCGCAGGGGCGTCCCCTCAAAGCAAAGGCCTTCGACGGGGTTCCAGGGGATAACGTTGACCACGACAAAAAGGCCTTCGGCAAATTCCCGCAGGGCGGCGGCGTCAGGCGCCCCGGTGTTGATCCCCCCAAGCAGGACGGTTTCCAGGGTGAGGCGCCGGCCGGTTTTTTCCTGGTAAACGGCAAGCGCGGCCTTTATTTCCGAAAGGGGGAATTTCCCGGCGCCGGGCATAAGAAGCCGCCTGAGATCTTCCCGCGCCGTGGTCAGGGAAAACGCCAGCCTGGTTTTCGGGCCGTTTTCCGCCATGTCGAGAATTCCCCCGGGAATCCCGGAGGTGGAAACGGTAACCCGCCGGAGCGACAGTCCTTTTCCGCTCGTGACAAGGGCAAGGGCCTTTCGCAGCGGGGCAAGGTTAAGAAGCGGCTCCCCCATACCCATAACGACAATGTTTTCTATCGGAGCCGGGGCTTCCCGTGAAAGATGAAGGAACTGCTCCGTTATTTCGTGGGCCTCAAGGTTCCGCAGAAATCCGATGGAACCTGTTTTGCAGAACACGCAGCCGACCGGACAGCCGGCCTGAACCGAAAGGCAGGCGGTAAACCTGTCCTTGCCGTCCCTGAGCAGCACCGCCTCGGCGCGCGCCCCGCCTGAAAATTCCATAAGCAGCTTGACGACGCCGTCCCTGCCGGCAAGCCGTTCTCTTACCAGGCCGCCGTAAAGGACAAAACGGGTTTTAAGCTCGTTCCTCAGGGAAAGGGGCAGATCGGTCATTTCGTCAAACGACGCGGCGTTCCGGTAAATCCAGCTAAAGATCTGGCGCGCCCTGAAAGAAGGAAGAGGAGAAAGAAGCTCCTCAAGCTCTCCTTCGTCCAGGGCCGTAAGGATCGTTCCCCCGCTCAATTCCGGTATTTTTCCAGCAGTTCGTTTATTTTTGTATTCCGCAGTCCGAGTTTTTGAAATTCGCACAACGCTTCAATCGCGCCGTGTTTATTGCCTTTTTTGATCCAACAGTCCGAAAGTTCCATGTAAAGCCGGTAATTTCTCGGATCCTGCTGGATAAGGCGCTTTAGCGATTCAATCGCCTCGTCGTATCTATTCTGCGATTTGGAAACCACCGCGAGTCCGAGTACCGCGTAGGTATCGAATTCGATGTTAAGGGCGCGCTGGTAATAATCCATGGAGTTTTCAAAATCGTTAAGGTTCCTGTACGCGTCCCCCGCGCGGGTAAGAATAACCTTGTTTCTGGGGTCCTGTTCGAGTATGCGGTTCCAGTATTCAAGCGAGCGGTCCTGATGGTTAAGCCCCCGGTAACAGTCCGCCAGGCCGAACAGCGCGTAGAAGTTGGCCGTATCCCTTTTGAGGGCTTCCTCAAAATAGGGGATACCTTCGGTAAATGTTTTTAACTTGCGATGACAGTTTCCGATGGACGTAAGAATACGGATATCCACGTTGTCTTTGCTGTATTCAAGCATTTTTTCCCAATAACGCAGGGCTTCCCGGTATTCCCGAAAATCGTAATGCAGGTGCCCAAGACCGATAATCGCGTAGGGGTTCGTTTCTTCCATTTCGAGCACCTTAAGGTACACTTCCCTGGAATGTTTGAAATCCCGCACCTTTCTGTACGCGTCGGCGACGCGGGTAAGCACCGTAATGTTTGTGTCGTCGTGAAGCAGGTACTGCTCCCAGATTTCTATTGCTTTTTGATACTGGTTCAGGGTCTTGTAACAGTCCGCCAGGCCGAACAGCGCGTAGTTGTTTCCCGGATGGGAGGCAAGACAGCGGCGGTAATACTCGACGGCTTCCCTGTACGCTCCCCGCTTGCGGGAAGCGTCTCCAAGCCCGACCAGGGCGTAATTGTTGTTTTCATCGACATCGAGAATCTTCCTGAAGCTGGCGCAGGCGTCGTCTATTTTGTTTTCCTTGAGAAACTGATATCCCCGCTTCGACCAGTCGGAAATATCTTCGGCCGGTTTTTGGTCGTCCATGGCGGCCGTCAGTGACGAGTGTTCCGCGTCATAGCCGGCGGAAAAGCTTTCGTCCCGGGTCTCAGCGTAATCTACGGAAACCGCTCCGGCCAACACGGAATCGTTTTCCCGTGTCGCGTTGACAAGCCTATTCATACATTTGCTCCTCATGAATAAAATGGCGGATGATTTCCGAAAGTTGCATTATAATCGGATCTGCTTTTGTCCGGTCAGGAGCTATCCAGTACATCCGCAGCGCGTCCAAAACCCTTCCCTGGGATTTGTAATAATCGCCTATGCGGGATATTCCGTCGGAATAGCCGGTGGTTAAAAAGATCCTGCGGGCTTCCTCAATCCGGCCGGAATTGAAGAGTACATTGCCCCTGCGGTTTAAAGCGGCTTTTTGGCTTACATCAATTGTTGTCCCAGATGAAGTTTTTACAAATCCATGCTGGTTCTCAAACCGTTTAAAGATCTTTTCATAATTCATCGCGTTTTTTCAATCCTGCCTAAAATTATTACTCCTTGCCTGCAAAAATTCAATCACCCTGTAGTTAGAATAATATATATTATTCAAATAGTCAACATTTTTTTTTATCTAAGAAAGCTTTTTAATAAAGTCGACGGCGGAATTCCCGTAGCGGCGCGTTTCTACGATTGAAAGCGGCGTCGTTTCGGATGAAAGATCGAGTCCTTCGGATTTTGGACGATGTATAACAAGTATCGATTGCTCGGCAAGATTCCCGGAATTTTCAGCGGCGCCGTACATAAGCGAGGACGCTATTGAACGGACAAGGCGCGATTTGTGTTGATACGGAAAAGGCGGATCACAAAAAATAATATTGAATTTTTTTTTCGCCCGCCTGATATACAGTTCACAGGACATAAAACGGCATCGTATCGGCGTGGGCGAAATCGCGGCGTTCGCGATAAGCGTCTTCGCCTTGCCCCGGTCGGATTCTACGGCCTCTATACAGGAAGCGCCCCTGGAAGACGCCTCAAGCGCGATAATGCCCGACCCGGAAAAAAGGTCCAGAAACGACAACCCGGAAAGATCCCCCAAAACGGCAAAAACCGACTCCCTCATGCGATCCATCGCGGGCCGGATTTGACCGGGCGGAACGCCGACTTTTCTTCCCGCGAGAATTCCGCCTGAAATCCTCATCAGCCGCTCAAAAGTTCATGGAGTTCGTCGTAGCTTACCACCGGCTCGATGTTTGAATTGTTGGATTCCACGACAATATCCTCTATCGAATTGCGCCGCTCAAAGGAACGGTTCCTTATGCCGGATACCGTTTCCTTCATGACCTGATCCAGGGCGGAAGCAAACACGTTTTCCCCGTGGGATAATCCGTCAAGGATCTCGCAAAATATTCGTTCCGACTCGGAAAGGTTGTACAGTTGTTCGTTCCGTTCGATAAGCCGGCCGTTGTTTTTCAGGCTGGCAAGCAGCGATTCATGGCAAAGATCGATAAAACTCAGATCGTCTATGGTTTTGCCGAGAAAAAGACCGGGATCCGCGTTCAGGATGATCATATCCCGAATCATCCGTATCCGTATGTTGAGAATAAAAATACTGTCCTCGAAATTTGTCCACTTATCCATACTTTCACTATCGGTATTCCGCGGAAAACAAATAAGTCTCCCCGCCGCGCATAAAACGCGGCGTTCAGCCGTTACTTTTTTTGGCCCGCCGGGGTATTATCGTATATTATCGTACCGGTTGAGTCTGTCCCAAAACCAACTGGCTGTGCGCCGCGCACGGTTTTGGGAACGCCTCGGTTTTGTCATATTATACAACCGGAAGGGATTTTTATGCCCTGTGACGCCCATGTCCACCTAAAGAACCTGCTCGACCTGGAACCGGAGGCCGAAAGCGTCCGCCGCCGCCTTGGTATAGCCGCCGCGGCAAGCGCCTGGAACCGGGAAGAATTTGCCGTTCACCGGGAACTGTCCGCCGCCGCGCGGCGGGACGGGGCGCCGCCCGTTTTTCCGTGCTTCGCCATCCACCCCCAGGCGCCGCGGAGTCTCGCGGAGGCCGGAACGGGGGACGCCCCAATTCGGGACTCCGCCCTTGCCGAATACGCGGCGGCGGGAGAACTCGCGGCGGTCGGGGAAACGGGTTTCGATCTTTTCGACGAACGGTACCGCGCGACGGAGGCCGAACAGGACAGGCTTTTTGCCCTGCACCTTGACGCCGCCCTGGCTTACGGCCTTCCCCTGGTACTTCATGTCCGCAGGGCCATGCACAAGATATTTCTCCACACCAAAGCCTTGAAAAGGCTCCCCGCCGTCGTGTTCCATTCCTGGCCGGGAAGTCCCGCCGAAGGCTTTTCCCTTCTGCGCCGCGGGCTGAACGCCTTTTTTTCTTTCGGGACGGCCGTTCTGCTGAACCACAAAAACGCGATCCGTTCCTGCGCCGCGTTTCCCGCCGAAACCCTCCTGTTCGAGACCGACGCCCCATTCCAGCCCCCGCGGGGAACACGGTATTCGTCGTTTCGGGACCTTTCCGCCGTTGTCCGGGCGGCCGCGGCGATACGCGGCGATACGGCCCCGGAGCTTGAGCGGATCAGCGACGCCTCGTTTTTCCGGGTCTTTGGCCGCTGACAAGCAGTAAGTTATTAACCACAAACCACACGAACCATCACAAACGGACCCTCGCCGCTGGAAGGATTCTCGTAACGAAGACAGAAGTACAGCGTACAGCCGCTCTTCCCCTCAAAGTCAAAGCGCTTCTTTATTCTTCTTGGTAAAGACCGAACAGGGGCTGCCGCCGCCCATAGTGTTTACAAAGGCGTCCACCCGTCACAAAAACGCCGACCGTTCCCGCAGAAGCCGCGCCGCCGTGGGCGTGGAAAGCAGGTATACATAGGGAACGCCGCTTACCGTTACCGGCCTCGCGCCGTCCCGCTCCTCCCCCGCCAGAACGGTGATAACCGAGCCGTCGCCAAACTCTATACTGAGCCGCGCCGCGCTATACTCGATGCCCTCGGCATCTTCGGGAGAAAGAAAGTTGTCTCCCTGAATCTCGAATATATTCCGCGCGTAGGCGTCCGCCGCTTCCGCCGGGATTTCCCCCGCCGCCGCGCTTTCCAGCATCCAGCCGCCGCCGCTCCGGACGACGCTGAAGTCCTCGTCCCCTTCCCCGTCTTTAACGGGGCTTATCCGTATCCGCTGTACCTCACCGGCCCTGTTTTCGGCGAACAGCTTGAGATCGTACCACGAGGCCGCCGCGCCGGACACATAGCTTTTGATAAGCCGGTCGCCGGAACGGTATTCGTTTTCCCCGTTTTCGCGAAGGTAGATTTCCCGTCCCGCCGAATCGTCGTTTCCCACCAAAAGATCCAGCAGGGGCAGGGCCGCGGCGCCGCCCCTGATTAACAGGCGGGACGCGGTTTCCGGGGAAAGGCCGAGTTCCCCATGGGAAGAAGCCGAAGTCCCCAGCCGGGGAAAAGCGCCGCGCGTACAGAGTATGCGGAACAGATCGTCGACCCTGCCCTGCTTTACCGGCGCCTGGGCGCCGCCGAGCGCGGCAAACCAGCGGCTGCCGCTCCGCTGAAGAACGAAAACGTCCTCTCCGGGCCGGTAAATCTCTATCCGGTCCGCCAGGTCCCGCGCCTCCGGGGAAAGCCAGGTAAACGCGGCGTTTCTCGCGTTTACCCGGGCCGGATCAAAAAACAGGGCAAGAAGGTATATAAGCGCGAGAACGCCGGCAATCCCGGCAAGGCTATATATTTTTTTGTTGCAGCGTCCCGCGCCGCTTTGCTTTTCGCTAGACATCACGCTGCTCCTTTCCCCGACGGCGTTTTGCCGCCCTCAGTATCCCGAAAACGACGATCCCCAGCGGAACAAGCGCCACATTGAGAATCCGGGCAAAGCGCATCGCGCCCAGTTTTTTGACGGGATCCGTTATACGATCGAGCCTGCCCGTACCGCTTTGCCGGTTTCTGATTCCGACAATGTCGTCGTCGTTTCCAAGCCAGTCCGCCGTCTGAACTACAAAGTCGAGGTTCCGCTGGCTCTGGGTATACTGGCTTATGATTCCGGCAAAATCAGAATCGCCCAGAACGAGGATGCGGCTTTCCTTTGCGACGGAAGGCATGTCCGGCAGGGGCGGCCTGCCCTCTTCTTCCGGCTTGTCCACGCCGTTAAACCAGCTTGGAAAAATTCCCTCAAGGCTCACGGCGAGTATTTTGCTCCCCCTGGTCTCTTCTTCTTCGGCGTTAAAAAGATAACTTGTTTCCGGCCTTATGGAAAAGTCTTTTGTCATAAGCCAGGCTTCGGGGCTTGAGGAAAAAAGAACCTCGCCCCTGACGCCTGTTTCCGGCAGGGTCAGGGTGAGCGGGCTCGCCCAAAACATATCCGCTCCCCCAAAACCCGACGTAAGGATATTGTCGTTGTTGCCGTTTTCTTCCAGTACCCCGATCCAGGGCGGATACCGCGCCAGCACAAGCTGCCCCGAGGAATCCCGGTACGGCAGGGCAAGGGACGCCCGATCCATTACAATGCTCTGCCCAACCGTGGCGCCGTAAAACGAAACCATCGCCAACAGCCCCTTGTCCTCCATAAGCCGCGCGTCCCAGGTATAGGTAAAATCGACCTCCACGCTTTCGACGGCAAAAAGAACCCTGCCGCCAAGCTGTATGTAACGGTCGATGCGGTACAGGCTGTATTCGTCAAGGCTTTCCACGCCGCCGAGCACAAAAAGCGCCGGCAGGGTATCCGGTATTTCGTCGCCGGGATACAGCGGCGTAACGGAAAATCCCGACTGGACAAGGAACTGGTTTAAAAGCCCGTAATATTCCTGTAGATTTTTTTGCGGATCCGGGGTGAGCACGCCAAGCTCCCGTTTTTTTCCGCTTACCAGGGAACGGATACGGCTTGTAACGTCGTATTCCAGGGCGTCGAGGCTGAACACCCAGGGGATAACCTCGATCCTGTTAAGGTACTCGATCACAATCCCCGAATAAACCGTCGCGAGGCTCAGCTCGTCGTTTCCGACATTCGGCAGCGACTGGGGCATAAGGCCGAAACGTTCCGCGTCCCCGCTTCCCGACGGATCGCGGAACGTAACGAGTATCTTTCCCCGCGACCGGGCCGCGTATTCCCGCAGCAGATCGGATATTTCCCCCGGAGCGGGATCGACCGAAGCAAGCTTGCCGGAACAATAATAGCTGATCCGTACCAGCTCGGAAATTTCCCTGTACAGGTTCCGCGAAACCGGCGCCAGGGTAAAAGCCCTGCCCGCGCTTACGTCAAGCCGTGTCCATATCCTCCCCGAAACAAGAAGAAGGAGCGCCATGATAACGACGCTTAGGGCGGTAACAAGGCGCTGTTGTTTTTTCGTCATCTCTACCTCCACTTCCTGAAAAGGATCACGCGGGTATTGAGGAAAAGAAACAGAACGGTGGTAATAACAAAAAATCCAATGTCCCTTGTGTCGATGATTCCCCTGGAAAAGCTTTCAAAATGAAACGCCAGGGAGATATAGTTGATCGCCCCGGCCGCTGTCCGGGGAAGGTTTAGTCCCGCGCTTACATTGCCTATCAGCATCGTAACGACGAGAACCACGGCGCTGCCCAGGAAGGCCCCCGCCTGGCTTTTCGACAGGGAAGAAAGCAAAAGCCCCAGGGCGGAGGCGGAGGAACCGAGAAGCAGCGCGCCGAAATATTCCCCGGCTATGGCCCCCGCGTCAAAACGGCCCAGGCCCATAACGCTTAAGGGCACGGGCAGGGTCAGGACAAGCAGGACGGCGACTTCCGCCATTACGGCGATAAATTTTCCCAGTACCAGGTCCCATTCGGAAAAAGGCAGGGTAAGCAGCAGTTCCATGCTGCCGAGCTTGCGTTCTTCGGCCCAGCTTTTCATCGTGATCATCGGGATAACCAGAATAAAGGCCACGGGAAAGGCCGCGAAAAACGGCCGGAGGGTCGCCTGGTTCATCGTAAAGAAACGCTGTATGTAGAAAAGCCAGATGGAACAAAACAGCGTAAAAAAAAGCGCGACGCCGTAAAAAGCCGGCGTATAGGAAAACGAGTACAGTTCTTTTTTCGCGAGAATGAACGCCTTGCGGTTTTTCACGCTTTATCCTCCTTTGCCGATTCGGCGCGGGTTTCGCCGTCCGCGGGCCGCCGGGTTTCATCCGGCCGCGGGGTTTCGGACGGCTGCTGGGTTTCCGTCAGCCGGACAAAAATGTCTTCCAGGCTGAGCTTGCGGCGTTTCATCGAAAGTATCTTTAGCCCTTCGGCCACGGCCCAGTCGAAAATACGTTCGCCCTCCCCGTTTTCATCGCCGTTCCCGGAGGGCAGGAAAAAGCTCATCCCGAAAAGGCCGCCGTCTTCCGTTATTTCGGGAACAAGGCC
>JAIRSC010000233.1 GCA_031255645.1 Treponema sp. | reverse complement strand
CCGCTTTGCGGGTTTTACTCCGCGCCGCCGGGGCTTAACGAAAACTCCCCGTCCGCCGCCGCTTCCGTGTCTTCCGCCGTTCCCGCGTCTTCCAGCAGCTTCCGCGCGGCTGTTTCCGGCAGGGTCTGTACCTCGCGGAGTTTCCGCTCAATGGCGCGGGAACGGGTTCCCGCGTTGTCGATTTCCCTGCTTGCCTGATCCAGTTTTTGCTTGGTCTTGGCAAGGACTTCGCCGAATTTGCCGAACTCGGTACGCACCGCGCCGAGGAGATCCCAAATTTCGCTGGTGCGTTTTTCAACGGCAAGACTGCGGAATCCAATCTGGAAACTGTTAAGCAGGGCGGCAATGGTAGTGGGGCCGGTTATGATAACCTTGTAATCACGCTGCAGGGATTCAAAAATACCGGGAATGCGCAGCACCTCGGCGTAAAGGCTCTCGAAGGGCAGAAACATAATCGCGAAGTCCGTAGTGTTGGGCGGGTCCATGTATTTGGTTTTGATGTCCTTCGCGCAGGAGGAGATGCGCTTTTCCAGCGCCCGGCGGCACAGCTCGATGTCGGCGGCATTGCCCTCCTCGTAGGCGGCGTTAAGCCGCTCGTAGTCCTCGGTGGGAAATTTGGCGTCTATGGGCAGCCAGATAATTTTGGAAGAATCCTCCTTGCTGGGAATCTTCACCGCGAATTCAACATTCTCGCCGCTTCCTTCCTTTGTTTTTACGTTTTGGGCATACTGCGCGGGGGACAGAATCTGTTCAAGGATTCCGCCAAGCTGGTATTCGCCCAGGACGCCCCTGGTTTTCACGTTGGAAAGCACCTTCTTGAGATCGCCCACGCCGGTGGCAAGGTTCTGCATTTCGCCCAGGCCCTTCTGCACCAGTTCCAGCCGCTCGCTTACCAGCTTGAAGGATTCGCCAAGCCGGGTTTCGAGGGTTTTGTGGAGTTTCTCATCCACCGTTTCGCGCATTTTTTCAAGCTTGGCGCTGTTATCGGTCTGGATGTCGTTTAACTTGCGCTCAATTGTTTCGCGGGTTTTTTCAAAGACGGCTCTGGTATCCCGCGTGTGCGCGGTGAAGCGATCCTCGAAGGATTTGAGGGAAGTATTCAAGGTATTGGTAAAACCGAAAAAGGACTTGGCAAGCTCCTCGCGGGAATCCCGGGAGGAACGAATCATCTCTTCCCGGTTTTTGCCGATCTCGTCGCGCAGGGCGGCTTCGTTTTTATCGAGCCTGCTTTCGTAGTCAATGAATTTCTGCAGCACCCGTTCCCCCGCGCCGGATTCGCGCCTGCCCCGCAGCAGCAGAACAAGCAAAATCATCTGAACGATGATAAAAGCAAAAAGGCCGGCAAACAAAACGGTTTCAGTCACGGGCGGCTGCCTGTTCCACAAAGGCCTTTTTCAGCAGTTCAAGATCCAGTTCCGGATAGACCGGGAAGCGGTCGAGCAGCTTTTTTACCCTGTCAATCGCCTCCGCCTTGACCTCGGGCCTGATGACGTATTTGGATCTGCTCCTCTTTGCGGGGTCTTCGGAATCCGGCGCCTGGCTGGTTCCCTTGAGTACCAGGGAGATAATCGAGCCGAGTTCCTCCATTTCGGCGGCGCCCATGCCCAGGGTGGTAGTCGCCGCCGTGCCGATCCGCAGCCCCGCAGTGTACCAGGGGCCGTTGGGATCGAAGGGGAGGCTGTTCCGGTTAAGGGTAACGCGGCACTCGTGGAGGGCGCTTTCCGCCTGCCTGCCGGTAATGCCCATGTGACGCAGGTTGACCAGGAACAGGTGATTGTCCGTACCGTCCGTAAGCACCTCGAGTCCGTTCTTCATGCAGGCCGCGGCCAGGGCTTTGCAGTTGTCCACAATGCGCCGGGCGTATTGGCGGAATTCCGGGGCGCCCGCCTCGCGGAAGGCCACCGCCTTGGCCGCGATAACGTGGGGCAGGGGGCCGCCCATGGTAAGGGGACAACCCCTGTCCAGGGCTTCGGCAAATTCCGCGGTGGAAAGCACCAGCCCGGCGCGGGGCCCCCGGAGGGTTTTGTGGGTGGTGCTTGTCACCACGTGGGCCCAGGGAACCGGATCGTACTCGCCGGTAAAAACCTTTCCCGCCACCAGACCCGCGAAGTGGGCCATGTCCACCATAAAAACCGCGCCGGCCCTGTCGGCAATTTCCCGCATCCGTTTGAAGTTGATCTTCCTCGGATACGCCGAATAACCCGCCAGCAGGATAAAGGGCTTTAGTTCCAGGGCCTGTTTTTCAATCGCGTCGTAATCAAGAAGCCCCGTTTCCCGGAGAACCGAATAGCCGTAGACATCGAACATGCGGCCGGAAAGATTGTTCCGGTAGCCGTGGGTCAGATGCCCGCCGGAGTAGTAGTCCAGGCCAAGAAGGCGCTGATTCCCCATGGCGGTTTTCAGTTCTTTCCACTGGGCGTCGCTGAGTTTGTAAAGATTGGTCTGGCCGAATTTTTCAAGCAGGGGCTTTTCTATTCGGGTTGAAATAATCGCCCAGTAGGCCAGCACGTTGGCGTCGGCCCCGCAGTGGGGCTGGACATTGGCGTATTCGGCGCCGA
>JAIRSC010000227.1 GCA_031255645.1 Treponema sp. | reverse complement strand
TGTATCTGCGGCATCGAGCCGGTAACCAGCGGGGTGGTCATTGTCAACCGGGAGCATACGGGCATGACTCCGCTGGGCATGACCTTTTCGGAAATGGCCTCAATGACCGGCGGAGGGGTGCAGACCCCCGGTTTTATGGGACACGGTAAACAGTTTATTTCATCCAGGAAGTTTATGAAGGCCGAAGGCGGTCCCGCCCGTATCGTGTGGATGCCCCGGGCCCTGAAGGAACTGGTGGGAAAGAAGCTTAACAAGTCGGCGCAGGAGTTGTACGGAATAGAAGATTTTACTTCCCTGATCGCCGACGAAACCGCGGCCGAAGACCCGGAAAAACTGATGGAGTTCCTGAACGAAAAGGGGCATCCGGTGCTGAACCTTGCCCCGTTATTATAATGTAAGGAGTTGAGCCATGCCGTTTAAAAGCGTACCGCAAAAATTCAACGCCTCCATAAAAGAGGTGACCCTGGGTACGGGAGACAGGGCGATCACCCTGGGAGGCGAAAACGTATTCCCCCTGTACAGTTTTGACGATCCGATAAAAAACCCGCCCCGGGTGGGAATCGAATTTTCCGACCTGGGCCCCGACCGGAGTCTTCCGGGCCTGGCGGCCTTTTACGAGGGCGCCGAAGGCATTGTGGATGTGGCGAAACGAGCCTGCGAAAAGTCCGGGGCAAGTTTTGTCAGCCTGATCCTTGAAGGGGCGGACCCCAACGGAGAGAATAAATCCGTGGAGGACTGCGTTGCCCTGTGTAAGGAAATAGCCGAAGCGGTGAACCTCCCCCTGGTTATTCAGGGCTGCAAGAACGTGGAAAAGGACAGTAAACTTTTTGAAAAAATCGCCGAGGCTTTGCAGGGCAAAAACGTGCTGCTCCTTTCGGCCCGGGAGGAAAACCACAAGGCCATCGCGGTGGCGGCGGTCATGGCCTACGGTCAGAAGATCGGGGCGGAATCCGCGGTCGATATTAACCTGGCGAAACAGCTCAACGTGCTTATCTCCCAGCTTGGGGTACAGCCGGGGAATACGGTCATGAATCTCGGTTCCGCGGCGGCCGGCTACGGCTTTGAGTACGTGGCTTCCACCATGGACAGGGTAAGGTCGGCGGCGCTTTCCCAGAACGACACCATGCTTCAAATGCCGGTGCTTACGCCCGTCGGCGCCGAGGCCTGGACGGTTAAGGAAGCGATTGTTTCCGAAGAGGATTTTCCCGACTGGGGGCCGGTGGAACAGCGGGGCATTGACATGGAGATTTCCACGGCCGCCGCCGTTCTTGCCTGCGGTTCCGACGCGGTAATTCTGCGGCATCCGGCTTCGGTTGCCGTTATTTCGAAACTTGTTTCGGAACTTGTATAAAGGAGTATATCATGGCGCTTAAAGGATTGGATATATTCAAACTGACCCCCAAAACAAACTGCAAGGACTGCGGCAATCCCACCTGTATGGCCTTTGCCATGAAGGTGGCCCAGGGCGCGGCCACTATCGACAAATGTCCCCACATGTCGGCGGAGTCCCTCAAAGTCCTGGGCGAAGCCACCGAGCCTCCGATGAAAAACATCAAGATCGGCGCGGGCGGGGAGGAACACAGCCTTGGCGGTGAAACGGTGCTTTTCAGGCACGACAAGACCTTCGTGTCCCGCTGCCTGTACGGCGTAAACGTCCGCGCGGACAGCGCCGGCAAGGACATCGCGGAGCTTAAAAAGATCGATTACGAGCGCATCAGCGAGCACATGTATGTGGAGCTTGTCAACGTGGAATACTCGGGCGACAAAGACGCCTACCTCGGGGCGGTGAAGAAAGCCCTTGAGGCGGGCCGCACCCTGATCCTTGAGGTGAAGGACGCCGCCGTTGCCCAGGCCGCGCTGGAACTTGCCGGGGACAAAAAACCCGTGCTTAACGCCGCCGACGAGTCCAACTACAAGGACATGAGCGAGCTTGCCGTAAAGTACGGCGTTACCCTGGGCGTAAGCGGGAAGGACCTCAACAGCCTCCATGACACCATCGCCGCAATCGAAGGGCTCGGAAACAGGAACCTTGTCATTGACGTGGGTTCGGCTTCCATTAAAGACGCTTTTGCCAGGGCCGTGCAGATCCGCCGGGCGGCGCTCAAGGACGAAGACCGGAGCTTCGGCTATCCTTCGCTCATTAACGCCGCGAAGCTTGCCCCGAAGAACCCCGATCTCCAGACCGCCCTTGCCGCGCTCTTTACGGTGAAGTACGGCTCCATCATTATCATGGAAAGCATGAACTATGCCCAGGCTCTGCCGCTCTACGGACTGCGGCAGAACATCTACACCGATCCCCAGAAACCCATGAAGGTCGAGCCCGGCATTTACCCGCTGAACGGCGCCGATGAAAACGCCGTCTGCGCGACCACGGTGGATTTTGCCCTTACCTACTTTATCGTTTCGGGGGAGCTGGAGCGTTCCGGGGTGCCGGTGAATCTTCTGATTTCCGACGCCGGCGGCTATTCGGTGCTTACCGCCTGGGCCGCGGGAAAACTTTCCGCCAGCTCCATCGCGCGGTTTATCAAGGAAAACAATATCGAAAGCAAGATCAAGAATCGCAATCTGATAATCCCCGGCAAGGTGGCGGTGCTCAAGGGCGAGCTTGAGGAGAATCTGCCCGGATGGAAAATTATCGTCGCGCCTAACGAAGCGGTGGGCGCGGTCAAGTTCCTCAAGGAGCTTGTGCTCTGAACCGCTGAAAAACCTCGATTGTTTGTCAGGCGGGGAATCATCTTCCCTATACACTATGAGGAGGAATTTATGGGAAAATTTATAACGATTGGCGAGCGTATTCACTGT
>JAIRSC010000007.1 GCA_031255645.1 Treponema sp. | reverse complement strand
GCGGCATATCGGTTCCTTTTTCGGCAGCGTTAATAATGGCGGCGATAATCCCGGCAAGATCAAACGCCCATGTCGGGCTTCCCCGCTGATCGTTTACCACGTCTAATTCACCGCGTTCGCCCATCAGTTTGAGCATGGTTTCGACAAAATTATTTCCGCATTTTCCGTAAAGCCATGCGGTACGGATAATATACGCGGCGCCGCAGCGTTCACGCACCCTGGTTTCTCCATTCCGTTTGCTGCGGCCGTATACGCAAATGGGATCGGGCGGATCTTCTTCCCGGTACGGGCGCGGCACGCCGAAAGTATCCGGAATACCTTTACCGCTAAACACATAATCAGTGGAAAGGTGGATTAAGCGTGCGCCGGTATCTTCCGCGCAGCGGGCAAGATTTTCGGCGCCGGTTTCGTTTATAAGCCGGCAGGTTTTCGCGTCGTCTTCCGCCTTGTCCACGGCGGTATAGGCGGCGCAGTTAATAATCCAGTGGTTTTCTGGTTCCGTTCCTTTTTTGGCGGATAAAAGTTTTTGGGCAAAATCCTTCAAAGATTCGGCGCTGGTAATATCCGTCTCCCTGTCCGTTCCGGTAAACAAGACGCCGTTTTTTTCGAAGAGGAGGGCAAGTTCCTTACCCAACATACCTTTGTCGCCGACGAGCCAAATCATGTTTTCAACAACGGAAGATTCTTGTCTTTTTCCGAAAGCGTGTAATCCGCGCCGACATCGGGCCAGTCTATGCCGACTGTGGGATCGTTCCAGATTATGCCGTTTTCATCCTCGGGATGATAAAAATCGGTACACTTATAGGCAAATACCGCCGTTTCGCTTAACACAAGAAATCCGTGGGCAAAACCGGCGGGAATGTAGAATTGGTTTTGCGCTTTGCCGGAAAGGGTAACGCCATACCATTTTCCCAGGGTAGGGGAATTGGGCCGTATATCTACCGCCGCGTCGAAAACTTCGCCCTCGATGACACGAACCAATTTCCCCTGTGGATGGATTTTCTGAAAATGGAGTCCCCTCAGTACCCCTTTAACCGAACGGGACTGGTTGTCCTGGACAAAACGCGCGTTTATCCCGGCCTTTTCAAAATCCCGTTCCGACCATGATTCAAAAAAATAACCACGGGAATCGGTAAAGACACGGGGTTTTATTTCGTACAATCCGTCAATAGGGCAGGGGAAAAATTCAAAAGACATCAACGGTTTTTTCCGTCAAGTTCCGCAATGAATTTCAGATAGTCGCCGTATTCGTTTTTGTACGAAAGCGCTGTTTTTAACAGGGCTTCCTTTGAAATCCAGCCATTGTTAAAGGCAATTTCTTCAACACAGGAAACATACATTCCCTGCCGCTTTTGTATAGTGGCAATAAAGTTTGACGCTTCCAGCAGGCCGTCGCAGGTCCCCGTATCCAGCCATGCCATGCCCCGTCCGAGAATTTCAACCGAAAGCCTGCCCTGATTAAGGTATATGTTGTTTACGGCGGTAATCTCAATTTCTCCCCGGGCCGACGGTTTAATGGATTTGGCGATTTCAATTACACGATTATCGTAAAAATAAAGTCCCGGAACGGCGTAATGCGATTTCGGCTTAGAGGGCTTTTCTTCAATGGAAAGGACCTTCCCGCCGGCGTCAAATTCAACCACCCCATAGGCGCTTGGATCTTTTACGTAATACGCAAAGACAAGGCCGCCCCCGCTCCCGCTGATTCTGGAACCGGCGTTTTTCAAGGTTTTACTGAAGCCTCTGCCGTAAAAGATGTTGTCCCCCAGCACCAGGGCCGAAGAATCCGGGCCGATAAATTGTTCTCCTAAAATGAAAGCATCCGCCAGGCCCCTGGGGCTTTCCTGGACAACATAGTCAAAGCGCATGCCCAGCCATGAGCCGTTGCCGAAAAGTTCCTTGAAAAGGGAAATATCCCTGGGGGTCGAAATAACGAGGACTTCCCTGATTCCCGCCAGCATTAAAACCGAAAGGGGGTAGTAGATCATCGGTTTATCGTAAAGTGGCAGTATCTGTTTGGAAACGGCCTTGGTAATGGGATAAAGCCGTGTACCTGCGCCGCCCGCAAGAATGAGACCTTTCATATCGCGATGCCGAAAACCTCCTGCCCGTGATTGCCCTGGAATGTATCAAGGCGGCGGCGGGGAGACCGCCTTCCATCCGCCGATATTGCGTTTCTCAAAATCAAAGCTCACCCCCACCTTGAATAATCTCTTGCCGCTCCCTTCCCACGGCAGAAGGTACTCTTTGCTGTCTATCTGTTTCAACGCCTCTTCCGCGCTACCGTTGAGCTTGAACTCGAAACAATATACATGCTTCTTTGTTTCCACCAGCGTGTCTATCCGCCCCGCCGCAATGCGCGCCTCGGAACGGCAATACAATCCCAGCATCCTGAATATAAGGTGGATTACGGTTTGATAGTATTTCTCGTCCGCTATCTGTATGTCGTAAGGAATGGACGCGAAAAACGGAGGCAGCGCGTTCATCGCCGTTTCTATGTCCCCTTTGCTCAACGCCTTGGGCAGCGTGATTGCCAGGGCGTTCACATCCATGGCGGACGCATGAATATAGTGTTCCAGCAGCGCGTTGGCAAAGGCGGAACGGACTTCCTCATTGGGGTAGTCCAGGGTATATTCGTTAAATTCCCCGTTGTAATCGACAATGGTTAAATACCCCGATTGGTACAGTACCGCCAGGGCGTCCATGTTGTCAACATTAAACTTTTGCATGGACGCCAGGGTAAAGGCGCTTTTTTCCAGGCCGAGAATATCGATTTTTTGCCGTTCAATCAGTTTAATAAGGAAGGTAGGCGTGCCGGTGGAAAACCAGTAGGTTTGAAAATCGCCGTGATTGAAAAAATGGTTTAAGAGCCCGAAGGGGTTATAAACGGTTTCCTCTTTTTTCGAAAAACGGTAGCCGTTGTAAAACTGTTTTATCCTGGCGAGATATTCGTTCCGGTCAATGTTTTTTTCCTGCACCGTTTCGGCTATCTCGGGACGGAAACCGGACTCCAGTTCTTCCTGGGTAATGCCGCAAATGTCGTAGAAATTGGGGTTCAGGGAAATATCGGTCAGATTGTTTAAATCGGAAAACACGCTGACCTGGGAGAATTTGGTAACGCCGGTTAAAAGGACAAATTTAAGGTACTGATCATACGATTTAAGCACCGCGTAAAACCCTTTAAGGGCGCTCCGGATTTTCGCGTGGGTTTCCGGCGTATCAATTGTGGTCAGAAGGGGCTTGTCATACTCATCGATGATAACAACTGCTTTTTCTCCGTATTTTTCGTACAGGTTAAGTATCAGGCGGGCGAAATAGTCGCTCGGGGTCTCGCCGGCAAAGGGCACGTTATACCGTCCGGCGCATTGTTCCAGCGGCCTTTTAATGGTGACTGTCAACTCGTCAAGCCCCAGTTCATAATTTCCCGGATTAAGGTCGATGTGGATAACCGGATATTTTTTCCATTCCCAGTCAAGCCCGTCAATGGCGAGGCCGGAGAACAGTTCCCGCCGGCCTTCAAAGAGCGCCTTTACGGTTGAACAGAGCAGGGACTTCCCGAAACGCCGGGGCCGGGACAGGAAAAAAACTCCGCCCGATCCGGTTATCAGTGTATGGATCTGGGCGGTTTTATCAACATATACATAAGCTTCTTCGCGTATCTTTACAAAATCCTGTATGCCGATGGGCAGTCTTCGTTTCATATCATTTTTAAGGAAGCCGCGGACCCGCGATCCGAGTCCATAATGTGCCTACATTAGGGTCAAACTCTATTTGATCTTAAAACTCAAGCGGACTTCCCCGGTGGTTTTATCAACCTCGATTTTCTGATCCTTCAGGTTGATGTCCACGCCGGCGGCCATTTTAAAGATCCCCGTGAGGAAGTTCATGCCGTTTGAGAGGACCTGCTCAAGCTGTTCGGCTTGTTGGACGGGCAGCGGGCCGGCGGCACTTTTCGAAACGGCCTCGGTGGGAACGGCTTCCGCCGGAGACGCCGCAAAAGCCTCGGGCCCGGATGCCGCCTCCTGCTGGTTAATCATGGCCTCAAGCTGGCGGATGAACTGGGAGCGGCCTTTGGTGGAAAAATCCACATAGTTGACGGCGCTGCCTTCGGAAAGGACGCTCTCAAAGAGGCTCTGTTTTACCAGGAGCCCCGCGGCGATATGCTGTTCTATGGAATCCCGGGAGATGAGGTTATAGATCAGAAGTTTGCTGCTCTTCTGGCCCAGGCGGTCGATGCGGCCGATGCGCTGGTTTTTTTTCGCCGGGTTCCAGGG
>JAIRSC010000150.1 GCA_031255645.1 Treponema sp. | reverse complement strand
GTTTTGAAACAAGCTCTTAGAGAAAATTGCCAATTTCTTGCAGTATAAAGAATTAGGTAAAGGCAATTTTCTCCAGGGGTAAGAAGCTGTTCCAAAAACTGGAGTTTTGGAACAGCCTCAAAGGATAGCCACTAACCTCACAAACCGCACGAACTTTTACATCGGCAGCCCTGACTTTTGCCCGGCTCCAGCCTGGATTTCCGGTGTCCGGGAAGTTTTGGCGTAAGGTTGGTGTGGTTCGTGCTGTTCGCGGCTTAATTCCCCGGCAGCCCGGTAAGTCGGCATAATATGGGATTATCAGACATTTTAGTGTAAGCAAGACCTTAGCAGGCGAAGAAGGCGCGTGAAGGCGGGAAAAGATGAGAAAATTCCGCCCTTCGTGTTCCTTTGTGCGCCTTCGTGGTAAAATATTCTTCTTTCATCTTCAACTTTTTATCCGCCTTTTGGCCACGAACCACACTAACCGCACGAACTTTTACATCGGCAGCCTTGACCCTTGCCTGGTTCCAGTCCGGATTTCTGGTGTCCGGGAAGTTTTCGCGTAAGGTTAGTGTGGTTTGTGCCGTTCGTGGCTCAATTTCTCGGGATCGTTCTAAAACTTCGGTTTTTGGAAGGGCCTCATTCCGCTTCCGTTTTACGGTGTTCGACAATCGCAGTTGTTATTGCCGCGGTAACTTCCGGGGGCGTTGTCCCGGCCTTTCGCGCGCCGCCTGCCCCCGTTGGGGTTTGGGGCCGCACGTCCTTGTCCCAGCCCCTGGAACGAATCAGCCGTCCCACAAGATTGACACAAACGATCATGATCCATAGGAACACAAAGACAACCGCCATTCCGAGCACTGTCAGAATCGCGCTTTGGTGAAGCATTTCAGGAATAGTCATACCGTCCTCCTTACCCCGCTTGGCATAAAATATCGTAGGCCTTCTGGGGGCTTTCCGCCTCCCCGATGTACGACAAAGCGCCGGATTTTACAAAGGTCAGGATCCGGCTTAAAACGTGCAGGTGGCGCTCCCGCGCTCCTTCACCCAACAGCACCATAAACACAAGATGAACGGGCTTGTTGTCCCGGCTTCCGTATTCGATGCCCCTGCGGGAAAAACCCAGGGCGCCGATTATGCCGTTCAAGCCGCGGAAATATCCGTGGGGAACCGCGACGCCGGGGGCAACAGAGGTAACCATCTTCAGTTCACGGTCGTGTATGGCCGCAAGTATTTCCTCCCCGTCCAATTCCGGCTTAACAGCCAATATTTCCCCGACCAGTTCGTCAAATACCGCGTCTTTATCCCTGCTTTCAAGGTCCAGTTTTATTAAATTTTTATTGAAAACCTCAGCCAAGAGCATTTTCACCTCCGGAAATAATCGCCTGGCTTGTTCCCAAGCCAGGCGGGTCAGGCTCCTGGAGAAAATTGCCAATTCGTTCTGTATAATGCGGGCGGATTCCGGACAGAACGCCTTAAAAACCGCGTTTGCGTATGCGGATGCAAAGCCTGCCCGCAAAGCGGCCGATTTTACGGGCAGGAAAGACAATTTTCTCCAGGGCTAAGAAGCTGTTCCAGAAACCAAAGTTCCGGAGCAGCCGCAATAGAAAACTGCGGAATGTCAAAAAGGGGCTATCAAATGCGGAGTTTCAATAGAATGGAATTTTTTACATCGGCGGGATTCGCCTGCGTTTTTTCAAGGGACAGTGATTTGAAAAAGGCGGCTATGATAGCGTACATCCCGAAGAGGATGAGAAACCGGAGAGCCCCCGCCCGGAGGGAGGACGCGCTTTCCCCGGCGTTTTGACTGGTGTTCGGGAGTACGGCTAAATAGCTGATGCTTATAATAGGCGAAGTGTAAGAAAGCCCGATCGGCTCCGGTTTTTCAAATTCAAGGGAACGGATAGGCTCCACCGCCGCAAATAGAAAAACAGCCAAGAGGGCTATAATGAGATATACCGTTAACAGAGGACGCGATCTTGCCCGCGGAAACCCAGCCATAATCCACTATAACCCGTCTGAAATTTTTTAAGCAATAGCCTTTGCCCGAACGTCCCGCGGAGACGGCGGGAGCGGCGATCGGCCGGCCCATGGTCAGATTTAACGCGGCGCAACGCGTGGCGTTGACAGGGGAAAAGGTTCTTTATAATATTTCAAATAGTAACTATTCGGTCGCCTGCGGGGGATAGCTAAAGCATGAGGGGACAGGAAAAGCTCTAAAATCATGCGGTGACTGTACAGATACTGAAATAAATTAAGCTAAGGAAGTGAGTAAAAAATGGCCAATGAAACAGGTACCCAAGTCAGCCCTCCTTCCGTTCCCGATTTTGACAATATTTTCGGAAGAAACGACAGCCCGGCGGAAACTCCGGTACCGGAAGCCGAAAGTGTGGCCGAGGCGCTCGAGGTGGAGGATGAAGAAGGCGGGGAAGAGGCGTCCGCAGAGTCCGCGGAATTCCCCAAAATCACCAAGCGCTTTGAGGAAGTGCCGCATCAGGTTTTTAACGATCCGAATTATTATAAGACCGTCCTTTCCAACGAGGGGAACGGCGCCACACGGGTACACGGAATTTTACAGAAGTATCTGAACGCTAAAGACCCCAAAGACCGCAGCGTTTTCCGCCAGCAGTTTATCACCGCCTTTTGGGACTTTTTGAATAATTTGGCAAAAAAGGCCGCGGGACAGATCCCCCTTCCCAAACGTTTCCTGCTCCGTTTCGCTATCCTGCACCCGACTTTTTTGGAAAGCGGCACCCGTGATTTTTTCTCGAAAATCGTGGTGGAAAATGAACTTGCCCAGCCTGTTTATTACCTGGACGAATGGCTCAAGGCTATCGGAAACGGGGCTGTCCGGCCTTCCGCCACCGACGAGGCAAGGGTTCCCCGTACTGCCGGCTCAATTCGTATCCAGCAGCTTTTGGATAAAGCCAGGGGTAAAATGGAAGGAACCAGGGGGCTTGTTAAGGCCAAGGATGGGGAGCGGATCGGTCTTGAAAAGGGACTCCAGCAGCGCTTCGATATTATTCTGGAGCACAGCTCCGTGGACGGGCTTCCCTCTATCAGCGCCCCTTACAGCGACGGTCAGAAAAAAGCTATTAACGAAATTCAGGATCTTTTGAAGGGGCTTTTGAAAGTTGACCGGGAGCAGGTAAATTCCCTGCGGGACTATTACCAGTCCGCGGAAGATGTAGAAACTCTTCAGCAGAAAATGGCGGAGGAAGGCGGTACCGCCCAGGTGGACACCGGAGCCGTAGAAGCCGAATTCGATACAATCCGGCAAATGGTCAAGATGACCATCGGGCGGCAGGGGAATCATTTCCCCGTACTCAGCTCCGAGTATTTCCACAGCGCGCCCAACGATATCGGGTTTCGGGAGAATGTTATTTCCGTTCTGGCCCGCATTGAAAGCATCGATCCCGAATGTTTTGTGCGGGTTTACAAAAACCGTAACAACCGTATAGTACCTTATGTTATCCTTATCCCCAGTTACGGGGACATGGGTCTCTGCTGGGAACCTTTTGACCGCCATAACCGGGCCACAAGCCGGGGCCGTATCGCCATTCCTATGTATTCCAAGAGCCTTTATACGGCGATCCTCATCGCGGTTGCGGATCTGCGCTGGCAGGTGGCCAAGGAAAAGGCCAACTTCTACTGGATGGAAGAGGGGCTTACGGGAAACTACTACCAGTGGTTTCAGAAGATGAAGCTTAAAGGTAACATTAAGGACTACTTTGTCCAGGATTACATTATCTGGATGACCAAGGAATGTGAGGGCATCCAGAAACTGGACAAGGAAATCCGGGGCATTTTCTGGCGTTTTATCCCCTTTTCCCAGCCGGTAAAAGAAAAACTCAAAACCCGCAATTTTGTGTATCAGGAACTCTACCAGCGCGATCTCAACCGGGCGATGTCGGACGGCTATTGAGA
>JAIRSC010000120.1 GCA_031255645.1 Treponema sp. | reverse complement strand
GAGGGCGGGTGTTCCCGCCGCGTGGTACAGTGGGGTCTCAAACCCCGCTCTAGAATAAAAACGCAAGGAAGGATCACATGAAACATAAACCGCTTGTTGTTATGTTTTTGCTGCTGCTTTTCCTGAATGGATTTACCTTGCATGCGTCCGCCAAAAATGAAAGCGGAACTGAAAATAAAGTCGAATGTGCAAGTGAAACAGAGAGCAAAACCGAAAACGGAATCGGGTTTTCTGAATTTGGTTCCCTGCACCCCCAATACAGGAGGGGACATCCCTGGGAGCAGGGGCGCTCGCTTCTTTTCTGGGACACTTCCGCAAAAAAACTTATTGAAACGGACGTTTTGTTCAAAGAAATGGCAATTCGCGATCCGTTTCCCGATTTAGGTGACGCGGGGATCGTCGACGGTTATTGGGATCCCCGTACCAGGAAAAACATTATCAATACCACCGGAAACCAATGGTTCTTAATAGAAAAAGCGGAAGACAGCTATACGCTTGAAAAAGACCCGAAAAAGAATTTTTCGTCGCGAGCCGAAAGCCACAACAGAATCGTCATGGACGACGGGGACATATTGACACTAGTCCGGAACCCGAACAACAAGATAGAGCTAACGATAGTCAATCCCGAAACGAATACAACCTATTTTCGTTTAATGAAAACGGATGTACAAAACAGGACCAATGTCGTCTGGATAGACGGCGGCTGGATTTTCATGGAACAGACCGTTCTTGCCGGAGGTTTTGGCACAGGAACAGATGTCGTCATGAACTATAAAGGCAAAAGGGAGCATTCGTTGTATCCCGACATACATTCGTTGTATCCCAACATAATAGTTGGGTATGGAAATAATCTGATAATGACAACAAGCAATGGTCTAAAAGGGTTTACCGTACAGGAAGTTAATAATCCATATTCACCGTTATGGATTATCTACCAGGATCTGGAATTTGATCTGTGCGGCATGCTGCCCGAATGGGCGTATAATGACAGGGTAATAGGTTTTTGTACCATTGATTTACCGTATGTGTACATACCTGTTTACACAAAAAGAGATGGACAAATACAACGGTACTGTTATGTCATACTTGATTTACAAACAAATAAGGCACGGGCATCACCGCAGGCGGACATGGTGCTGATCGGCATATTTGACGATGGAAGGAAAGAGTAAAAAACTTCCCCTGGGGGGTGGGGGCCTCATCCCGTAATTTTTACGGGGTGAACGGCGACATACGGGGTGGGCGAAATTGACATGTACCCTTAAAATGTTACAAGCCCCTTTCCCGGGTCTATTTATTGTCAACCGGCAGCCGAACTTCGGGCATTAAATGATTGAGAATCATGATTCCCTGCGCGCTCACCCAGTCCCTGTTGTCAAGTAACCGTCAAAACAAGTGCAACTGGACAGAATGCAAAAAGGTGGCGGGAAGCAATTTGTAGAACTAAAGGGCGCGGGGACAGCCTGCGGTTCCGGAGAAATTATCATTGAGAAAGGGGAGCCGTTCAGCGGGAACGTGTACGTGTTTTGCAATCGGGAGCGGAAACTGTTAAAAGCGCTGTGGTGGGATCGGAACGGATTCTGGTTAAGCCGGAAACGACTGGAAAAGGACAGGTTTCCGTGGCCGGAGGACCGGGAGGAAGCGAGGGAGCTGAGCGGGGTGGCCCCCAAACTTTTTCGTATGCCTGCCCCGATAATAAGCGACGTCGGCAATTACAGAAACCCCCTCAGTTCGTTAAAATTCGCAATTGGCCTGCCTTCCGGCTTGTCTTCCCGGTTTCGGATGTCAACACCGCGGCTGAACGGCGTCTCTCCGTCCGCGTTTCGGTAATCACAGCGTCCCCGCGGAATGTGCAGGGAAACGCGGCCGTTCGCGGTAACGGAGCCGTTCCCCTCACGTATTATCCGTACATAGTCGTGTATCGAACCAAGCCGCGTTTCAAAACTCACGCCGTAAGGCTCGTCCGAAAAAAGATCGTCCGCGTCGTGGATGTCGGAACCCGCGACCGCGGGCAGTCCCAGAAGGCGGGCGTATTCCATCGCCAGGCCGTCGTACAGGGCTTCGTGGTTGCCCGCGTTGGCGGCCTCGATACCGTCAACAAGAAACGGGGCAAGGTGCAGTTCCCGGATATAGGAGTGCTGCCTGAAAGGATGGGCCTGGATTACGCAGCCGCCGTATCTGTGTATTTCCCGGAATTGTTCCGCCCTGGTCCAGCGGACAAGTTCCGGGTGTTCGAGAAGCCAGGCTTTGTCCAGGCCGTAGACAAGATAATCGTCCCCGTCGAAGGTTTCTTCCCATCCGAAAAAAACGTCAAGGCCGATTTTTTCGCCTTCCTCGCGGGCGTCCTCAAAGCCCGCGCAGTACGCGACGACCCAGTCTTTCCAGGGCAGGGAACGGCTGGCGGTTGTGTTGCTGTTAAAAAAATGGTCGGTTACCATAATCCCCGTAAAACCGAGGTCTTTGTATTTTCGGATATAGTCCCTGCCCCGGGAAACGCCGCAGGCGCTTCCCTGACAGGTGTGAAGATGAGTTTCGTAAAGGAACATCAGCTTTTCCGCTTGAACCGTATCTGGCAGACCCCGTCGCCCCTGGCTATGGTTTTTTGAAGATCCAGCTCGCAGCCGAAGGCTTCCGCGATTCCCCTGTCCCCTTCCATGGCCCATTCGCACAAAGTGTCACACTCTTCATCGCTGCAGCCCTGTTTTTTCCAGGCCGCCACCAGGGGGCAGTAATGGAAGTCCACGTCGAAATTGTCGTCGCCAAGCCGCAGTATCTTCATCTCGAAGATCATCTGCCCGGCCCGGGGAAAAAGTTTTTTCTTTAACAGTTTGCAGCTTTCCCCGCCCCGCGTATTTTCCGCCACGGCCCGCCGCGAATCGATGCCGGTAATGGCCCGCCCGCCGTGGAACAGCCCGCAGCGGCGTATCGCGGCGGGAGCGAATTGTTCGGGCTTTACCCCGGCTTTTCGCGCTTCATCGCAGAGAAAATACAGCCACAGGGCGCGGTGCTCGAAAAAGTTCCTGAGGTTTCTGATCAAAAAACCGTTCTTCTTTGTCGTGTTAACAATGCTCATGTCTTGTCCTTGCCTAAGGAAGCGCCGACAGGCGTCGAGTCAATCGGCGTTCCCCTAAAGATTTCGGTAACATTCATCGATGACGGGAACAATCGACGGCAGATCGAAGCCCATCGAAAGCAGGTCTTTCCGTTCCGCCGAATTTTCCCAGTCCATATAGGGGTTCGAATAATTGTCCTCCAGAAACGCGAAAACCAGGTCTTCCGCTTCTTCGGGCAGATTGAAAAACAGGCCTTTCCCGGCGCCAAGTTCTTTGCGGATCGCGTTTCTCGCTTTGACAAGGAAGCGATCCTGGTATATGTCGTAGGATCGGCCGGACAATTCCTTGAGCCTGTCCGACACGGAGCCGCGGGCCTTTTCCAGGCTTGTCGAAAACACTTTTTGTTTCCGCGGCCTGGGAGGCGGCGACGAGGGAACCAGCGGGGCGAAAACCGGCTGTGTGGGCCGCGCCGGTTTTGCGGACTGGGCCGGCCGTGCGGGCGGCGCCGGTCGTGCAGTCTGAGCCGGCTTTACAGGCTGAACCGGTTTGGCGGTTTGCGCCGGACGCCGGGCAGCCGGAGCGGCGGCCGGCTTCGCGGGCTGGGCCGGGCGCGGTACGGACGCGGCGGTGGGCCGGGCCGGCGGCACAAGTGCCGCCGCCTGTATGGGTCGCGCTGGTTGTATGGGCTGAACAGGCCGGGTAACGGGCCGCGTCGTAACAACGGTGGTTTTTTGCCGCTGGGCGGGTACAAAGCCGGCCGGTTTTTTTATCTTTACCGTAACAGTCTTTTTTACGGCAGGTTTCGCTTTCGGAACAATCCGGGGGGCGCTCTTCGGTTTGGCCCTGGGAACAATTTTCGGCACGGCGGCTTTCTCCACCGGAACGGGTTTGGGAGGCGGCGGCAGAGCCGGGCGGGACGGAACCGGATTTTGCAGGGTATTTTTGATGATGTTCCAGCTCCGCTGAAGGTAAATATCGCCCTGAATCGAATAATAGTAACCGGTTACCAAAATACCTACAATAGAAGCGAGGATTTCATCGTCCCGGCGCTTTGCCATCCTGCCCCGGCGTATGACGGTAAACACATCGTAGTTTTTTTTCCCGTATTTGCGGGAATAAAGAAAAAGTATGCGTTCAAAAGCGGGATCGTTTACCATATTCCAGTATTTTATGCAGTATGCCAGCACCTGGTCTTCGATCCGCCGAAGCGGGGGAATCTCAATACGGAAAAGGTCCGCCTCGGAAAAAACCACCGAAGAAAGATCGATAAGATGAGGCCTGTATCCGAACTTTTTCTGGAAAAGATAACTGTCGTAATCGGCTTTTACAAGACGCTGCCGTTCCTGCTCCATGGATTTGCGTTCGACTTCTGAACGGCGGCGGCGCTCTTCTTCTACCACCGAAAGGGTGTCGGTAAGATAGGCCCGGACAAGCTCGGAAGCCTTGGCTATGGAACGCTCTTTTAAATTAAGCGCCGTGGCATAACGGTGAAAGCGATCAATGCCCGCCACGGCTTCGTAGCGTTCCCGGGGCAGAAAACGCAGTATTTCTTCGGCGGTTTTAATCGTGGAATAGACATCTTTTTCGTTAAACGATTCGGCTTTTTCGGCAATATAGAAAATGATGTTTTTTATCCGGTTCAGGGAACGCGCGCCCAGCATCTGGTATCCCTTTGCCAGAAGCCCCCGGAACGCGGGATCGTGGCTGCGGTAGGAACGAAGCAGCCAGGTACGGAACCCGTCGTCAGGATAGCGGGGCTTTAATTTGTACTGGTATATGGCAAGGGCGTCTCCGGAATGACCTGTGGATCGAAGGTAATAGTATCGTTCAATATCAGGATCATGATCAGGAAGCAAATTGGGATATTCCAAGCGTAAAAGCTCATCCTGAATCTCCGCTATGTCCATACCGTATTATAGATTGTAATGAAGCGGGTGTCTATGGTAGAATGGGCCCATGACAATACATAAAACTGTTCCGCTTTTGGGGCCGATTTTTCTGTCGGCGCTGTTTTTTTCCTGTGCCGAAAAATGGCCTTCCAAAATCACCTTAAACGAAGTAGAAGCCCAGTCTTCTCCCGGCAATACCGTTTTGGGAGACGGCCTTTTTGCCCGGATAAAAACAAACCGGGGCGAGATCGTCGTCCGTCTGGAATATGAAAAAACTCCGCTTACGGTGTGCAATTTTGCCGCCCTTGCGGAAGGAAAAATGACGTTCTGCGCGGGCAAGCCCTTTTATAACGGTTTGACGTTCCACCGGGTTATTTCCAAAACCAACGGCGACGCCCAGGATTTTATGATTCAGGGCGGCGATCCGCTGGGTAACGGGAGCGGCGGCCCCGGTTATCAGTTCCCCGATGAATTCGATCCCGGCCTGCGCCACGACGGCCCCGGCGTTCTTTCGATGGCCACCGCGGGTCCCGGAACCAACGGCAGCCAGTTTTTTATTACGCTGACGGCTACCGCCTGGCTGGACGACCATCATACGGTGTTCGGCAGGGTGGTAGAAGGACAGCAGGTGGTGAACATCATCAAACAGGGCGATAAAATTGAAAGCGTTACCATAGTGCGAAACGGATCCGGCGCGCAGGCGTTTAGGGCGGATCAGGCGGCTTTTGACAGTCTTCTGGCAAAGGCACAGGCGGCCGCGTCCGCCGCGGCGAGGGCCCGGCGCGAAGCGGATATTGCCCAAATTGCCGCCGCTTATCCGGGGCTTACCGGGCGTTTGGCCGAACCCGGAGAGTCGCCGGGGATCATGTACACGATCCAAAAAGAAGGCGGCGGCGGCAAACCCCGGCCGGGCAGTACCGTGCGGGTTTCCTATACGGGAAAGTTTATCACGGGTGAGGTTTTCGACGCCTCCGACGCCCACGGCGGCCCGCTGGAATTTACGGCCGGCGTTGGACAGGTAATTCCCGGCTGGGACAGGCTGGTACTCGACATGCAGACCGGCGAAAAACGGCTCGCGGTTATCCCCCCGGAACTTGCTTACGGGGAACGCGGCGCGGGCAACGGCGCCATTCCGCCCAACAGTTTCCTTGTTTTCGAGATGGAGCTTGTCGAAATCAGGTAATCCGCGGGGGTATCGGACCCGGCCTGGAAAAGACAATGAATTTTAAGGCTGCTTCCAAAAACCGGAGTTTTGGGAAAGCCTCTGTTGAATTGCAGAACATGAAAGGTGCGCGCGGCGAAAATGGCAAAGATAAACGTAGGCATACTGTGCGGCGGTAAATCCGCGGAACATGAAGTCTCTCTTCAGTCGGCTCAGAATATATACGACGCGATAGATCGGGAAAAGTACGTCCCTGTTCTTGTCGGCATTGATAAATCGGGCAGATGGATGTTCGACCCGGGCGGCCCCGAACAATGTATCGGCAATCCGCGCGATCCAAAAAACATCTGTCTTCGTCCCGGCAGGGCCGCCGCCCTGACGCCGGAAAGCGCGGGCCGTCTTAGCGGCGTGTTTCAGGACGACGGCGCGGATCCGGGCGGCGGCGTGATTCAGGACTTCCCCAGACTCGACGTGATCTTTCCGATACTCCACGGTCCTTTTGGCGAAGACGGTACCGTACAGGGCCTTTTGAAACTCGCCAACATTCCGTTTGTAGGTTCCGGGGTGCTTGGTTCCGCCGCCGGTATGGACAAGGATGTGATGAAGCGGCTCCTCAGGGACGCCGGCGTTCCCATCGGTAAATTCCTCGTGATTCGGAATAACGGCGAAACCGTTCCCGGTTTTGCCGCCGCCGCCTCGGAACTCGGCCTGCCTGTTTTTGTAAAGCCGGCGAACATGGGTTCCAGCGTGGGGGTAAGCAAAGCCGGTACTGAGGAGCAATACCGCGCCGCCCTGGAAGAAGCGTTCAGGTTCGACACAAAGGTAATCGTTGAGGAAAACATTCCGGGCCGGGAAATAGAATGTTCGGTCCTGGGAAACGAAAACCCGGCGGCGTCGGTTCCCGGCGAGATACGGGCGGTCAAAGACTTTTATTCATACGACGCGAAATACGTTGACCCGGACGGGGCGGCGCTTGAAATCCCGGCAAAACTGCCGCCGGAAACGACGCGGCACATACAGTCCCTGGCGGTCAAAACCTTTCAGGTTTTGGAATGCCGGGGACTTTCGCGGGTAGATTTTTTCCTTAAAGAAGACGGCCGGGTACTGGTAAACGAAATCAACACAATGCCGGGCTTTACCAAAATCAGCATGTATCCCAAACTCTGGGAAGCAAGCGGTATCGGTTACACGGAACTTATCGACAGGCTTATACAACTGGCAATAGAACAATTCAACAGCGAAAAAAACCTGGCTACAAGTTACAGGTGAGGCGCCCGCTCCGCGAAATCTTCCCGGCGCGCGTGGATTTTGCTTCACCTGATCAAACCCAAATCCATGGTGTATAAAGGCGGGCAAAAAATGATAATCGGCATTGATATCGGCAGTACCACGACCAAAGCGGTTTCCATCGAGAACGGCAGGGTACTTCACAAAATAAAAACCAAGGCTTCCGACGCGGTAACTTCCGCGACCGGCGCTTTCGGCAAAATGATCGTGGAAAACAGCATCAGGATGAGCGGGATACGGAAGATCATGATAACCGGCGTCGGGGCCACAAAAATAAAGGATGATCTTTTCGGCATTTCTACCGGCAAGACAGGAGAGTTTGAATCAATCGGTATCGGCGGAATGTTTCTTGCCGGGCGGGACAACATCATCATTGCCAATATAGGAACAGGCACGGCAATTATCGACGCCGGAAAAGAACGCATTTCCCACATGGGCGGTTCCGGCGTCGGCGGCGGTACAATTCTGGGGCTGGCGAAGAAGCTGCTTTCCATGTCGGACTTTAACGGCATTATGGCGCTTGCCGCCCGGGGCAAATTGAACCGGATAGACCTGCTCCTCGAAGACATTGTGGAAACGGATTTGAGTTTTTTGAACCGGGAATCTACCGCTTCGAATTTCGGCAAAATGCTGGACAGCGCCGGAAAAGAAGACATAGCCCTGGGGCTTGTGAACATGGTGTACCAGGTTATCGGAATGCTTTCGGTGTTTGCCGCGAAAAGCAAAAACACCGACAAAGTGGTGGTAACCGGGAACGGCAGCAATAACCCAATCGGAAAAAAGGTGCTGGAAACAATTACCGGTTTGTACCAGGTACATTTTGAATACCCGCCCGACGCCGAATACACAACGGCGATTGGGGCGGGGCTTTCCGGAGAAATGTGAAGAACCGGTTTTTCCGGCCCATCCACCATGGCTTCCGGCTCATCCACCATGGTTTCCGGCCCATCCGCCATGGCTTTTAACTCATCCGCCATGGCTTTTGACTCATCCGCCATGGCTTTTGACTCATCCGCCATGGCTTTTGCGGGTGTTTATCTATACATCCGCTTGATTTCCCCGTAGCGGAAACAGCTTGTGATGTGATCGTTTACGATTCCGGTTGCCTGCATGTGGGAATAGAGGATAATACTGCCCAGAAACCGGAAACCGCGCTTTTTCATGTCGGCGGCGATTTTGTCGGACAGTTCGGTACGGGCGGGCAGTTCCGAAAGGCTTTTCCATTTCCCCACGACGGGACGAAAACACGCCTTTCGGTTTTTCACGGCGGGATCGCGCCGGCCGTTCGCCGCACCCCCCGGCGCGCCGTTTTCGGCAAAGCCCCAGATATAATTGGAAAAGCTGCCGAATTCTTTTTGGATTTCAAGAAATTTCCGGGCGTTGGTTATCGACGCCTCGATTTTGAGCCGGTTTCTGACAATGCCCGGATCCGCCAGGAGCCGTTCTTTTTTCTTTTCCGTGTATCTTGCCGCTTTTTCGACGTCGAAATTGTCGTAGGCCCTGCGGTAGTTTTCCCGTTTTTTTAGAATGGTTATCCAGCTTAGCCCGGCCTGCGCCGATTCCAGTACCAGGAATTCAAAATGCTTTCTGTCGTCAAAAACCGGCACGCCCCATTCCGTGTCGTGGTATTGTATGTACAGCCCGGCGTCGCGCGCGTCCCTGGGGCTTTCGCACCATTCACATCGTTTCATAGCTCCCCCTCACATCGTTTCATAGTTCCCCCTGGCGGATCTGTGCTGAAGCGTTAAATCCGCGATAACCAGGGCCGCCATGGCTTCGACTACGGGCGCTGCCCTTGGCAGAATACAGATGTCGTGGCGGCCGGAAACCCTGATTTCTTCGGTTTCGCCGTTCCTGTTTACCGTTTTTTGCGGCGTTCCGATGGAGGCCACGGGTTTGAACGCGGCCCGGAATTCCAGATCCATGCCGGTGGAGATGCCGCCCAGGCTGCCCCCGGCCCTGTTGGTTCTGAACGACAGTCCGGGTACGCCGGGGGGAAGGCCGTCGGCGCCGGAATCCAAAACGGGCTCGTCGTTGTTGTCCGATCCTTCAAGGAGCGCGGCGGCGAATCCCGCTCCGAATTCAATGCCTTTGCAGGCGCCGATGGAGAGTACGGCTTCGCCGATCCGGGCGGGAAGTTTGCCGAATACCGGCTCGCCAAGGCCGGGCGGCAGGCCGGAAACACGGCAGGAGACAAGGCCGCCGGCGCTGTCTCCCCGCGCGGCCAGTTCTTCCAGCCGCTTTTCGACTTGCGCCGCCGCGCCGGAATCGCCTGAATCGCCGGGAAGGTCTATGCCTGCCGCCTGGGACACCCGCGCCGTAACGCTTATACCCAGGGGCGCGAGAAACGCCTTTGCCACCGCGCCGGCGGCAACCCTGCCGGCGGTTTCCCTGCCGGAGCCGCGGCCGCCGCCGCGGTGATCCCTAAAGCCGTATTTGGCGTCCCAGGTCCAGTCGCCGTGCCCGGGCCGGTACCTGTTTTCAAGGCTGTCGTAATCTTCCGAACGCCGGTTTGTGTTTCTGATAACGACCGCGATGGGGGTTCCCAGGGTTTTGCCCCTGAAAACGCCGGAAAGAATTTCCGGGACGTCGCGCTCGTTTCGTTCGCTTGTCCCGGGCGCGCCGCTTCCGGGGCGGCGGCGGCGCAAATCCCGGGCAATGTCTTCCGCGTCAAGGGGAACCCCCGCCGGGCAGCCTTCGACTACGCAGCCGACAGCCGGCCCGTGGGATTCGCCGAATGTGACAGCCCTGAAAATACTGCCGAAAATGTTTCCCGCCATTACGTTTTCAACTCCCGTTCCGCCTCAAATGTCCCGCGCCCCAGGCCTGGGTAAAGACCCGTCTAACAGGCTTTCAGTTCCGCCAGGGCCGGCGGATTGGCCCCCTTGCGGGAACATACAATGGAAGCCGCTTTGTTGGCAAAGACAAGCGCCTCACGAAGATCGTGTTCGGTAAGAGAGGACAGCGCCCCGCGGGACATGCGGCCGTTTTCTTCAAGCCAGGCGAGCAGCGCGCCATGGAACGTGTCGCCCGCCCCGATTGTGTCGATCAGCGGCGGCTTGACCGCCGGCGCCGTTACCTGTAAGCCGCCCAATCCGCCAAGGATTGCCGTCGCTCCGCCCGCCCCCAGGGTAACGGCCAGAAGCCGGGGACCGGAAGCGCGGGAACCGGAAGGCGGGGTGAGGATTTTTTTTACCGATTCTTCAAGCCCCGCTCCGGGATAAATAAAATCAAAATCGGCCGATGAAATTTTGACAATGTCCGAGGCCCTGACCCAGGTTTCAAAACGCGCCATGTAGGCGTCCCTGTCTTTTATCATCAGGGGCCTGATGTTGGGATCGAAAGAGATTACCGGCCCTTCTTCCCCGGCGCTTTCCCGCAGGACGAGGCTTTCAATCGTTGAGGCGGCGCTTTCCATTGTCATCGAAATGGAGCCGAACTGCAGGCAGCTTGTTTCCGGCGGAAGCTTCGCCGGAATATCGCCGGAATCGAGGGAACGATCCGCCGCGCCTTCCGTATAAAAAATGTAGGAGGGTTCTTTTCCGTTTTCAAGCTTGACGAAGGCCAGCGTGGTGGTTTGATCCGAGCGCGCGACAAGTTCGGTGGATACGTTGTTGCGTTCGAGGTTTTCCACGAGTTCCCGGCCGAAAAAATCCACGGAAAGCCGGGCAAGAAACGCCGTCCTGTTCTTTCCGCCCGCCTTTCCCAGAAGCCGCCCCGCCGCTATCGCGGTATTATAGGGGCTTCCGCCAAAACAGGGAAGGTACAGGTCCCCGCCCCCGGCGTTTTTTTCGGGTACCATGTCGATAAGCGCTTCGCCGCAGCAAATGATCATGGAACAACAATAACCGGTTTTTTCCGCTTTGAAAATGCCCGTAGAGCCTGTCCCAAAACCAATTGACTGTGCGCCGCGCATGGTTTTGGGACAGGTTTTCGCGGTGTTTATAAACCAAAAAGAGCCTGGGTACCCAGGCTCTTTTTGGTTTTCTGTTAACCGTTAACAAAACTACGATTAGCCGCAAGGAAGGCAACGCCCGCCCTGTGGCCAATTACTTAGAACACGTACTTGATCCAGACGCCGGCGCCAACTATGAGGTCTAAACTATCGTCGGCGTTGAGTTGGCTAATCGGGATTTCAAGACCGGCGGTAAGTTTTTCGCTGATCGCGTATTCGGCGTAGGGCCTCAGACCAAGACCAGTAGTCCCCTCGCCGCCAAAGAACGCCTGCTCGTTATCCGCGAAATTCCAACCGCCGGTGCCGGTAAGTTCGGCGCCGACTTTAAGGGGCGGCATAACCTGGTAGCTGATGTTGAGTTTGGCGATTTCAGCGATGTAGTTGTCCGCATCGGAAAGAACATAGTTAAAATGGTATTCGATGCCAAGGCCAAACGCGAAATCCGCGGTAAGCTTCAGGTCAATTGCGTCGTCCTCTTTACCATCGTCAGAAAAAACGCCAGATGTTCCTGCAACAGCGTCTTTTATACCATCGGTGATGAAGTCATATTCTACCTCAAAACCAAGGGTCGCGGGACCGGCGGCAAGGCCGGTATAGCCGACGTTGAAGTGGAGGCCGCCAAAATGGGGCCAGGTGGAGATCGCGATACCGAGGGTTCCGGGACCGGCGGGAAGCTCATAGAAGCCCTTGAGGAACATGTCCCCATGGCCTGTATAAGCAGCGGTGTCTTCCTGGAAGTTAAGGGCCGTACCAAACTGAACTTCGGCGCCGATGGCGCCGGGCCCAAGAGCGGTACTGGCTTTCCCGTTAATTTCGGTGTACAGGACAGGGGTTAATTCACCATCAAGACCCGCGGTTTTCCCCCCGGTCAGGTTTCCAAGGTCAAGACCGCCCTTGACGCTTACCTGCGCGAAGGTGAAGGAAATGAGAACAGTGGTCAACAGAAAAAGAATTGCGAGTTTCTTCATTTAAATCCTCCTATAGAAAGTTAAATGCTCTTACAGTAATACTGCTTTTACGCGGTATTGTCAAGTAGTTGGAATAAAAAACTCGCTTTTTTTGCTTTTTTGGAAAAAAAAACCTTTTTTTTGTTCGAAAATCCGGTTTACTATCCCGGTTTTGGGGGAAGGTTCATTCGCAGTGGAGAAAAATCCGGCGGTTTCCGCTTGTTTTCTATACAAATGGAACAATGTGAACAAACTTACGCAAGAATGAGATTATTAATAGAAGCTTTCCCAAAACTTCAGTTTTTGGGAAAGCAGCCTTGAAATTCGCGGTTTTGCAAGGCTGAAGGCCTGAAAAACCGCAAGAGCCTGTCCAAAAACCGTGCGCGCAGCGCACAGTCAATTAGTTTTGGGACAGGCACAATATGCAAGAATATAAGATGTTTCGGCTTTCCGTATCCATTTTATAGATTTTCGATTTCCTGGACAGAAAGCCCGGTAACGCCGGCAATTTTTTCAAAAGAATCACCTATGTTTTTCAGGGCTTTCGCAATTTCCCGCGCTTCTTCCTGTCTGCCTTCCT
>JAIRSC010000041.1 GCA_031255645.1 Treponema sp. | reverse complement strand
AGCTCTACCGGCAGCGGCACGGCGGGATCGAACGAAAAACGATTCGCTTCGCCGTATTTCTCAAAGCGCGCGTACAGCGCCGGAGGAACGGTAACATAGACGCGCCTGCCCTGTTCCATGTTTTACGGCGCGGGCTCCGCGGGCGGTACGGGCTCCATGGGCGGCGGCGCAAGCGGCGCGGCGTCCGCAGTTTCGGCGTCTTTCGCTTCCGGCGGCGAAGGCCGGGCGGCCGCTTTCGTTTCCGCGTTTTCCGGCGGCGCTTCGGCGCTTTTCGCTTCCGCGTTTTCCGCCGGGACGGAGACCGGGTCGGGCGGCTTCGACGCGCCTATATAATCGTTAAGCCGTATTTTGTAGCCCATGGGAATCGCGTCGTCGCTGAACCGCATCGCCAGGGCGATAAGTTCTTTTCTTCCCTCAACCGCTTCGGAACGGACAAATTTTCCTTTCAGGAGAAAACTTTCGCGGGGATCGTCAAAGTCAATCCTCAGCGCCGCTTCCCGGTTCACCAGAAATTTGGCGATTCCCATCATGATAATTTTCGCGCCGGAAAATGAAATATCCCTGAGTATGCAGCGGCGCGGAACCCCCTGGATAAAAACGGCCGTTTCCTTGGTCAAGATGCCCATTTTACGGATGGAGTCGGGGCTCAGGATGATCCGCTCTTCCTTCCGCTTGGCGGAATTGACGTTCGCGTCCAGAACCCTGCCTATTATCTCGATAAGATCGTCCGGGGGGCGCTGGGTAAAAATCAGTGAAAAAAGGGCGGTGTCTTTTACCCCGCCGTAGGGGCTGTAACCGGCGACCCGCGAGGCGACGAAAAACGTTATCGTATTCCCGGTCTCGGCGTTTTTAAAACAGAAACGCAGGCTTACCATGTTGTTGGCCGGCTGAAGCTTGGTTATAAGTCCGGTCTGCATATTGACGACGACTTTGGCGCCGGTAAAAGAGGTTGAGTATATTACGCAGGGCCAAAAATCACTTACGCATTTCAGGTGTACTTGCTGGGTAACAAGGCCGGTAACCTGGATGATTTCCCTGGTAAAGGTAACATCTATCGCCTTGTAGCGTTCATAGTATGTCGCGATTTTCTGACTGGTTACAAGGGCCATTTATTTCACTATAAAGGCCTTTTTTCCATAAGTCAATCGAGTTTGGAAAACGCCGGACGGTTCCCGTTAGGAGCGCTGGGCTTTCCAGGCGGGCTTAAATCCCAAAAAACCGAGGATGGTCAAAAAGCTAAAGTACATGGGGGTAAAAATTGTCTGAAGGATATAGGCAAGCCCCGCCCTGGGCAGGAAAGCGCCGAAAAGGATCAGCGTAGCGGCGGTATTGGCGCTCATGGAAAGCAGCACCGCCGCCGGCAGCGGCCACAGGCTGGGCGCCAAGGGAACGACGGGCAAGGCAAGCATTCCCATGGAAATAGTAATCATGAGGAAATTGAAATTACACCTGGTGCCGGGATCGGGGCTAAAAAGGCCGCCGTTGTTCCATCTGAGGGTTTGGCGGAGAAAGGCCTTCCAGTCGTATTCCGGGGCGGTCATAACGGCGGCGTCGGTTCCGCAGATGGAACGGATACGGTAGTTTGTAACAGCCCGTATCCGGGAAACGAGGGCCGCGTCTTCGGTCGGGGAAACCGGAACCTCGGCGTAACCCCCAATGGCGTCAAGAACTTCCCGTTTTAGTATCAGGTTGTTGCCGAACCCCCCTCCCGCCGCGCCGAGCCCCGTGGAAGCGGCCAGGTACATATAGCGTACCGCGTGATCAAAGCACTGATACAGGGAAAAAAAGCCTACGCGCCCGGTTTCTCGCGATCCCGTTTCCCCCGCCCCGCCGTTTGTCCGGCCCGGCGCGGGGGCTTCCCCGAAGGGTTCCCGAAACGGCTTTTTGAATACCGGGCCGATGGCCGCGCCTGTCCGGCTGTCTCCCATACGGCCGGCCATGGCCCGAATCCAACCGGGGCCAAACTCACAGTCCCCGTCGGTAAAGAGGATCAATTCTCCCGCCGCTTTTTCAAGCCCCTTTTCCAGCGCGAACTGTTTGTGGTTTGGCCCGGGATTTTCCTTCAGGGTGATAACCGAAACGCGCGGCTCCTTTTCCGCGAACGCCTTCAGCAGCGCCCCGGTTCCGTCCCCGGATCTGTCGTCAATAAAGATAAATTCCTTTTTCGGATAATCCTGTTCCGCAAGCCCGGCAAGCAGGGCGCCCATGCGCCGTTCCTCGTTGCGAAAGGGAACCACCACGGAAACAAGGGCTTCCGTTCCCGCGTGTTCCGCGGCGCGGGCGGCTTTAATTGAACGCCTGTCACGGCGCCATTCCAGAAAAAGCCCCGCCATCAGGACGGCGTGAAGGCCGGTAAACACCACAAAAAAAACCACCCGGAAAACAGTATAAACCATAGCCTCGCTTCCTTTTGTCTCCCGGTCCTGCGCCGCGCCGTGTCCGATTCCTTCCCGGAAAGCTTTATCATACCTCATTTTTTTGATTCCGTCTGCTTCACGCCGTATGGAAGCCGCTTGCACAGCAATACCGGGTTTCTGCGGAAACCCATGTACGGCCGGAACGTTATGCAAAATCCATTTTGCATAACGTTCTTAATAAAATACGAAAACCTCTTGGCAAAACCAAATATATTTGGTATATATATAAGTATATGCCCTTAAGTGGTAGAGAAATGCTCCGGCACTATAAAAAGGCTGGCTGGGTTGAAATTTCTCAAAAAGGATCACACGTAAAAATCGGAAAAGGGAATTTACGTGAAACTATACCTATGCATAGAGAATTAAAAAAAGGTGTGGAACAAAAATTATTAAAGAGATTAAATAACGAAGAGGAAAGACAATGAAATATCACTTTAGGACGCATAAAGAAAAGACCGGGTTTTGGGCTGAATGTCTGGAATTGAATGGTTGTATTACTCAGGCGGATACTCAAGAAGAATTATATAAAAATTGCGAAGAAGCGTTAAATTTGTTTCTTGAAGAACCAAATGATTCAAAAGTTATATTCCCATTGCCTGATAATTCGCTGGATGCTAAAGAAGATATAATGGAAATTCAGGTTGAACCGGAGATTGCGTTTGCGGTATTATTAAGAAACTATAGGCTTAATTCCAATATGACACAAAAGCAAATCGCGGAAATGTTGGGAATGAAAAGTATTTATAGTTATCAAAGGCTGGAAAAGAAGTCTAATCCTACATTAACAATAATAAATAAAATACATACAACATTTCCGGAAATTGAACTGCATTATCTATTGCAGTAATTTAATGGACGCCGCAAGGACTGTTTCCTTCAGTGGGCACAAAAAACCACTATATACGGCTTAAAATTACTGGAATTGCTTGACATATTCTACGGTATTTTGTAGTTTTATAACATGATGGAAGACGAAATCCTAACCATTGAGGAAGTCGCGAAATACCTTAGGGTATCGGAGCGAACGGTATACGACTGGGCCCAAAAGGGAGAAATACCGGCCGGTAAAATCGGTACGGTATGGCGCTTCAAGAAAGCCGAGATCGAGAAGTGGGTAAACAACAGGCTTTCAATGCATAAAACAGGATCAAGCACGGGGATTATTCAGGTGGAATCCATACTTTCTCCTGAGCGTATCCTTTTCCTGAACTACGCCGCCAAAAAAGACGCCCTTTTGGCCATGGCGGAAAACCTTGCCGGCGCTCCCCAGGTAAAAAACCGGCAGGAGCTGGCGGAAGAAATTCTGCGCCGTGAAGAGCTGATGAGTACCGCTATCGGGCGGGGCATAGCCATACCCCACGTCCGCCTTGCCTCGGTAACGGACCTTGTGGTATCGGTCGGCATAAGCAAAACGAAGATCACCGATTTCCAGCCCCTGGACGACGAACCGGTGCGGCTTCTGTTTATGATAGCAGCGGCGTACAACCAGCACGCCTACTATCTCCAGACTCTCTCGTTCTTCAGCGCCCGGCTTAAAAACAAGGATCTGCGCAGTTCCCTTTTGGCGTCCCGAACGGAAGCGGAAGCCTACGGGCTTTTAACGAAAGTATAAGCCTCCGCGAAGCGAACGCGCAAACACGGCTTGTGGCGGGGATAAAACCCCGCCCGCGAAGCAGCCGGAACGGGCCGGAGAAACGCTGAACGATTGTGTTTTCGGCGTTTCCCTAAAACGTAATACTCAGCCATTTGGTAATTTCGCTGACGTTTTCGCCGATACGCCCGATACCGACGCGGGCGGTGGTTTCGGCCACAAGCCATCGGTATTCGCGGCTCCCTTCCCTGAACGGAAAACGCGCGCCTTCTCCCTCAAGATCGGCCAGTCCCATCGCGTGGCCAAACTCGCGGGAAACCATAATGGCCGCGGGAATCGCGGCCTGTTCCAGAATAATCGCCCAAAGCATCGCCCTGCTGTCGCAGTCTCCCCGGCCGTCCTGGACGGCGCTGACAAGGTTTACGAAATCGCTGCCCATCAGATTCCGCTCGTAGCTAAAGCCCTGAACCCAGTCAAGCGCTTTTTGGGCGAGGACCCTGGCTTCGTCGCTCCGCTTCCCTGCCGCGTCTCCGGCCGCCCATGTCCGCTCAAGAATAAAGGCCGCGTCTTTAAGCCGGTCAAACGAGTCGCGGTAAATGGCCCGGTAAAACCGCTTCCAGGCTTCCTGCCACAGGGGGGAATCCACATAACGCCTGAGAACGGCAAATTCCCTGTCCACAAGGGCCTGGGCGGCTTCGGCGTCTCCCGCCCGGAACCACGCTTCTTTTCCCACAGCGGCAAGCGGGCGGCGCTCCCAGTTTCCGGCGGGATAACTGAAATCCGTTACCGGGCCGGGAAGCCGCCGGTCTTCTTCCGTCGCCGCTATCGAGTCGAGGATCGAAAGATGAAGGCTCTGGAACGAATCGTCCTGCGGCCCGTAGGCAAACACGAACAGTATCGGCGCGGTCCCGGCCCTGTTTTCCGGCGTTTTCAGTTCCACGTACAGCGCCCAGCCGGAAAGCCTGGAACCGCGTTTTTGGGGATCGGGAAAAGTCAGCCGCGAAAGAACGGCCTTTTTTCCGTTGTACTCGTAACCGTTCCGTTCCCCCCGCCCGGAAAGCTTTTGCTCGACTTCTTCGGCAAGGGCCTCCACCGACGGCTTTCCCGTATATACGACAATGTCGCAGGATGTCCCGAAGCCGGAACGAAACGAAAAGCGGTTTTTGCCGTCCCCGTCCACAAATTCATAGCCTTCGGGCAAATCGAAGCGGAAACCCCAGCTGGGCGAATAGAGCGGCTCCGCCTGGGCTTTTGCGAATACAAACACAAGCGCCGCAAAAAGCGCTGTTCGGGGACTTTTCATATTGTTAAACATACTATAGAACCTATGTACATGAAAGGCGTTACGGTTTTGTTTGAGGATGATGAGATTCTGGCGCTCAATAAACCTTCCGGGCTTGCCGTGCAGGGCGGGGCGGGGGTAGGCGCGTCCCTGGACGTTTTGCTCGCCTCGGAGCGCAGCCCGCCGCCGCTTCTCGTTCACCGGCTCGACAGGGAAACGTCGGGGATTATCCTCACCGCCAAAACAAAACCCGCGGCGGCCAAATACGCGCTTTTTTTCCGGGAGGGCCGGCTTGAAAAAAAATACCTCGGGGTCTGCGCCGGAGCGGCAACGGAACAGGGCCGCATCACCGAGACGCTTGACATACGGGGAAAACCAAAGGCCGCCGAAACGCATTACCGGTTTCTGGCCGGGGGAACGCTGGAACAGGACGGCGCCTGCTCGCTTGTGGAACTGGAACTTGCCACCGGCAGAACCCACCAGATACGCCGCCATCTTGCCGGCCTGGGGTTCCCTCTTCTGGGCGACGACAAATACGGAGATTTCGCCCTCAACAAACGCCTTAAAAAAACCATAGGGCTAAAGCGCCTGCTCCTCCACGCCCTTAGCCTCCGCCTTCCCGGCGGCCCTGTGATCCGCGCGCCCCTGCCGGATTACTTCGCGGAATTTCTGGATCGCTACTTAACCACGTTATAGCGCTTGTCCCCGTGAGCGCCGACAACTTCGTTCGTTTTGGGGTGGATCATCAAATCCAGCCCTTCCAGAGGGTACGCGCCCACAAGGACTTCTTCCTCGTCGGAGAGAACCACCGCTTCGCAGGCGGTATTCCGGTCTTTCCAGCGGATTTCCACATATTCCGTTATCCGGCTGGGTATCTTCCCTCCTCCGGCGACGGTGGTTTCGCCTTTTTCTTTCACACCAAGCCCCAGCTTTTCGCGGATCGCTTCGTTGATGACCAGCGTCCACGCGCCGGTGTCTACCACGGCGTTGACCGTGAGCTGCCTGATTTCGGTCTTCGGGATAAGCCCATTCTTCGCTTTTATGGTATCCTCGATGTTGACCAGAGTAACTTCCGTTCGTACTTCACCCATATCATTCTCCTACGTTAGAAGGTAACAGGCGGCGGCGGGAAAGACAAGGCGCGAAACGAGAATGTCTGAACGGCGACATGTCTGAACGGCGACATGTCTGTCGCGACAGTTCTGTACGCGACGCCTTGACATTGAACGGCCTTTTTTCCATGATAAACCGGTACATATGGAAGAAACTACAAGATCTTACCTGGAAAGCCTAACGACCAGAGAGCTAATACGGATGGCCGACCGGGAGGGGATTGATATACCCCCGGATTTGGAACGGACTTTTATTATCCAGGAACTGCTTGAAAACGACGACCTGGAAATCCCGCCGGAACCGGAAGAGCGGGGCAGGCTGCGTCCCGTTCCGCTGCCGAAACAGTACAACATAACCTATCTGGAAATATTGCTGCGCGATCCGCTCTGGGTTTTCGCTTTTTGGGAAATAAAAAAACCCGACAGGGAACTGTTTGAAAATTCCGGGAATTTTGAGGGCTACTGTCTTAGAGTCTCCTCGGCGGGACAGGCCCGTTCTCCGGGGCCCCGAACGGCCGAAGAACGGGGCTTTTTTTCGGAAACCGTTTTTACCGTTTCCGTGGGAACCGAAGATATCGCCTGGTATCTGGGCTTTCCCCCCCAGGGCGGGGAATTTTACGTGGAGCTTTGCGTGCGGCTCAGAAATTCCAGGGAACCGGGCCGCGACGAAGCGGATATGTCCCTGAAACCCCTGGCCGTTTCCAGGCCGTTTTCGATGCCGAGGCTTTTTAATCCTTCGGAAAACAAGGAAACGCTGAAAAACCCCCTGATACGCCTTTCCGGGGCGGAGTATCTTTCCATTCTGCGCAGCGCGGATCGGTTTTCCCGGCGCCGCGGCCTATGAACAAATCCGCTCTTTCCGTAGTCCTGCTTGCCCATCATCCGTTTATCGGCGCGCGTTCCGGGCGGCGGCCCGGCAAGGCGGGGTTTTTGCCCGAAGAAGTTCCGTTTTTCGAGGCCCTGTCCCGGACCTATCTGCCCCTGCTCGAAACGCTTTTCTCGCTGGAACAGAACCGCGTCCCGTTTCGGCTGGGAGTGGCTTTTTCCCCGATACTGTGTTCAATGCTGCAGAACGAGGAACTGCTGCTCCGTTATCTGGATTATCTGGACAAAAAGATCGAATTCGGGCGGAAAGAGCTTGAGCGCAGCGCCCAGGACCCGGAAGTCCGCGAACTTGCCCGGCACTATTACGAAGAAGATGTGGAGCGGCGGATATTTTTTACCGAACGCTGCGAAATGGATATTTTGGGGGAATTCCGGCAGTTCCAGAACAAGGGGCGGATTGAACTGCTTTCGACCGCGGCAAGTTACGCGTTCCTGCCGTTTTACGCTTCCATTCCTGAACTTGTCCGCTCCCAGCTTGAAACGGCCGTTATTTCCCACCGCAGAATTTTCGGGAAACCGCCGCAGGGGTTCTGGCTGCCTGAATTCGGCTGGCACAAAAGCCTCGAAGCCCCGCTTGTTTCCTACGGTTTTGCCTATACCCTGACCGACGCCCACGCCCTGGTGCTGGGAAACCCGCCCGCGAAAAAGGGAACGTTTTATCCCGTCAAGGCATCGTCCGGTTTTGTTTTTCTTGGCCGGGACTATCACGCAAAGGAAGACCTTGCCTCGCTGCTGGAATCGGGCGCCGAATACCAGCGGAATTTTACCGACGCGGGTTTTGAGCTTTCCCTAAAAGCGCTCAGGCCCTTTTTGGGATCGGGGGGAATCCGCTGTCCCACGGGCTACCGCTACCACAACGCGGAAAGCAGAAAAAACCGGGTGTTCTACGACCCGGAAAAGGCCCGGAAAAAGGCCGCCGAACACGCCCGGCTGTACCTCGACACGCGGATTTCCCGGCTTGAGGAGGCGGGGCGGCACATGGAAGAAAATCCCCTGAGCCTCTGCGCTTTCGACGCCGCCGTTTTCGGTACGGACTGGTACGAGGGAAAGGCGTTTCTTGAAGAGCTGTTCCGCCAGGCCGCCGCGAGCAGGCGGATCGATTTAGTTACGCCCCAGGAGTACATCTGCCGGCAGGATCACGCGGCGTTTCAGATTACGGTTCCCGAATTTTCTTCCTGGGGAAACGACGGCTATGCCGAAACCTGGCTTGACGCTTCCAACGACTGGGTGTACCGGCACGTGTTCCGCTCGATACACCGGATGATCGAAATGACCGAGCGTTTTCCCAACGATTCGGGCCTCAAGGAACGGGCCCTGAACCAGGCCGCCAGAGAGATACTGCTTTCCCTCGGCGCCGACTGGCCGAAAATGCTGTACCTTGGAAAACAGCCCGAATACGCCCGTGAAAGACTCGAAGAGGTTCTGCGGAATTTCACCACGATTTTTGAGTCGCTGGGGAGCAATTACATCAGCACCGAATGGCTTACGGACCTTGAAAAACGGCACTCGATTTTTCCGTTTATCAATTACCGGATCTTCAGCAGGAAAAAATGAGCCTCCGCGGAGCAAGCCCCGCGAATGGATACCGGTTAAACGGATGTCTCAGGACGCCTCAAGTTCATAGACTTCTATACATACGTCAGGACACACCTGGTAACAGTTCCCGCAGGCGACGCAGTTTTCGGGACGCGCGGGAATTGACGGATAACTTCCCTGGGAATTGGGCGTCGTCTCCTTTTCCAGTACCTTGACCGGACAGGCTCTGACGCACAGGCAGCAGCCTTTGCACAATTCCCGGTCAATAACAACTTTTCCCTTTCTGGCCATACCAACTCCACCGCGGACAGAGCGTAAACGGAACAACGCGGCAAACGCCCGCCCGTCCGCGCTGCCGCGGCTATGCTTTGAATTGCTGAAACGAGCGCGGTTTTCAGGTTTTCGGCCCCGCAAAAACGCGAATTTCAGGGGTGCTTTCCCAAAACCTGAAGTTTTGGGAAAATCCCATTATATACAAAACGTTTTTTTTTATCTACAGTGGAAGCTATGAACGCTCCGTCCACGAACCGGGCCTTTGCCGGGGCCGTAAAACGATACCGCGCGCTGGTAAACGAAATCGCCGCCCTGCCGGATCTTGCCGGGCGCGTACAGGATCTTGTAGACCGCCGGGATGGGCCTTCGTACACGGTACAAAAACCGGTTGTGTATAACGAAGCGCTGGACGACGATCTTGAGATCAGGATGATCCTTGTGGCCGACAATCCCGGCCGCCGGGAACAGGAACAGGGGCGTTACCTTGTCGGCCCTTCCGCGAAAATCGCCGAAACGTTTTTTCGGAACAACGGGGAGCTGGGCATAGACTTCCGCAAAAACGCGCTTATCCTCAACAAAACGCCGATACACACTCCCCGCACCGCCGAATTGAAAAACCTGTGCGTCCCGGACGGCGCGCGGCCTGTCGTTGTTTCTTCCCAGCGGGTTATGGCGGAACTGCTCTACGAATTCTGGGGCGCGCTGAGGGGAGCGGCCGCGGCAAACGGCCCGCCGAAAACGGCCGCCATGCCTGTCTGGATAATCGGATATTCGGAAATGAAAAAGGGCGGGATTTTCGAAGCGTACACGGAAACGCTCGGCGGTTTCTGCGCGGCGGACCCGCTGTTCAGGAAGAGCCTTTTGCTGTTCCGCCATTTTTCGATGAACCAATTCAGCATCGACCTGCGCAAACAGGCCCTGCCCGGCGAAACGGTTTCCCAAAGTCTTATGCGCATTGGGGCGGCGTACCGGGAGCGGATTGTGGCGTCGTTTCTGTCCAGGACTGCCGGTTAACGCACAGCGTCCATACTCTGAACGGGCGCACGAAGACGAAACCGGCGGGGCCTGTCCATGGGAACGGC
>JAIRSC010000126.1 GCA_031255645.1 Treponema sp. | reverse complement strand
TAAAAGCTATAGCTTCTGAGGCAAAAGCTATAGCTTCCGGGGCAAAAGCTATAGCTTCTGAGGCAAAAGCTATAGCTTCTGAGGCAAAAGCTATAGCTTCCGGGGTAAAACTATGCTATTCTATCGTGGGCGTATGGTATATAAAAAAACGATAGTGGCGGTATGCGCTGCCGTGTTTCTGTGCATGGCGGCAGGCTGTAACCCCGGCCCGGGTTCTGTCTTGCGGGCCCCATATCCCTCCTATACCGATTACAAAGACATACCCGGAATAACCGGGGAAGAAATCACCGCCATCCAGGCCCTCAAAGAACGCCGCGATTCGTTTGTTTACGGGGCGACCCTGTCTACCGAGACCTTCTACAATGAAGACGGCGAAATTCGCGGCTACAGCGCCTTTTTGTGCGAATGGCTTTCCGAATTGTTCGACATTCCGTTTACGCCGGTTATTTACGAATGGGACGAGCTTATCGGGGGGCTCGCGGACAACAGCATTGACTTTACCGGCGAATTAACCGCCACGCCCGAACGGGAAAAAACCTATTTTATGACCGGCGCCACGGCGGAACGTTCGATCAAAGTGATGCGGATCGCCGGCAGCGAACCGCTTTCGGGCATAGCCGCCAGACGCCCCCTGCGGTACGCGTTTCTTGAGGGCGTTACGACCTTCGGGCTTGTCATGCCCCATCTTGAAAAAAACGCCGGGATTTTCTTTGCCGATAATTATGAAACGGCCTATACCATGCTTGTAAACGAAGAAATAGACGCGTTCTTCGAGGAAGCCCCGGCCGAAGCGGCGTTTGACGTCTACGGCAACATAACAGCCGAAGAATTCTTTCCGCTGATTTACACCACCGTTTCGCTGGCAACCCAAAACCGGTCCCTTGAGCCCCTTGTCTCAGTACTGCAAAAAGCCCTGCGGCACGGGGCCGCCTACAGCCTGGTTAAAAAATACAACAAGGGCTTTGAGGAATACATGAGGCACAAGCTTTTTCTGCTGCTAAGCCCGGAAGAAAAATCCTACATCAGGGAACATTTCCCGCCGGAGATTCCGGTCGCCGTCGAATACGACAACTATCCGATAAGTTTTTACAACATCAGGGAAAAACAATGGCAGGGCATCGCCATTGACGTACTCGAAGAAGTGGGAAAACTCACCGGGCTTTCGTTCAGGCCGGTTAACGACGTGGGCGCCGAATGGCCGGATCTGCTGGACATGCTGGAAAGCGGGAAAGCTTCGATTGTAACCGAATTAATCCGCTCGGAAGAACGGGAAGGCCGTTTTCTCTGGACAGGCAAGCCCTTTACCACCGACTATTACGCCCTGCTTTCCAAATCCGGTTTCAGGGATTTACAGATCAACGAAGTCCGGTTTGTTAAAGTCGGGCTTATCAGGGAAACGGCCTATACGGAAGTATTTCACAACTGGTTTCCGGATCACGGAGACATCGTGGAATTTACCGGAATGGAAAGCGCCTTTATCGCCCTTGAACGGGGAGAAGTGGATGTGGTCATGGCCAGCAGAAACCTGCTTCTCTGGCTGACAAATTACCATGAACGGGCGGGCTACAAATCGAACCTTGTGTTTAACCAGGTTTTCGAACCTTCGTTTGGCTTTAACCGCGATGAAATTCTCCTGTGTTCCATTATAGACAAATCCCTGCGTGTTATTGACTGTAACAGCATCGCCGACCGCTGGGTCAGAAAAGTTTTTGATTACCGCGAAAAACTCGCCCAGTCCCAGGCGCCCTGGTTTCTCGGCGTAGCGGGCCTTCTTTTTTGTATGCTGGTACTGCTGGCCCTCATGTTTCGGAGAAACTTCCACGAGGGAAAACGGCTTGAAAGAACGGTACAGGATCGTACCGCCGAGCTGCTGCGGCAGGACGAGCTTTTGCACGTGGTAAACGATTTTGCCGCGATCCTGCTCGCGTCGGATACGGACAAGCTGAAACAGGTCCTTGACAACGGCATTGAAATGGTAGCGCATTGCGTAGCGGTTGACCGGGTATATGTTTGGCAGAACGTCGTAAAAGACGATTCGCTTTATTACGTTAAGGTATACGAATGGCTCAAACCCGGCGAATCCGGGCGAAACGCGACGATGGAATTTTCCTACCGGGAAACTTTTCCCGGCTGGGAAGAACAGCTTTCCCTGGGAAAAACCATAAACGGCCCGCTTAAAAATTTCCCGGAAGACAGCCGTCTGCGCATGGGGCCCTACGGAGTTAAATCGATCCTGGTTATTCCGGTGTTTTTGCAGAAAGCGGGAGAAACCTCCGATTATTTCTGGGGCTTTGTAAGCTTTGACGACTGTTACAGGGAACGCGATTTTTCCAGGGAAGAAGAAAGCATCCTGCGCTCGGGAAGCCTGCTTGTCGTCAACGCCCTCCAGAAAAACGAATTGTCCAAAAGCCTCGAAGACGCGCTTGAGCGGGCAAAGACCGCGAGCCGCGCCAAGAGCGAATTCCTGGCCAACATGAGCCATGAAATCCGTACCCCGATGAACGCGATTATCGGCATGGCTGCCATCGGCAAGTCGGCGCACGAAATGGAACGAAAGGATTACTGCCTGAGCAGGGTCAAAGAAGCGTCGAATCATCTTTTGGGGATTATCAACGACATTCTGGACATGTCAAAAATAGAAGCGGGCAAATTTGAGCTTGCTTCCGTGGAATTCAGCCTTGAAAAAACGCTTAAACAGGTGGTCGAGGTCATCAACTTCCGGATAACCGAAAAACACCAGACCTTTTCCGTTCATATCGACAGTTCGATCCCGCCGTTCCTTGTCGGAGACGATAAACGGCTCGCCCAGGTGATAACGAATCTTCTGGGCAACGCGGTCAAATTTACGCCGGAAAACGGAACGGTCAGCCTGAACGCGCGTCTTGTAACGGAAGAAGAGGGCATTTGTACCATTCAAACGGAGGTAACCGATACGGGAATAGGCATAAGCGGGGAACAGCAAAAAAAGCTGTTCAATTCGTTTCAGCAGGCGGAAAGCAGTACCTCGCGTCAGTTTGGCGGAACCGGGCTCGGCCTTGCCATTTCCAGGCGTATCGTGGAAATGATGGGCGGGAATATATGGGTTACATCGGCGCCGGGCGAAGGCTCGACGTTCGCGTTTACGATTAAAGCCGGCAGAGGCCTGGGCGCAGGAAGCCCGGCGGCGGACACCGGAGCGTATCCCGCCAGAATCCTCGTGGTGGACGCGGATCAACAGGCGCGGGACTGCTTCGCGGAAACGGCCCGAAACGCCGGTATTGCCTGTACCCTTGAAGACGGAACGGAAACGCCCGATCTTGCCGGACAAAACTACAACCTTTATTTTGTAGACTGGAAAACCGGAGGCCCGGAACTTGCCGGAAAAATACGGGAACAGAATCCCGAAGGTTTTATCGTGGTAATGCTTTCCGTATCCGAATGGACCGCGGAAGAAGAAGAGGCGCGAAAAGCCGGGATAAGCAAATTTCTGGTCAAGCCGCTTTTTCCTTCTTCCATTATTGATCTTGTCAACGAATGTCTGGGAATACACGCCTTTATTGAACCCCAAAAAAACCGGCGGACGGATAATTTCGAAAACCACCATATACTGCTTGCCGAAGACGTGGAGATAAACCGGGAAATCGTACAAAGCCTGCTGGAGCCGACCGGAATCACGATTGACTGCGCGCGGAACGGCAAAATCGCGCTTCGGATGTTTTGCGAAAATCCCGAAAAATACGACATGATTTTTATGGATGTCCAGATGCCGGAAATGGACGGCTGCGAAGCGGCCCGGCGTATCCGCGCCTTTGAAGCGGAACATTCGGCCCGAATGCCGGAACCGTCAAAAGAAACCCCGGCGCGGCGGCCGGAGCTCCCGGCGGGAATCCCGATTGTCGCCATGACCGCCAATGTGTTTCGGGAAGACATAGAAAAGTGTCTTGCCGCCGGAATGAACGATCATATAGGCAAGCCCCTGGATCTCGAAACCGTATTGGCAAAACTGCGCAAATATTTGCGTTAAAGTTCCGCCGCAAAGTCCGTTTGCGCCCGTTCCCGGAAGCTTATTCCCGGATGCTCATTCCCCGGATGCTTATTCCCGGAAGCTCATTCCACAGACAAAGACTGTTTGATTCGCCGGATCGAAACGGCGCGGCCGGAATCGCCGGCTTCGATAAAGACTCCCTGAATTTCGGGTTTGTCCCAGGCTTCCCTGGTCCAGTCCGGTATGCCGCCAAGATATTCGCGGATTCGGCTTGCCGTCTCCGTACCGCCCACGGATTCCGCGCTGCCGGTACGGCCGGCGTCGCAGATAACCGCCGTCCCCTCAAGCACCTGTTCGTCCGCGGTCTGCACCCGGTTGTGGGAGCCGATAACCGCGGTACAAAGCCCTTTTGCCGCCGCGAAAAAAGTCCGCTTTTCGCCCGAAGCCCAGCCGTGAAAATCCACAACCACATACGGGGTTTCGGCGCGGAGCTGTTCCAGAAACGAAGGCAAAGCGGCAAAAGGGCTTGACGGACTCATCCGGCCGGAATCCTGCCGGCCGAGGAGTACGGCGACGGCAAGCTTCGAGCCCTTTACTTTAAAGAGGCGTTCGCCGGCGCCGGGAGAAGCGGGATTAAGGTTATAGGGCCGCAGCACATAGGGGATCTTCCCGATATCTTCCACCAGGTCTTTTTTGTAAAAACAGCAGTCCCCGGTAGTAATGACATCCGCCCCAAGTTTACGGATATACGCCGCGTGGTTTCGGCCCAAACCGCCGCCGCCCGTGGCGCCGTCGGCGCAGACAATGACAAAATCGGGCCGGAGTGTCTCTTTGAGCAGGGGAAGTCCCTTTTTCAGGGCGTAAATGCCCGCTTTCCCGACCAGCTCGGCTATGTAGAGTATTTTCACGCTAGACAAAGAAACGCGGAAAAAGGCCCCGTCGCTTCAGGCCGGAAAGAATCCTTTCAAATTCCGCCGCCGCCCGGTAATCTTCAAGTTCCCGGCAGGTATCGCGCAGATTACGGATCGCTTCCTCGTACAGGGGCGAGAGGGAAACCGCTTCCTCAAAACAATGACGGGCCGTGTCGTAACAAGCCTGGGTAAAGTAGAGCGCCCCCAGATTGTTCCAGGTTTTGGGAGATTGTTTGTTACACATCAGGGCGGAGCGGTAGTTTTCCTCGGCAAGATCAAACTGTTCCATTTCGTAGTAGATAAGACCCATCGACATCCAGGCTTCGTCAAGTTCGTCGTCGATACAAAGGGCGTGCTGGAAACTGTCCAGGGCTTCCTCATAATCCCCGGTATGCTGCTGGGCAATACCCAGGTTAAGCCACAGACAGGGGTTTTCGGGCTCCATTACCAGCGCTTTTCGAAAAAGAGGTATGGCTTCGTTGGGCCGGTTTGCTTCGGTTAACGCAATGCCGGAATCGTTTAAAAAATCCGCTGTTTCCATCTGTTTCTATAAATATACAGTCTTTTGGTCAATTATTCTAGTTTTTGTCCAAATAAAGAACCCAGGAGCAAGATCCTGGGTATGAACCCCGCTTGCGAATCAAACTTTGATTCGGGTAAAAACGGACGCTAGGCCAGATTCAGCCTGTGAAGAAAGCCCTGCAGGGACACGTAGTTGCTTTCAGCGGAAAAAACGCCTTTCTGAAAATAGCGGACATAGGGAATTTCCCTGTTTTGGTAGGTATTTTCCTTAAATTCCATAAATTTATCAAAAAAAGCTTCGGTATCGTACTCAATATAGAGGATTGTAACATCAGTCCCGGCTTTTTCCGCGTCCGGCAGATAGTTTTTCATCGCCTTCCACTGGGGACACCAGCTTTGGGTTAATATAAGGGCGCCCGTTCCCTCAATCGGCTCAAACGCGCCCTTCTCCATGGCGTCCCGGCATTCCCGCTCCGTTAGTTTGCGTATCACTCTTCCTCCCCAAAAGGCTTTTTTCAAGCCTAGCGAATTTTTGGAAAAAACGCGAGTGCCTGTCCCAAAACCCCGCACACGGCGCACGGTCAATTAGTTTTAGGACAGGCTCTTGCTACTGTAATATTTTATAAAAAAATGCTATATTTAGATTTAAGCGGGCGGTTCCAAATCCACGGGAAACGGGGAAATCTTGAAACCGGCCCGGGAGTTTTCATATAATACAGGCAATACAACGGGGTTTGCGGTGAAAGACATAAACGAATATACCGAATCTACCTCTGAACACGAACTTTTCTCTTTTTTGTATGATAAGCTTATTACCAAAGGGATAAGTACTTTTGCGGCCCTTAAAACCCTTGCGGCCCCGGTTATAAAGGACAAACGCACCCATCCGGTCATAATGCGCTGTTTTGAGCTTATCAAAAAGCTAAACTGGGGCTTCTTTTCCGAGATGAACTATACGACCCACAAGCGGCTTTGGCAGGAATTGGTCGTACCGGATCAGCATTTTCCCGAAGCGGGGAATCTGAAGGACACGCTGCAAACCTCCACGATTTATGTGGCGATGCTCGATATTCACGGCTATACCCAGTTCTGTATGGATTCCAAAAACAACCCAAACCGGATGCTGGTACTGGACTGGGCAATCAACAACGACATACGCCGTATTTCCGATCAATGCCAGGCGGTAAGCCAGCGGGAGCGGGGAGACGAAATAGTTGTCGTCGCCGCCAGAGCTACGGACGCGCTTACGGTGGCCCTGGGGATTATCGACTACTTCGGCAAGACAAACGTGGTGGACGATCCGAATATCTCTACCCGGCGTTCGGGCAAGGCCGCCGACGCTGACATGCCAATCTTCAAAATATCCGGCGGGATAACCGGCGGCGACAAAAGCCCCCTTATCATCACCCAAAAAGGGAACCTTGCCGGCTTCCTCCTTAATTCGGGCGCACGGCTCCAGATTAGGGCCAATGAACTTTCCCCCAAGGAAAACAGGATTATGGTCGCCAAACAGGTTCAGATGAACTATGTGAAGGAAAACCAGACCGACAAATGCGCCCTGTTCAAGAACAACGCGATTTATTTTCTCGACACGGGGCTTGTCTATTTTAAGGGAGTGCGTATCCCCACCTGCGAAGCGGTGTTCAAGGAAGAGGAACGCTACAAGGAGCAATTCAGCGAGGAGCTTGTGCGGCTTTTCGGTTCCATACGGGAATCACTGTGGGAACAGCGCATATTCATGGACCTTATGGACCTTGTCGCCAAGGCCGCGATGGTTATGAAGCCGTTTTCCGTCAGCCTGAGCAGGCCGGTCAACAGCATGCAGGTAATTACCAACGATTCGATGATGCAGCTTTGCAGAATCGGCATACGGGCCTATACCCAGGACGAAGACTATACCCTTGCCGTCCAGCTTCTTAAAGATTTTATCATGATCATAGAGCTTATCCCCGGTTTTGACAGGCTGATCCTCGATTACCTGAACGGCATTGCCGAAAAATACGAAGAAATTCTGCTCAAATACAACAAAACCATGGACAAGGAAATCGACGAACGCGCCGGGCAGATATTCCAGAGCAACTACCTGAAGGCGTACCAGGCGGCAAAGAACGCCTCGGTAATTCTCGAAAAGCTCAAAGTCATGGGCCGTAAAAGTCCGGCGATAACCAAAAAAAAGGCACTGTGGTTCAAACTGATCCAGCAAAACAAGGAACAGATGGAATTTACCCTTTATTCGGGTAAAAAATGAGCCCGCGTCTTGACAAGAGGCAGCGCGAATCCTTGACACAAATCGTCCAATCGTATACATTTAACGGGCTTTAACGGGTCTTTTCCGGGGGTGTAGCTCAGTTGGCTAGAGCGCTTGAATGGCATTCAAGAGGTCAGGGGTTCAATTCCCCTCACCTCCACGGATTATTTACGAGATATCTGAGCCTGTCCCAAAACTAATTGACTGTGCGCCGCGCGCGCGGTTTTGGGACAGGCTCTTGCGGTTTTTCAGGCCTTCAGCCTTGCAAAACCGCGAATTTCAAGGTTGCTTTCCCAAAAACTGAAGTTTTGGGAAAGCCTCATCTGACTTTTGTCCGTGGTTAATTCCTGTTTTTGTGTAACTGTTATATTGCCTCCCCACCATAAAAAAGCTTCCCGGTAAGACAAAAATAAAGTATCATTAAAGAGGAGCAAATAGCCGAAGATACGGGCCTGAGCTTAAAACAGGTTAAGGAATTGCGGGGCTAACGCGAGGTTACAAAGAACGCTTTCCCGCACCGGGCAGGGGTGGTATTAGAGCCCGGCGAACCCCAGGGCTTTTTCAATCGCCAGCGCCGCGCCGTCTTCGTCACAGGAGAGGGTAACTTCGTCCGCCGCCGCCTTGAGAACTTCTTCGGCGTTCCCCATCGCGACCCCAAGGCCGGCTTTTTGTATCATCTCTTTGTCGTTGTCGCTGTCGCCAAGAGCCATGACGTTTTTCATGTCTATGTTCAATTTCCCCGCCGCGAATTCAAGGGCGGTTCCCTTGTTGATCCCCGCCGGCAAAATTTCGATGTTGTCGCCGGCGAAATAGGTAACATACAGGTCCTCGCGGGGAAGAAAGGCGTCGAAGGCGCGCCGCCGTTCGGCCATATCCTCAAACAACATCACAAGCTTTATAAAACGTTTCCCCTCCCGTATCAGCGATTCTATGTCCGCAAGGGGATAGCCGCCCCGCCATGAGTTGGTCATTTTCCGGGCGGTTACTCCCGACTCGAAACCCCGGCCTTTGTTGTCGAAGACCCCGGCCGTATCGCAGGCGCCGAATATCATCCCGTTAAAATTTCTGAGATCGCGAATCAACGGAAGGGCGGTCTCCGTCTTGTAGCAGGCCGACAGTTCCAGGCTTCCTTCGGGCATTTTATACACCTGGGCGCCGTTATTGGTGATGATAAAAGAAGAGGCGAGCTCTTTTAGCGGCCGGGGGATGTCGTCAAGCTGGCGTCCTGTCGCGGGTATGATATATACGCCCGCGGAACGCGCTTTACGCGCGGCCTCCAGCGTACGCGCCGTTATCTCTTTGCCGCTGTTGAGTACCGTTCCGTCAAGGTCGAACGCGATGATTTTAATTGTTCCGGTCATGGATCGAGTATAGCGAACCGCGCCGTCGTGTTACAGTGTCCTGCGGCGGGCGATGATGTCTGTATTGTCATAAAACGCGCCGATGTCAGTAACAACCGCATCCGCAAGCTGTCGTACCGGCAAATGAAGAAGGGGCTATCCAATAAGTTTAAAAGCTGAATTTTTATGCCTTTTTTGTGTATATCAATGCAAAATCATTGCCTTTATGGCAAGGGTTTTGAATTTTTATACAAAGAATTCCGAAATTCATACTTATTGGACAGCCC
>JAIRSC010000078.1 GCA_031255645.1 Treponema sp. | reverse complement strand
TCCAGCTTAATAATATATCCATTTTAAATATCGTGGAATATGCCACATGAAACGCATCAGCTATCTTTTTTCTCGGTATAATCCCTTCGTTCAGATATGCCTCTGCCAAGGATATTATTGCCAAGCCTTTTTGTGGAGTTTGCGGGAAAGCGCAATTCCCGATCCTCCCGGATATGTTTGCGGAGGAAAGGTAATACGGGAATCGCCGCGCACCATCGACGGGCGAAACCCCGTGGCTTTTATCCGCAGTGACATACAGCGCAGACATTCGGCGGCTTCGTCGCCGGTGCAGATTTTGTTGTCGTAGAGGGAATAGAAGGTGCGGACGCCGGGCGGCGACAGGTTCGGCATCACGACGTTGGCCCCGGCAAGAAGGGCCTTTTCCCGGCCGGCGGGGGAAAGGGTCCCCAGGGCGGTGGTCGCCGGGAGCAGGACGCGGGGCAGCAGAAGCCGGGTAAGGGCCACCATTTTCAGGGTGAGTTCTTCGCCGCCGGCGGGGCGCCCGGCAAACGGGGTGTTGGAAGCGGGGATAAACGGCCCGATACCGGCCATGTGGGGCTCAAGCGCCTGGAGAAACCGGAGGTCCTCAAGCAGACATTCCGGGGTCTGGAACGGCGTCCCCACCATAAAGCCCGCCCCGGTCTGAAAGCCGATTTCCTTGAGCGTATAAAGACATGTTTTGCGGTTCGAAAGCCGCATCTCCGCCGGGTGCATGGCCCGGTAGTGCGCCTCGTTCGCCGTTTCGTGCCGGAGCAGATACCGGTCCGCGCCGGCTTCGTAAAAGCGCTCGTAGCTTTCCCGGCTCTTTTCGCCGATTGAAAGGGTAATCGCGTGCCCGGGGAATTCCGCCCGTATCGCGCGGATAATGCCGGCCATGGTATCGTCCGTATAATACGGATCTTCCCCGCCCTGGAGTACAAAGGTCCTGAAACCCAGCGCGTCCCCGGTACGGCAGCAGTCGAGAATCTGCGCTTCGCTCAGACGGTAGCGCCGCGCCCCGGCGTTGTCCCGGCGGATGCCGCAGTAAAAACAGTTGTTGTTACAGTACGAGGTAAATTCTATAAGGCCGCGAAAATACACGTCAAGGCCGTACTCCCGCTCACGAACCTCCCGCGCCCGGGCGTAGAGGTATTCCGTTTCCGCTTTGTCGCTCGTGGTAATATAATGAAGAATCTCGGCGTCTGTCATTCGCTGCCCCGCTCCGTGTTCTGTACCGTGTCCGTGTCCTGTACCATGTTCCGCTCCGTGTCCGTGTTCCGCTCCGTGTCCCGCTCGATACCGGCGCATATCGTTTGAAAGGCCCCGTCCCGGTAATCTCTGGGCCGATTGAGCGTTACGGCGAATTCCGATTGTATCGTTCCGCCGTTCATATACACAACCCGGTCCCCCAAATAGACCGCTTCTTCAATGTCGTGGGTAACCAGAATAACCGTGCGCCCCCGGCATATCCGCTCCAGCTCCCCGCGCAGGCGGGAGCGGGTAAAGGAATCCAGCGCGCTTAAGGGCTCGTCCAGCAGCAGCAGATCCGGCTTTCTGCACAGGCAGCGCGCCAGGCTCGCCCGCTGGGCCATGCCGCCGGAAAGCTGGCGGGGATACGCGCCGCCCCAGCCTTCAAGCCCGACCAGCGCGAGGGTTTCTTCCAAAAGGGGATCGTTCCGGTCCGGCAGGGCCAGCGCGAGGTTGCCCGCGACGGTAAGCCAGGGGAGCAGTCTCGGATCCTGGAACACCATGCCGATTCTGCTGCCGGAAAAACGCAGCGTCCCCGAATCGGGCCGCTCAAGGCCCGCGATACATTTGAGCAGGGTCGTTTTTCCACAGCCGCTTTTTCCCACAACGGCGGTAACGGAGCCGGCCCCGGCTTCCAGGGAAAGCCCGTCCAGCGCCCGGACGGTTCTTCCGTTGGGCAGAAAGGTTTTACACAGCTTGTCCACATACAGGGCGGGAAGGGCCGAACAAAAGGCCCCGCCCTTCGCGGCTCTAGTCATGGGCGGCCCAGGAAAAGTGTTCAAAAGCGGGAAGGAGCCGCGCCGCGAGGAAACGGAACAGCGCGTCGAACAGCACCCCAAGAAGGCCAATCGCCGCTATCCCCACAAAGACCCAATCCGTCCGGGCCATGGCCTGGGCGTCGGTAATAAGATAGCCAAGGCCCGACGCCGACGCGAAAAGCTCCGCTCCCAGAAGCGCCCGCCAGGCGTAGCCGAAACCAAGGCGCAGCCCCGTAATAATCTGGGGCAGGGCCGCGGGTATCAGTACCGAGCGGAGATGGCGGGGGAACGAAAGCTCCAGGGAGCGGGAAAGTTCCAGCCAGCGGCCGTCCATCGAGGCAAAGCCGCTTTCGGCGTTAAGAAAGATGGGGAAAAAGGTCGCCAGCACGATTACGGCGCGTTTCGAGGCTTCGCCGATCCCGAACCACAGGATCAACAGGGGGATAAGGGCCAGCGGCGGAACCGCCCTGATTGTCTCGAAAAGCCCGTGGAACACTTTTCGCAAAACGGGAATTTCGTGGAACAGCAGGGCCAGCGGCAGGGCGGCGCCGGCGCTGACAAGGTAGCCCGACCATACCCGGATCAGGCTTATCCTGACGTGTCCGGCAAGCTCGCCGCCGGCAAGCAGCCGGGCGGCGGCCGCGAGGATCTTCCCCGGCGGCGGAATCAGATAGGGGTTTACCAGCGCGCGCGCCGACAGCAGCCACCAGAGCGCGATAATCCCCAGGGGCAAAACGGCGTAAACGAGTATGTTCGCCGCTTTGCCGCCGGTCTTCGCTTTGCCGCCGATCTTTGCTTTCACCACCGCGCTTATACCGCCTGAGCCTATCTGCCGCGCTTATCTGCCGTACGCGGAGGGGAGCACAAAGTCTTCCGGGTTTACTTTGGTGTCGATCATCCCCTGCTCATAGAGGAAGTCCACGTCCGCCCTGAGTACCGGAAGATCGCTCCTGTCCATGATCGACGCGATGCCGCCCCAGCGGAACAGTTTCATGCCGTCTTCCCCGGAAATCTGCTGATACCGTGAGCCGATGGCGACGGCTTCTTCGGGGTTAAGGGAGATCCAGTCAAAGGCTTCGATTTGGGTGTCCAGGTACAGCTTGAGCAGATCCGGCCACTGTTTGGCGAAAGACGGCCGCACGGCGGTAAAGAGAAGCGGCGTCAAATAGCCGTCGGCCGTAAAAAGTACCCGCGCGCCGGCTTCCTCGTTTCTGATGATAAGGCTCGCCGCCTGGAGCGCGCCGTCTATCTGCCCGGACAGCAGCGCGGTTCTGGCTTCGGGCAGGCCCATCTGGATAAAGGTAAGGTCCTCTATGCTCATTCCTTCCCTGACAAGGGCGGCGGCAAGCATCTGGTGGAGAACGGTTCCCTTTGGGCCGGCGATGGTTTTGCCTTTAAGCTCGGCGACGCTGCGCGGGCCGTCTTCCCGAACCATCAGGGCGAAGCTTTGCCGGGGCCGGCTTACCAGGGCCGCAACCTCCACGGGGTTTCCCGCGGCGTTGGCGAGTATCACCGACGCGGAATTGATCACCGAGGCGATGTCCAGGGAACCGGCGGCCATGGCCTGGGCCTGGTCCGCGCCGGAATTGATGTCGTGCCAGCGCAGCTCGATTCCTTTGGCGGCAAAGGCGTCTTCCAGCATGCGCCGTTCCTTCATCACCATTATCTGGAGATTGAACGGCGATTCCACATAGGAAATGTTTACCACCTTCGGATACCCGCTCCGTTCCTTTGCCGGCCCGGCAAACAGCGGAAGCGCGGCCGGCAAAAGCGCCGCCGCGAAGAAAACGCTCCTGAAAGCGTTCCGAAAAACATTCCTGAAAGCGTTCCGGAACATGCTCCGGAAAACGTTCCTGTTTCGATATATCATAGTGTCCTCCTGTAACCAAATCCGTTTGCGAAACGTTGGCCTTTTGAGCACGGCCAAAAAAAGCCCCCAGGCCCTTGGGCGCGGAGGCAATGTCGTTGAGCGTACATTACCCTCGGAGATTCAGAACGTATCTTGATTCCCAAAGGACTGAGCCAAGTATAGCGCGGTTTCGGTTTGGGATCAAGCGCGCTTGACGGAGGTTTTCGTTCTTGTTACCCTGATTTCGCAATGCTCAACGGAAAACCCCCGCCTGAAACAACGGCGGCGCGTGTCTCGAATCGCGGAACGATTACCCGAATCAGCCTTACCGCCCTTTTCGCGGCGCTTATCGCCGGGGGAACCTTTATCGCCGTTCCCCTGCCGTTTTCGCCGGTGCCGATTGTCCTGCAAAATCTTTTTGTCGTGCTTGCCGGGCTTGTTCTCGGTCCGGCGCGGGGAGCGGCGGCGGCGGGGCTGTACCTTTTGGCCGGCGCGCTCGGTCTTCCCGTGTTTGCCGGCGCGGTGGGCGGCGCCGCCCACTTTCTCGGCCCTACCGGGGGCTTTCTCGCGGGCTACTTTTTCGCGGCCCTTGCCGCCGGTCTTGTCGCGGGCGCGCCGAAGCCCGGAAAACCCGCGCCGCTTTTCCGGCTTGTCCTTGCTTCTGTCTGCGGTTTCCTGCTTGTCTTCGTTCCGGGCCTTCTCTGGCTGTACCGCCTGACGGGGAGCTGGGCCGCCGCGTTCGCCGCCGGCTTCTTTCCCTTCATTGCCGGGGACGCGGTCAAAGCGTTCATTGCCGTAACGGCCGCGTCCAGACTGCGCCGGGTGGCGGCGGACAAACTGAGCGGCTGACGAATGGAAGGAACGTGTCCGCTGTTTGACATACGGAACCTGAGCAAGGTGTTCCCCGGCGGCAATACCGCTCTGGACGGCGTTAATCTGGAAATTACCGAAGGCGAGTGTCTGTTTATCGCCGGATCCAACGGTTCGGGCAAAACCATCCTGATGCGGATACTCGCGGGCCTGCTTGACGCCTCCGGCGGCGAACTGCTGTTCCGGGGAAAACCCCTTGCCCAGGCCCTGACGGGGGCGGGGAATTTCAGGCAGGAACTGGGCATTGTCTTTCAGGAGGCCCCGTTTGTCGGGGAAACGGTGGAAGAGGACGTTTCTTTCGGGCCGTCCAACCTTGCCCTGGGCAAGGAGGAAGTACGGGAGCGGACCGAAGAAGCGCTTGCCAGGACGGGGCTTCTGGAAAAACGGAGCTTCGCTCCCCGGCGTCTTTCGGGCGGGGAAAAGCGCCGCCTTGCCCTTGCCGGGGTGCTCGCGATGAACTGCCGGATCATCATCATGGACGAACCCTTCGCGAATCTTGACTGGCCCGGCGTGGTTCAGGTTCTGCGCTGCGTCGCGGCCCTTAAAGCGGAGGGGAAAACCCTGATTATCCTGACGCATGAACTTGAGAAGGCCCTGGCCCTGGGGGATCGTCTGGTTATTCTTGACCGGGGGAAGATTCGGGACGGCGGAAAACCGGAAGAGGTTCTTGACCGGCTGCCGCCCGGCTGCGGAGTGCGGGATCCCCGGCGTTCCTGCCGCGGCGTGGAGGATTGTTCCTGGCTGGATTAAAAACCGGCGGCAGAACGCCCTGGTCGTACAGGAGCGGGACGAGTTTTCTCCACGTCTGCCCCGGAGGAATAAAGCTGCTGTTCCTGCTGATCCTTTCCGCGCTGCCGGCGCTGGGTCTTCCGGCCGCGGGGGCCGCCGCCGCGTTTATTGTTTGCTGCGCCGTCCCTTCGGGAATAAGGCCCCGGGAACTTCTCGCCGGTTCAAAGCCGCTGTTGACCGCCCTGGCGCCGCTGGCCGCCGTTCGGGCGCTGCGAACGAACCCCGTTTCGTTTGACCCCCGCGGCCTTGCCGACGGGCTTGTCTTTTCCGCGGGCGTACTGGTCTCTTTTTCCGCGGCCTCCCTTTTCTTTTCGGTTACGACCATGACCGAGCTGCGGCGTTCCCTTGAAGCCGTCGAACTGGTGTTCCGCCCTTCATCGAAATCCGGCCCCCTCCGAAAACGCGGGCGGCTGAGTCTTGCCCTTGCCCTTATGCTGGGCTTTCTTCCCCGTTTCTTCGAGCTTTGGGAAAACGCCGAAACCTCGGTCAAGGCCCGCGCCTGCGGCGGCAGGATCAGGCGGATTATCGTTATCCTTCCCCTGGTAATCGAACGGACACTGGAAACGGCGGCCGAAACGGCGGAAGCCCTGGAAGCCCGCGG
>JAIRSC010000025.1 GCA_031255645.1 Treponema sp. | reverse complement strand
ATGTCTTGCGTTTGCCAGGGAATATTCGGGAGCGGATTATGTCATAAATTCCGCTGAAACAAGCTTTGAAACAAGAAAACAGCAAATTGACGAAATAACTTCCGGTATAGGCGTAGATGTGGTGTTCGGCTGTGTGGGCACTACCAGGGCTTTCGGTGACGGTGTTCGGCTGATGAAACGGGCGGGGACCTACATTGAGATCGGTAATTTGGTAGATTCCGCGCCTGTTGAATTTGACCTTTCCCGGGATCTGTGCGCTAAGCATGCCACCTATATCGGCATGTGTATCAATACGCCGTCGGCCTTCAACAAGGCGTTCAATATTTTGTTAAAACACAAAAATTTCAATTTCCAGAAAATTTTCACCCATCGCTGTGGACTTGAGGAATTGGATAAAGTTCTAAACCAGGGCAAAAACAGAGATTACGTGAAAGGGCTGGTTGAGTTTAAGAAATAAACCTCCCCGCCTGTCACATGGATTTTGCCGCAAAGCCTTTGAGCCGCAGGGCGTTGGTCAGTACCGATACGGAACTCATGCTCATCGCGGCGGCGGCGAATATTGGATTGAGCAGCGGGCCGCCGAAAAGATACAACAGGCCCGCGGCGATGGGAATGCCCAGTACGTTGTAGCCGAATGCCCAAAAGAGGTTTTGCTTGATTGTGCGGATTGTCCGCTTGCTCAAGTTGATCGCCGTGGGTACGTCCATCAAATCGGAACGCATTAAAACGATGTCGGCGCTTTCCATCGCCACGTCGGTCCCGCTGCCGATGGCGATGCCGATGTCGGCCTGGGCCAGCGCCGGTGCGTCGTTGATGCCGTCTCCTATCATCGCGACCCTGCGTCCCCCGTCCTGTAGTTTCTTTACCTCGGCGGATTTGTCCTGGGGCAGCACCTCGGAAAGCGCCCGGTCAATGCCCGCCTGTTTGGCGATGGCGGCGGCGGTTTTTTTGTTGTCCCCGGTTATCATCACCGCTTCGATGCCCATGGCGTGAAGGCTTTCGACGGCGGCCCTGCTCGACTTTTTAAGCACGTCCGCCACGGCCACAATCCCGGCGAGTTTGCCGTCGAGGGCCACGTACATCGGGGTCTTGCCTTCCCCGGCAAGGCGGTCGCTTTCCGCTTCCAGCGCGGCAAGGGAGACCCCCCGTTCGTCCATGAGCTTTTTGTTCCCCGCGAGAACCGCGCGGCCGTCCATGGCGGATCCTTTGATAAGCGCCTCAATGCCCCGGCCCGCGACGGCCCTGAAATTGTCCATGGCAAAAAGCTCAAGCCCCCGTTCCCGCGCTCCCCGGACAATGGCCGCCCCCAGCGGGTGTTCGCTGCCTGTTTCGGCGGAGGCCGTTATTTGCAGGAGCAGGTCTTCGGGGGAGGACGGCGGGGGCGCTGTGGGGGCGGCAGCCCCCGCAGAGGGGGGTGGCGTAATACCCGCCTGGGGCGGGGATGAAGCCAGGGGGGAGGCTTCCCCCCTCAAAACGATTAGATCGGTAACTTCGGGTTTGCCCTCGGTGAGGGTGCCGGTTTTGTCAAAGACAATGGCGGTGATTTTGTGGGCCGTTTCGAGGGCTTCGCCGCTTTTGAAGAGGATTCCGTTTTCCGCGCCCTTGCCGGTACCCACCATGATCGCCGTGGGGGTCGCGAGGCCCAGGGCGCAGGGGCAGGCGATGACCAGCACGGAGATGAAGATGGTCAGGGCGAACTCAAGCGGGGATTTTCCGTGGGGAAGGGGCGCGGCGCCGGCGGAGGCCGCAGCGAACCAGGCGGCGCCCGCGGCGACGGCGATAACGCACACGATGGGCACAAAGTAGCCGGAGACAATGTCGGCCAGCTGCGCTATCGGGGCCTTGCTGCCCTGGGCGTCCTCAACCAGCTTGATAATCTGCGCCAGCGCGGTTTCGCCGCCGACTTTTTCCGCCCTGAAACGGATAAGGCCGTTGGCGTTAATCGTGGCGCCGTAGACCTTGTCGCCCGGATTTTTGTCCACCGGCATACTCTCGCCGGTGAGCATTGATTCGTCGATGGCGGTCTGACCTTCGGTAACGATCCCGTCCACGGGAATTTTCGCGCCGGGCTTCACGATGATAATATCGCCGGGAACCACCTCGTCGATGGGGATTTCCTTTTCTTCGCCGTTCCTGACAACGACCGCGGTTTTCGGCGCGAGCCCCATGAGTTTTTTGATAGCCTCGCTCGTCCTGCCCCTGGAGACGGCTTCAAGGGTTTTACCCAACAGGATCAGGGTGATAATAACCCCGGCGGTCTCAAAGTAGAGCGCGTCAACGGCGTGGGAATTGCCTCGGGCGATCTCGAAGATGTTGTAGACGCTGTAAAGCGCCGCCGCCGTTGTGCCGACGGCGATAAGGCTGTCCATGTTGGGGCTGCGGTGAAGGAGGTTCCTGAAACCCACGGTGTAGAATTTGTTACCCGCAATGATAATGGGAATGACCAGCAGTAATTCCGCGAGCGCGTAGACAAGGGGAAAATCCATCATCATCGCCGACAGCGCCCTGGAAAAGGGCAGGGGGACAACCTGTATCATCGGAACCATCGCGATATAGAGCAGGGGGAAGCCGAAGGAAGCGGAGACGATAAGCTTTGTCTTGAGGGTCTTGATTTCTTTTTCCTTGCGGAGTTTGTCCTCGTCAACCGCGCCTTTCCGGGAAGCGTCCAGGGCCGTATAGCCCGCCTTTTCGACGGCCGCTTTTATGGTAGGCAGCCGAATGAGCGCCGGGTCGTAGACAACGGTTGCCTTTTCCGTGGCAAGGTTTACCGCGGCGCTCTTGACCCCTTCCAGTTTGCCGAGGGCCCTTTCGACCCTGGCCGAGCAGGCCGCGCAGGTCATGCCGCCGATGCTTAATGTCTGTTGTTCCATCATGTCTCCTTTACCTTAAACCGCGGTTCAGCCGCAGCAGCCTCCCCGGGCCTCTTCAAAATAGGCGTCGGGATAAATCCGCGTCTCAAAATCAGAAGCCTCCGTTTTTATCGCTTCGATGTCCACATTGTTTAAATCGTCCACCACTTTTACATAGCCGTAGAACACATTGTCCCCGGTGGAAAAATCAAAGCTCTCGCCGGGCATTACCTGAATGATATTGTCTCCCTGATTTATGTCAAGCCGGGTGTAATAGGCGGGAAAGACAAGGCGGCTGTTTCCGGGGTCAGGGGAATCGTTGTTAAAGTTTAACAGGGCCGGCATATTCCGCTGTAACACGACAATCGCCGGATCTATGCCGTTGTCCCGGAGATTCACGGTGACGATTTGGCAGGGAACGCCGTAGGCTTCCGCGCCTTGAATTTCGGCCAACGCGACAGTGTCCGCGGGAATGACAACGCCCGCCGGAACAGGCCCAGGGTCCGGCTCAGCGGACGCGCTCTGACCTTCTTCGATTACGGTAATGGAACTGCGGATCATGCCCATCCAGCACGAGTACAAAAACCTGCCGGTTTTTTCCGGCGTAAATTCAATCACGTTTTCACCGGGACTAAAACGGTGTTCGATTTTGTACTCCCGGATGATCATGCGGTTATTACAGCCGTTAATGCTGCCCTGGGGGGCGTTGATGATCCATCTGACCGGGACGCCCTGCCGCACGGTGATCGCCGGATAGCGTCCGGGGCTTAACGTTGAATTGACAATCTGGACGCCGTTTTCGACTATGGGAATAAAAGTACTGTTTCCGCTTCCACCCGGCCTTGAACCAAAGCGCGGGGAAGGATTGACGGCGGCGATTGCCCTGTCGACAAAACCAACATTGAAACCGGAAAGCCCCCAGCCGTAAGTGAGCATGGTTACGCCCATTACCGTTACCAGTATCGCTCCCGCTTTCATTGTCCGGCGGGTAAATTTTTTGCTTAAAAAAGAACTTAAAGCCCCGATGCCGAACATCAGGGGAACCGTACCCATGCTGAAGAGGAACATGGAGGCCCCCCCGGCAGCGGGGCTTCCGGTGGAGAGGGCGTATAACTGCATGGCCTGCAAGGGGCCGCAGGGCATAAGGCCGTTGAAGAGTCCGATCATGAGCGGGTTTTTGTTCCCCGCTTTTTGCCCGTCTGTCTTCCGGGCGAACATTTTCGGCATACGCGGATTAAGGCGGCGGAGCAGGGTTCCCGCGGAACCTTGAAATACGCCGAGCATATTGAGCCCCATGACGACCATGAACAGCCCGGCAATAAGCTGAACCGCTCCCTGAAACCGCCCCGACAGCGAAACAGCCGAACCCAGGGCCCCGGCGACTATACCCACGGCGGTATAGGAAATAACCCGTCCGGTATTGTAAAGGACGGCGGGGAACAGTACATTCCATCGCTGTCCTTCCCCCGGCGCGGCGGCGGCCGGTATGCATTGGGAAAGGTTAATGCCGCCGCACATCGCGGCACAGTGAAGCGAGGTGATGATGCCGATGACAAGAACCATGCCGTAACCCATACCGGCTTCGGCCAGCGGGAATCTTGAAGTAAGGGCGCCGATACCCAGGACCCGCAGCAGCATAGAGAGGGAGAGGATGATCAGCAGGGTTCCGATGATTTCCGGGACAGGGGATTTGCCGTCACGCACCTCGTAGCCCAGGCTTTCAATCGCCGATTTGATTTCGGAAAACCCAAGCGCCGAGGCGTCCCAGGTAACGGCGGCCGCGCCGGTATTGAAATCCACCGAGGCTTCTTCCACCCCTACGGTACTTTTCAGTTTCTTTTCAATCCGGTTTTGGCAGTTCACGCAGCTCATGCCGCCGATACGAATTGTCTTTGTTGTCATGGTTTCGACCTCTCAAAATCTTGCTGATCCCGAATTTAACCGGGAATTATGTCAGAATTATGTCAGTTGAGCCTGTTTCAAAACTAATTGACTGTGCACAGCGCGCACGGTTTTGGGACAGGTTCTTGCGGTTTTCAGGCTTTCGGCCTCGCAAAACCGCGAATTTCAGGCTTGTTTTCCCAAAACTGAAGTTTTGGGAAAGCCCCAGTTTCTAAACAACAACGCTTAACAGTTCAATGAGCCGGCATTGACACAATTTTGACACAATCTTATGGTGTTTTGAACGCATGAAGGAAAAGCAGACCGTTCTGGTGGTCGATGACGAACCCAAAATTCTCAGCCTGGTAAAATCTTATCTTGAACTGAACGGCTGTACGGCCCTTTGCGCCAAAAACGGCAGAGAGGGCATGGCCTTTTTTGAGGAACAGGAAGTATCCCTGATACTCCTTGACCTCATGCTTCCCGATATTTCCGGGGAGGAATTCTGTAAAAAAGTCCGGCGGGTTTCGGATGTTCCCATCATCATGATTACGGCGAAAGTTGATGAAGAAAGTGTTATTCACGGCCTTGCCATCGGGGCCGACGACTATGTGTGTAAGCCCTTCAGTCCCCGGCAGCTTATGGCCCGTGTCCGGGCGGCTCTGCGCCGGAACGAAGGCAAGGGCGCCGGGGGCGGTTTCCTCTCCTGCGGCGATCTTCTGGTTGACACCGCGAAGCGCAGCGTGAGCCGAAACGGTAAACCCGTCGTCCTGACCCGTGACGAATACAATATCCTTGTCCTCCTCCTGTCCCGGCGGTCGAAGATATTTACCCGGGACGAAATTCTGGAAGCGATAAAGGGGGACGGTTTCGACCGTTCCATCGACAGCCATATCAAGCGGCTGCGCTCGAAAATCGGGGACGATTCAAAGGCGCCCCGCTATATCCTGACCGTTTACGGCATGGGCTACCGGATAGGCGAAACATGAAGGAACGAAAATTTGCTGTCAGCCTGCAGAACCGGCTGGCCCTGACCTACGCCCTGTTTACCGGTTTTGCGCTGGCTGTGCTGGCCTTTGTCATCAACGTTTCTACAGGCCTTATCTTTACCGCGCTTGTTAAGGACAATATCGCCGAAGAAACCGGCGAAATCATACGGGTCATGGAAGAACAGTACAACCCGATGAGGCTGGCTTTTGACGCGGCCGCCATTGAAGCGGCAGGAATGCATTTTGTACATGAAGGATATATCATAACCGTGGAAGACGGAAACGGCGGCCTTGTGTGGGACGCCCGTACCTGTGATATGCGGGAATGTATGACGGTGATAGGCGAGATCGCCGGCCGCATGAAAGGCCAATTCGGCGTGTCAGGCGCAATGCGCGAGGACAGGTATCCGCTGCGCTACGCGGGCAGGACGGTGGGAACCGTCAGTGTCGAAACCTACGGCCCCTATTTTTACAGCGAAACCGAAGGCAAATTCCTTGCCACGATTAACCGGCTTTTGACTGCCGCCGCGATTGTTATAACGGCGGCGGGATTTGTGATTTCAGTTGTTCTTTCCCGGGCCATTGCCCGGCCCGTCAACAAGTCCGCCGGGGCCGCCCGGCAAATAGCGCGGGCCCATTCGGAAAATACCGGCGGAAGGCCTCCTGCCATAAGGATTGACGATCACTACCACACAAGGGAACTTGCGGAACTGGCCCGCTCAATCAACAGCCTGGCTGCCTGTCTTGAGGAAGCGGAACGCCGGCAACAGCAGCTTGTTTCCGATATAGCCCACGAACTGCGCACGCCCCTTACCTGTTTACAGGGAGATATCGAAGCCATGATTGACGGCGTGTATAAACCCGACAGGGAGCATCTCGAAAGCTGCCATGAGGAAATTATACGCCTTGCCGGTTTGGTCAACGATTTGCGGACCCTGACAAGCCTTGAATGGGAAAACCTCGCCCTGAATAAAACCGAATTTGATTTGGCCGATTTGCTGCGTATAACGGCCGAACAATTCAGGGCCGCCGCTTTTGAAAAGGGCATTGAAATACATTTACGCCTTGCTGAGAGCCCGGTTGTCGCCGACTACGACCGGCTTAAACAGGTTTTTATTAACCTCCTGTCCAACGCCGTAAAATACACCGATACGGGCGCTATTACCCTTACCGTGGAAAAGGCCGCTGTTCCCGGCGCGCAGTGGGAGGTCTCCGTCGCCGATACCGGATCCGGCATGGCGGAAAACGATTTGCCCCATGTTTTTGAACGCTTTTACCGCGCCGACAAATCCCGGGGCCGCGATACCGGCGGGGCGGGGGTTGGCCTTGCCATAGCCGCCGCCATTGTCCGCGCCCACGGGGGAACCATTAGCGCCGGGAGCCCGGGAACCGAAACTTCCGCCGGCAGGGGCAGTATTTTCAGGGTCATCTTGTAAAACCATGCCGGTGATACTCATGCTTGTTGATAATGAAACTAGTGTTCTGTCCGAATGAAGAACACTAGTCATTGACGCCGTCCGAAAAAACCGCTACGTTGGTTTTATGCTTGGACCGCTGGTGAACGCCGCCGTTATTGTTGTCTGCGCCCTTTTGGGCTGTTTTTTGGTAAGGGGAATCCCTCCCAGGTTTGAGGAAACGCTTAAAAAAGGCATCGGCCTTGCCATTGTGTATCTGGGAATACGGGGCGCCCTTGACAACACGAGGGTGCTTCTTTTAATCATGAGCCTTGTCTCGGGCGCGCTTTTGGGCGAGTTAATCGATATCGACAAATGGATGAACCGCGCGGGCCTTTGGGCGGAAAAAAAACTTGGAGGCGGCAAAACCGGAACGGCGGGCAATTTCGCCAAAGGCTTCGCGTCCGCCAGCATCCTGTTCTGTACCGGCTCGATGGCCATTGTCGGTTCCATGCAGTCCGGCCTTGCGGGTAACCATCAAACCCTGTTCGCCAAATCCATTCTGGACGGGTCCATCTCTATCGTTTTCGGCGCTTCGCTGGGAATCGGCGTGGCGTTTTCCGCCCTTCCGGTACTTGTTTACCAGGGCGGCATAGCCCTGCTTTCCATGGCGGCGCGGGATTTTCTTTCTCCCGATATTATCACCGAGATGTCCGCGGTAGGAAACCTTCTTGTAGCCGCCATTGGCCTAAACTTTGTCTGCCTTGCCGAAGGCAGGGAAATACGGGTGGCCAATCTTATCCCCGCGATTTTTGTTCCCGGAATATACATAACCGTGGAAAACCTTATAAGGGGTTAGGCCACGGCGTCATAACCCGCCCGGATGGCCTTGATGTTCATCGGAATGAATTTGTGCTTGTCGGCGGAGAAAAAGTTTTTGAGTATTTCTTCCACCTCGGTCAAGGCAAGAGCGCCGGTAAGTTTGGCCATCGCTCCAAGGGCGACCATGTTGGCGAAGCGCGCGTTGCCGATTTCTTCGGCCAGCGCGGTGGCTTCGACCGTGACGGTTTTGACATCGCCGCGTTTGGGGCGTTCCTTTACCAGCGTAGAGTTGAGCAGGAGCAGGCCGCCTTCTTTGAGTATGGCCTCGCAGACGGGAAGCGAATCGCTGTTCATGACGAGCGCCGAATCCGGAACGGTTACCAGAGGGCTGGCGATTTCGCCGTCCGAAACAATTACACCGGCCCTGGCTATGCCGCCGCGTTTTTCCGCGCCGTAAAACGGAAAGAACGTAACGTTTTTTCCTTCCTTCATCGCGCAGTACACCCATATCTGTCCCAGGGAGACAATGCCCTGGCCGCCGAATCCGGCAAAAAAAGATTTTTCGGTCATCAGGCGGCTCCCGAAGCGGCGCTTCGCGCGGCCTCGATGTTGTTTTTTATTTCGCCTAACGGGAAGACGGGGATCATGTTCTCTTCAAGCCACTCTACGGCTTTAAGCGGATCCATGCTCCAGTTTGTCGGACACGGCGAAAGAACCTCAACCATCGTAAAACCGATACCCGCCATCTGGGCTTCAAACGCTTTTTTGATATACCCTTTGGTCTTGCGGATATTGGCGGCGTTGTTTACCGCGCCCCTGGCCGCGTAACGGGTTCCGTCAAGCTGGGCCAAAAGCTCGCAGACCCGGATCGGGTAGCCCATGCCCGCGCCTTCCGGGTCCCGGCCCCCGGGCGCCGTAGTCGCCTTCTGGCCGACAAGGGTGGTGGGCGCCATCTGGCCACCCGTCATTCCGTAAATCGCGTTGTTTACAAAAATCGTCGTGAACCGTTCGCCGCGGTTTGCCGCGTGGATCATTTCCGCGGTACCGATAGCGGCGAGGTCTCCGTCGCCCTGGTAACAGATTACCAGATGATCCCGAAGCACCCTCTTGATACCCGTAGCCGCGGCGGGGGTTCTGCCGTGCGGCGGCTGTACCGAGTCAAAGTCAAAATACAGGTCTGCCCAGATGGCGCAGCCTACCGGATTGGTGATAATCGCTTGTTCCCTAAGCCCCATCTCGTCAACCAGCTCCGTGACGATCCTGTGTATGACCCCGTGGCCGCAGCCGCCGCAGTACTTTGTCTGAACGTCGTAAAGGCTTTCTGGATGTCCGTATAGTTTCTTCATTTTCCCGTGATTTCCTTTATTTTGGCAAACACTTCTTCTTCCGTGGGAATAACGCCCCCGGAATGGCCGAGCAGATGAACCTCCGCGCGGGGCGATGCCGCCGGGGCTTCCAGCGTCGAAAGCCGCACGTCTTCCACGAGCTGCCCCAGGCTCATCTCCACGACAAGTACCGGCTTCCCGCCGGCCGCGGCCCCCAGCGCCTTATAGGGGAAGGGCCAGAGCGTTACGGGCCTGAAAAGCCCGACCTTGACGCCGGCCCGCTCCGCGAGAAGCTTTGCCCCCAGACAAACCCTCGCGCTTGTACCGTAGGCCGCAAGCGTAATGTCCGCGCCGGCCTCAAGACCCTCCGCGGCGGCCGATTTGTAAACCCGTCCCGTAGACGCGCCGGGGGCAATGTATTCGCAGCGGGTTTCCTTCGCCTTGATTTCGTCGTAACGGGCGAAACGATCCCTGGTTATCTTTTCAAGCTGTTCGGGTACCAGATTGATCGAGGTGATGTGCCGGGAAGGCCTTCCGCCGGCTGAGCCTTTCATGTTGCCGACAGCCCAGTCCCGTTTGGGAAGGCCGGTCAAATCCCGTTCGCCGGGAAGCACGACGCCTTCCATCATCTGGCCGATCATTCCGTCCGCCTGGACGATAACCGGTACGCGGTACGTGTCGGCAAGATCAAAAGCCTCGTAGGTAAAGTCGGCGCATTCCTGGACGCTTTTCGGGGCAAGGACAATACAGTAATAGTCGCCGTGCCCGCCGCCGCGGGTCGACTGGAAATAATCCGCCTGGGACGGGGCGATTGAGCCGAGACCGGGCCCGCCCCGGACAACGTTGACCAGCACCAGTGGAACGTCCGCGCCCGCCGCGTAGGACATGCCTTCCTGTTTAAGGCTTATGCCGGGACTCGACGAACTTGTCATGGCCCTCGCGCCGGCACAGGAAGCGCCGTAGACCATATTGATCGCCGCGACTTCGCTTTCCGCCTGAATAAAAACACGGCCCCTGTCGAGCATGTTCTTTGCCATGTAAGCGGTTATTTCGTTCTGGGGAGTAATCGGATAACCGAAATACGCGCCGCAGCCCGCGCGAATCGCCGCTTCGCTTATCGCCTCGTTCCCCTTCATCAATACTTTTTCGCTGTTCATAATAACCTCTGTCCAAAACGCGGATACGATTCTCTCCGCTCCGACGGCTACACTATAACCCGCAAAGCCCCCGAAATTCAAGTGTTCGCGCCGCCTGATACTTTCCGGGCACGAACGCCGCCGCGGCAAAATTTGACATGCCGAAAAAACCGTTGTATATTGAGCCTGTCCCAAAACTAATTGACTGTGCGCTACGCGCACGGTTTTTGGACAGGCTCTTGCGGTTTTTCAGGCCTTCAGCCTTGCAAAACCGCGAATTTCAAGGTTGCTTTCCCAAAAACTGAAGTTTTGGGAAAGCCTCTATTGAAACTGTCCCGGAATTTCAAGGAGCAGGAACATGCGCGCGCTGGTTACGATTCAAAGAGTCAAGGCAATAACGGTCATTCCCGATTCGGATTTTCTTGAAGCGGCCCATATTATGGGATGGACCTGCGTTGTCAAGAAAGGTGAGTTCAGGGAAGGAGACCTCGGCGTCTACTTTGAGGTGGACAGTTTTCTTCCCATTGACCCGCGTTATGAATTTCTGCGCGCTTCGTCGTATCGCGAAAACGACGACGGTTTTGGCCGGAGGCCGGGCTTTCGTATCCGTACGGCAAAAATGCGCGGGCAGCTTTCCCAGGGCCTTTTTCTGCCGCTCGCGCGGTTTCCCGAACTTTCCGGCGCCGTCGAAGGGGACGACGTTACCGAAAAACTCGGCGTAAGAAAATGGTACATTCCCGAAACCGCGGGCGCGGGCGGAACAATTATCGGCGAGCGGCCCTTCGGGATTCCCGCCTCGGACGAGATCCGCCTACAGTCCGCGCTTGAACTGCTCGACGAACTGCGGGGAAAACCATACTACATCACGACAAAAATGGACGGCACTTCCGGCATTGTGTATTACATTGACGGAAAGATCGGCTGCTGCAGCCGCAACAAGGAAATCAGGGACGAAGCGGACGCCCTGTACTGGTCGCCCGTTTACTGTTACGGCCTTAAGGAAAAACTCGCCGCATACGGGAAGAACATAGTCCTTACCGGGGAAATATGCGGGCCGGGAATACAAAAGAACAAGCTGCGCCTTCCTTCGCTTGCGTGGTATGTGTTTGACGTAAAGGACTGGGATTCAGGCGCGTATCTTCCCTACGACAGGGCGCTGGAAATCTGCGCTTCTTTTGGGATTCCGTTCGTTCCGCTTGAAGAACGCGGAGACAGCTTCGCGTACAGTCTGGAAGAGCTTCTGGAAAAGGCAAGAGGCAAATACCCCAGCGGGCTTGACAAAGAAGGCATTGTCGTGCGCGACGCCATGTCTCCCAAAGCCGTTTCATTCAAGGTTCTTAACAACGACGCCCTGCTCAAAGAAAAAGACTAGTGTTCTGTCCAAATCAAAATGCCAAAATAGTAAAATCCACGCCGCTGATTCTCGATGCAGGTACACGGTAAATTCACAACGCCCGTAGCTTGAACGGGCGCACGAAGACGAAACCGACGGGGCCTGTCCATGGGAACGGCACGAAGGGGTTCGTGTCGTTCCCATGGACACCCTGGAATTCCCCAGGTTTGGTGGACAGCGTGTTAAGCTACGTTGATAGGTGTTAATGCTACCGGTGTAGCAGA
>JAIRSC010000059.1 GCA_031255645.1 Treponema sp. | reverse complement strand
GCTATACAAGCGTCCGCGCGATACGGACGATGTCGGCAAGGACGCCGCCCGCGGTTACCTGTCCCCCGGCGCCGGGGCCTTTTATCACCAGGGGAAGTTTCGAATAACGATCGCTGGTGATCACCACCATGTTGTCGGAATCCTTCAGGGTTCTGAAAGGACTGCCTTTTTCCTCGGAACGCAAAGAAAGCCGGACGCTTCCGCCGGACTCAATAACGGCTATATAACGCAGGGCCTTTCCTTCCGCTTCCGCCTTCATGTGGCGTTCCCTGAACGAATCGTCGCATTTTTCAAGTTCCCGGAAGAACGCTTCCACGTCGGGGGCCCTGAAGCAGGCGGGCGGAAGCAGCGGTTCGATTTCCACCGAATCGAATTCCACGGGCATGCCGCATTCCCGGGCAAGTATCAAGGCTTTTCGCGCCGCGTCAAAAGCGTTAAGGTCGTCCCGCGGATCGGGCTCGGTATAACCGGCCTCCTTCGCTTCCCGCAGCAGCGCCGAAAACGGCTTTTTGCCGTCGTAGTTGTTGAAGATAAAAGAGAGGGTTCCTGAAAGTATCGCTTCGATACGGCGTACCCTGTCGCCGGAAAGGAACAGATCGCGCAGCGTGGAAATAACCGGAAGCCCCGCGCAGACCGTTGTTTCGTACAGATAGGGAATGCCCCGCTCCCGTGAATATTCGGTAAGGGTTTTGTAGTAACTGCAGCTTCCCGCGTTTGCCCGCTTGTTAGGCGTAACGATGGGGATGGAAGCGCCGAGAACTTCCGCGTACACGGCGGAAACTTTTTCGCTTGCGGTACAGTCGCAGAACGCCGTATTGGGAAGGTTGTAGCTTTTCATGCGGGAAATAAAACCCTCCAGATCGAAACGCTCCGGCCCTTTCGTCCGGTCTCCGCCGGAATCGCGGGAAACCGCGTCCGCGCGCTGGGCGTTTCTCCCCAGCTTCGCCTTTACCGCTTCGGGATCGAGCCCGGCCGGATCAAAAAGCATGCCGCGGGAATTGGCCGCCCCCGCGAGAGTTATCCTGATTTTGTAGGTATCGGCGAGGATCTCCCGGTGTTCCCGCAGTTGATCGAGCAGGGTTCCCCCAATAAGGCCCGTTCCCAAAAGAAACAGGTTTACCGATCTTACGCCGGCAAGAAAAAACGCCTCGTGGACCGCGTTCAGGGCCTTTGCCTCGTCCTGGTTTTTTATTACCAGAGAAATGTTCAGTTCCGAGGAGCCCTGGGCGATGGCGATTACATTGACCCCGTTGCGTCCCAGGGCGTGAAACACCTTGCCGGAGATGCCCGAAACCCGCTTCATGTTTTCGCCGACCACGGCTACTATGGCAAGCTCTTCTTCGGCAACGGGATCGTCGATGACGCCCTCGAGAATCTCCTGGCCGAATTCCTCCCGGATTACCCGCACGGCGTCGGAACCGGCGCTGGGATCCACAGCGAAACATATCGAATGTTCGCTCGAAGCCTGGGTAATAAGGATGATGTTGATCCGCCGCCGGGCCAAAGCGCCGAAGAGCCGGGACGAAAAGCCCGCTACCCCGACCATGCCCGGCCCCTGAACCCGCACAAGGGTGACGTTTGTCAGCGAACTTATCCCGCGTATGGGATAGGGATTTGTCTCGACCGCCTTTTGTATCACCGTACCCGGACAGGCGGGGTTGAAGGTATTGCGGATAACGATGGGGATACTTTTTTCCAGAACGGGTTTTACCGTGGGGGGATGGAGTACCTTCGCTCCGAAATGGGAAAGCTCCATCGCTTCTTCGTAGGAAATCGAGTCGATGCGGAACGCGTTCTTTACGAGTTTCGGGTCGGCGGTCATAATGCCGTCAACGTCGGTCCAGATTTCAAGCTTTTCCGCGTCCAGGGCCGCGCCGTACACGGCGGCCGAAAGGTCCGAGCCTCCGCGGCCCAGGGTCGTGGTCGAGCGGTCTTTTGCCGCGCCGACAAATCCCGACGCGACAAAAACAGTTCCGGCTTCCCCCCCCGTTCCGGCCTTTTCCCGGATACGGCGGAACGTTTCTTCCTGGATGACATGGGCCGCGCCGTAGTTGTCGTCGGTAACGATAAATTCCCGGGAATCAAGGTATTCCGCGCCGATTCCTCCCGCCCTGAGTACCGCGGCGACAAGGGGGGCGGAAAGCCGCTCTCCAAAACTCATGATTCCGTCGAGACTGCGCGGCGAAAGTTCTCCCAGTATGCCGATGCCGTCAAGCATGCGTTCAAGTTCCCCGCAGGTTTCGGTGATGTTCCTGTCGGCGGCTTTTTTTTCGTCCCCGGAAAGAAACGCGGCGGCAAGGTCGAGGTGACGCCGCCTTGTCTCCGCGGCGAAATCCCGGCCGGTCCCGCCTTCCGGGGAACCCTTTTTCGCGTTTTCTGACATGCGCCGGGCCGTATCGATAAGCGAATCGGTTACGCCCGACAGGGCGGAGACGACAACAAGCGCCACCCTGCCTGAATGTTCTTTATCCTTGAGTATTGAAACGAGGGCGGAAAGAGCCTCTTTTGAGCCTACGGATGTACCGCCAAACTTGAGTACCAGCATAATTATAGCTTACAGAAATCCTTAATCCTGAACAAGACGGCGCGGCCAATGGCGGGAAAGGCAAAAATCGTGTATGATTGTTGTATGATTTTAACCAAAGACAGGATAATTCTTTCTGACGGCGCCGTAGGAACGGAGCTTATGAAGCTGGGGCTTAAACCCGGCGATTCGACGGCGGAATGGAACCTTATAAAGCCGGATTGCGTCCGCGCTGTCGCCGCGTCGTATGCTGAAATCGGCAGCGAGATTGTGCTTACCAACACGTTCGGGGCGAACCGGTTCCAGCTTGAACGGCACGGTCTTGCGCAAAAAACCGGGGAAATCAACAGAATAGGCGCGGAGCTGACCCGCGAAGCCTGCGCCGGCAAGGCTCTTGTTTCCGGCTGCCTTGGCCCTTCGGGAAAGCTCCTTGTTATGGAAGAAGTAACCGAAGAGGCGCTTTACGAAAGTTTTCTGGAACAGGCCGGCGCCCAAAAAGAAGGCGGCGCGGATCTGTTTACCGTAATGACGATGACCGACGTAAGCGAAATGGAAATCGCCGTCAGGGCCGCCGTTTCCACGGGGCTTCCGGTAATAGCCTCGATGACCTACGAACACAAAAACGGCGAATACAGGACGATCATGGGCAACACCCCGGAACAGGCGATCAAGGCCGCCGCCTCGGCCGGCGCCTGCGCCGTTGGGGCGAACTGCGGCTACGGCCTTGACGACTATGTGGATCTTGTCCCGGTTTTACGCGGCCTGACGGATCTTCCCGTTTACATAAAGGGAAACGCCGGCCTTCCCGAGCTTGTCGACGGCAAATCCGTCTACCGCATGAGCCCGGACGATTTTGTCCTGTGCGTTCCCAAACTGCTGGAAAACGGCGTAACCATAATCGGCGGCTGCTGCGGCACGGGGCCGGACTACATAAAAAAGCTCAAGCCCATAGTCGACGAATGGAACGATTCGCGGAGATAGTCTTGCCCCTTTCCAGGCCGGGGTTTTGTCCTTTCGGCGCCATCCGTGGCGCCTTTTCTTCCCGGTGGTCAGCGGACAAAACCCTTCGATTCCGCCATTAAAGCCAAGTCATACAAAAGGCGCCGAACGGAATCGAACCGTTGCATAATGGTTTTGCAGACCACTCCCTTACCGCTTGGGTACGGCGCCATGGATTCAATGTAGCAAGAAACAAACCGGAATGTCAAGATTTTGGACGCCGGGCGGCTTCCGGTTTAATTCGGCCTGTTTTTCAGGCGCAGGATATATTCGGCGTATTTTTTGTCTTCCACCGCTATGTGGGCAAGAATCCAGTCCTTGAGATAACGGACAAAAACATTGGGGATAAATTTCTTGCCTTCTTCAAATTCCTTTACGTCTTCCAGCACTTTTATTACAAAGCTTTCATGTTCCTTTTTGTGAACGGCAAAATCGGGATATTTTACCTGTTCCAGCAGCTTCTCTTCCGCCGCGAAATGGTACTTTACATACGCTACCGTACCGTGAATCGCTTCCCTAAAATGGGCCGCGACCGCTTCGGTTCCTTCCCGGCAGGCATCGTACAGATCGTTGGTCAATTCGATAAGCTTTTTGTGCTGATCGTCGATTAGCTGAATCCCGACCGAATAGCGGTCGTCCCATACAACAAACGCGTTTTCATTCATATTTATTCCTTAAAATAACACAAATAGTCCCAAAACACCGCATTTCAAAACAACCGGGCCGGTTCCCAAAAGCTGAAGTTTCGAAAATGTCACGATATATATTATATAACGGTGGTCTCCATAGAACAAGTACATATACTTTTTTAAAGCCTGGCGTCTTGTTAAACCGGAACTTCAAACAAACCCGGCCTTCTAACAAAGTTTTTTGTGAAACCGGCTGTTTTGCGGAAAAGGTACGGGAACGGCGGAAGGGCCGCGTTTCATCGACCATCATTGCGGCTTACGTTATGGGCGCGATGGCCGAAAATCCAGAATACATTTTGTGATTTTTGCCGAAAATTCCGTTTTTCACCCTGAGAAACCGGGATTTTTCGCTTTTTCCGTTCCTAAAATTCATCTACTTGACCATTTTGTCATGGCGGCGTATCCTCAAAGCCATGAACAGCCAACATATCCGGCCGCTGAACGCTTCGCGGCAGGCAAAACCCCCGCGGCAGGCTACGCTTGTTCTGGAAGACGGCTCGGAATTTTCCGGCTGGGCTTTTGGCAAGGCCCGTTCCCAGGCCGGCGAAGTGGTCTTTACAACCGGCATGACAGGCTATCCTCAATCCCTTACCGATCCGAGCTTTCGGGGCCAGATCCTCGTCTCGACCTATCCTCTTGTGGGCAATTACGGCGTGCCTCTCGCCAAAAACGGCGAACCGTTTTTCGACAGCCTGGGTATCCCGCTTCATTTTGAATCGCCGAAAGTGCAGGCGGCCGGTTTTGTCGTAGCCGAGGCCTGCGAAGAGCCGAGCCATTTCGCCTGCGGCGCGACCCTTTCCGCGTGGCTTGAAAAAAACAATGTCCCCGGCGTTTGGGGTATCGACACCCGCTCACTTACCGAACGGCTCAGGGAGCACGGAGTGATGATGGGAAAAATCCTTGTGGAAGGAAGCCGGGATGTAACGCTTGATTCGGGAATCGTCCCCCATCCCGTCGCCGATGTGTCCCCGCGCGAACCGGGCGAGATCGTTCCGGCGGACCTGGACGGGGCGGACAAAATCCCCGTAATTGTCCTTGTGGACTGCGGGGCGAAGGCAAACATTATCCGCTGCCTTCTTGCCCGTAACGTAAAAGTTATCCGCGTGCCCTGGAATTACGACTTTTCCGGCCTTTCGTTTGACGGGATATTCCTTTCCAACGGTCCCGGCGATCCGAAAGACTGCGGAAAAACCATAGCCATGGTACGAAAGGCCTTCGGTATGGGCAAGCCGATTTTCGGCATTTGCCTGGGTAACCAGATTATGGCCCTGGCCGCCGGGGCCGATACCTACAAGCTTCCCTACGGACACCGGGGGCAGAACCAGCCCTGCACGGAACTTGGCGCGGACGGAACGCCGGGCCGCTGTTATATCACAAGTCAGAACCACGGTTACGCGGTCAGGGCCGAAACCCTGCCTTCCGGCTGGGCGCCCTGGTTTGTCAACGGCAACGACGGAACCATCGAAGGCATACGTTCCCTTAAGGCTCCTTTTTCGGCGGTTCAGTTTCACCCCGAAGGATGTCCCGGCCCACGGGATACGGAATTCCTCATCGACAGGTTTATAGAACAGACGCGCGGATCTCAACCGAAAAAGGGAATCGGATGAAAAAGGAAAGCGGATGAAAAAGCAGACGGTAAAAAAAGTCCTCGTTCTGGGATCGGGCGGGCTTAAAATCGGACAGGCCGGAGAGTTCGACTATTCGGGTTCACAGGCGCTCAAGGCGCTGAGGGAAGAAGGAATCAAAACCGTTCTTGTCAATCCCAATATAGCGACAATACAGACAAGCGAAGGCATGGCCGACGCGACCTACTTTCTGCCCCTTACCCCGGAATTTATCAAAGAGGTGATCGAAAAGGAAAAACCCGACGGCCTTTTTCTTTCGTTCGGCGGGCAGACCGCCCTTAACGCGGGAGTGGCTCTGGAAAAGGAAGGGACGCTTTACAAATACGGGATAAAAGTACTGGGTACCCCCGTCGGCGCTATTGAAGACACCGAGGACCGCGAACGGTTTGTAAAGCGCCTTGACGAAATCGGCGCGAAGACCCCCCGGAGCATCGCCGTCGGGGCCTCGTCCGGCGGCGTTGACGGCGCGGCCGCGGCGGCGGAACAGATAGGCTACCCGGTCATGATCCGGGCCGCCTACGCCCTTGGCGGCATGGGTTCCGGCCTCTGCCGCGGCGAGGCGGAACTGCGCCGCCGCTGTGACAG
>JAIRSC010000102.1 GCA_031255645.1 Treponema sp. | reverse complement strand
TCGTCAAACGCAGCTTTGATGCTGCCCTGTCCTTCCTGCCAGTTTGCCTCGAACCCCGCGCCGGCAAGGCTCTTTTCCCCGGGCAGGGGGATCTCGGAGGAAAGTTCCAGGATTCTTTCGACAACCGAAAAAAGAGACGGGGCGTTGGGGTTTTCATCCACCTTGTCCGCCAGAAGCTCGCTGTCCTGGAGTTTTGCCGCCCTGGACCGCAGTTCCTGTACTTCCAGGGCCAGTTTGTTCCCAAACTCGCCCTGTAGCGCGACGATGTGCCCTATCCGTTCCTGCTTGGAATTGTCGAGTCTTTGCCGCACAAAGGCCATATCAGCTTCAAAGAGCCCGGTGTATTCCCGCGCCGCAAAGCCGATAACCATGTCGTTGAAAAGGTAATCGTTGATAAGGTTGTCCCGGTAGGGATCCGGCGCCGGTCTTGCCGTGATAAGCGACCTTCCTTCTCCGTCGAGGTTGATCACCGGCAGCGGGTTCTCAAAGGCCAGGGAAATATGGGCGGCGCGGAGCTGTTCCCTGACTTCGGCAAAAATGGCCCTCCCTTCGGACAGGATGGTTTTCTGCCGGTTTGTTAAAGCCTTCCATTCGTACACAAGGTCGCGGACCTGGTCCAGGGTTGCCACCGTATTGACACGCAGGAGCGCCTGGTTGATGCCGGCATAATTCTTGAGCGCCTCCTCTGAGATTGTGGCAAGCCTTTTTATCTTCCAGTAGACAGAATCAGGGTAGACCGCATAGCGGCCCCAGGCAGAAACAATGGTGTTAAGGGCTGCTTCTTTTGCCTGCGTAAAATCATCTGAATAAATATAACCGGCATCGACGCTGTAGGAATAATCACGCTCGTATTGGCTTTTGTACTGCTGCAGGAGGCTTGTCGTGTCATTCGAAAGTCCCGGCATCAGATAGCGCAGCATGGCGTCAAATTTGAACTGGGGCGATTTGAAAAGCTGGTTGAAATCAGCGCCTTGAACGGTGTCAAGTTCCAGGAAAGAAGCCAAAACAGCTTTTATGTCGGTGGTAAGAACCTCGGTGTTTTCATTTTCAATGATCTTATTGCCGGTGTTCCGGATCACGGGCATCCGTACCATGGAGCTGTAAAGCTGGTTGGTGATAAACGCCTTGTCCTTGTGCCGGTAATTCGGTTGAAAGCCGTCCGTTGCTATCCGTGAAAAGCCGAACCCCGAAGGAATTGCCACCGCCATGTCCCGAAAGGCGACAGCGTTGTAGAAAAATTGCACCCGCGAGGAAAGGGACTCCCCCGCGACGGGGTCCGTGTCAAGGAAGAAGCGCCCCGGGGGATCTTCCTTGATCAGCGGAGATTTAAAGGGGGTTCCCTTCTGCAAAATGCCGTCGAGGTAGGTATAATACGTTGCGGTCTGCAGCAAACCGGTGTAAAGGTTATCCCTGTTGAACAGCGCCGCGGAGCCCCAATAAAAGCCCGCCCCCGCCAGAACCAAACACAGGAGATAGTGGGGCAGGTAGAGCGACAATGCCTTTCTTCTGAGAAGGGACGCATGTTCGGACACCCTGAAAATACGCTTGTGAAAAGTATCCCGGATAAAATAGCTGCGCCGCAAATTGGAGCGCCTGTATACCGGGGCCAGAGCAAGCTGGCGGCCAGGAATCACCATGAGGGTGTTTTCAGCGTCGGGGTTTTCCGCTTCTGCCGGCGTGTCGTAGTCGGCGTTCCCGTAGGAACCGCCGGGAATGATCAGTTCCTCCGGCGATATTCCCAAAAGACCGGCCATTGCGGGGCTCAGGGAAATGAACATATTTTGTGCGGAAGTAAAATAGAGCCCCTCAAAATATGTGTTGCCGGTTCCGTGGTAGCTATCCTCGCCAAACAGGGCCTCAAGGTATATCTTGATGTTTTCGTTAAGGATGTCGAAGGTTTCCGGAAAAGTCCATAGTTTTGCGGCAATATCCATGCGGATCCCCGGGGTCTCTTCGTTTCTGCGGGCGTTTTCGGCTATGAGCTGTTTCGCCCCGGCAACAAGCCGCTCCCGCAGGGTTTCCCGGAATTCCTCAAATTTTTGCTCATGGTAAAATTTCGCACTGTTTTCAAACCCCAGAATTTGGTGGCGCAGGTCCCCCTGAAGGAAGTTTACATACTCATGGAAGCCGTTTACCATGTCCAGCTTTGTTACCACCACATGACAGGGCAGGTTCATCCCGCAGTTACGCAAAAGTTCCCGCAGCTCGTTGGCCATCAGAATTGCCTTGCGGGAGCTGAGATCGCTGTCGTCGGCAAGCAGGGCGTCCGCGGGAATGGCGATGATAATGCCGTCAAGGGGTTTTTTCCTGCGGTACCGGCTGATTTGTCTGGTAATGTAGTTCCATTCCGCGCTTGAACCTTCCAGCCAGCGGTCAAAAAACACCTTCCCGCTTATATCGCACACCGAGGCCTTCGCTCCGGTCCAGATACGCACGGGGAGGCTGTTCTTGCCGTCATCGCTTGGGTCCTGTTCAACCGCGGAGGGCTTAAGTTCAAGGTCGCTCGCCTCCAGCAGCGAAGACTTACCGGATCGGGGCTCGCCGACAAGGACAAACCAGGGGTTTTCGTAGAGCTCCCGTCCTTTCCTGACCGCTTTGCTGAATCCCTCCTTCAAAAGGTCGTTGATCTTTAGTATGCTGTCGGATAGCTCCTGTTTGGCTTTTTGATGCCCGCCGCCGCCTTTTACCAGCTGGGCCAGATGCCGCCAGGTCATAAGGTCCTTCATTATTTCCCGGGTTTCTTTTTCCTTCACCCGGCGGCGTTTCAGGCGGCGGATTAAGGGCAGGCCGATTATCACAAAAAGAAAAAGAACGACGATAACAAGGATAATCTTGCCTGTCGTCGTAGTTCTAATGTAGTTTACCGTTGACGTGAATAACGCAAAAGGATTCATTCAAGGGCCTCGTTTGGGGAATCATTCACAAGCGGGGGAACAGAATCCTGCGCTGTTTTTGCCAGAAGGCCGCGGTATTCCCCGGTTGTTTTCAGAAATATCATCACATTACATAGTAAACATACCGCCATGAATATCGCTGAAGCGACAATGGCGAACCGGATGTCCGGCCTGCGCCGGCGGGCAAAAATGCCCTTCCGCTTCGGTGTTTCACTTAAAATCGGCTCAGAAAAGATGTCGAACTCAGCCGGCTGTGCCTTTTGGATGCAGGCCGTCATGCAGCGTTGTATGTAAGCCTGGTTTTCCCGGTGGATACCGTCAAAACCCAACCCCAGCATTATGAAAAAAAGATCCGTCGAATTTTTAGCGCCGGGGTAGTTCAGGGTTTCTTCGAGGAGTTCAAAGAACTTTTCGTCCCCGGAAAGCTCATTGTAGGAACGGCCAAGGATATGCCAGTCGTTCCTGAACAAAAATCTCCCCTCCCTGACCATGTAGTCAATAAAGAAAACCAGCGGTTTTTCGATTATCGAAAATTCTTTTGCAAGCGCCTCGTCAAGCGCCGCGACCTGTTTTGTCTCTTTCAGAAGGGAAATGACTTTTTCTCTGAAAGGCTCCAGGGCAACCTGGCTGTCCATGCAGGCAAGCTGCCAGTAATTGCAGACGGCAAGAAACAGGGGATTGCAGATTTTTTCAAGTTCGCTTGCGTTATTCATCGTTTAAGCCCTCCCAGGGTGATATAGAGCGAAGCCTCCAGGGATGGAAACAAATTCGGCGTATAGTCAATAATCATGCCGCTTTCCTCGCGGATCTCCCGCCAAACCCGGGTTGATTCCCTAAGGTCCAGACGAAACCACAATGCGTCCTTCGCCACAGGAAGATAACGGGGAGGAAATCGTTCGGCCACAAGTTTGACGCCCCGGGCGCGCAACAGCTTTGATTCGGGGTTTGTCAGCTTGAAGGTATCGCCGATTTCCAGTTCGGAAATAACAACGCTCATCTCTGCGCCGGTCTTGACCGCAAGATACGC
>JAIRSC010000063.1 GCA_031255645.1 Treponema sp. | reverse complement strand
GGTTCGGGACCAAGAGGTCGGCGGTTCAAATCCGCCTTGCCCGAAAAAACCGCGATTCTCCGTTCAAGGAACCCCCGTCATATATTGCCCCTTACAGGCCCTTGGGAGTAGAGTATAGGTATGTTTGAAAAGCTCGTCAAAGCGATTTTCGGGTCCCAGCACGAGCGGGATCTCAAGAAAATGCTTCCCATACTGCACGCGGTCAACGAAAAAGAAGCCTGGGCGGCGTCCCTGCCGGCGGAAGAATTCCCCAAAATGACCGAAGGCTTTCGCGGCCGTTTCGCCGGCGGCGAAAGCCTCGACAGCATACTTCCCGAAGCCTTTGCCCTGGCGAGGGAAGCAAGCCGGCGCGTACTCGGCGAACGGCCCTACGATGTTCAGATACTCGGCTCAATCGTACTGCACCAGGGCAAAATCGTGGAAATGAAAACCGGCGAAGGCAAAACCCTTATGAGCGTCGCCGCCGCCTATCTTAACGCGATACCGGGCAAGGGCGTTCACATTGTTACGGTAAACGATTACCTTGCCGGCCGGGATACCGAGTGGATGCGGCCGGTATACGGGTACCTCGGCCTCTCCGTGGGAACAATTCTTTCCGACATGGACAACGACAGAAGGAAGGAAAATTACGGCAGGGACATCACCTACGGAACCAACAACGAATTCGGCTTTGACTACCTCAGGGACAATATGCGCTGGGATTTGGAAGGACGGGTTCAGCGGGAACACGTCTACTGTATCGTTGACGAGATCGACTCAATCCTCATTGACGAGGCCAGAACGCCGTTAATCATTTCCGGCGCGGCCGAGGACGACACCTTCAAGTACGCCGAAGTAGACCGGCTCCTTTCCACGCTGGAAGAAGTGCGGAAAAAAGACGACGGCGACTATCCCGACGAAACCCAGGGCGAAGAAGTTGTCGGAGATTACAAGCTTAACGAAAAAAACAAGAACGTTTCGTTTACCAACGCGGGGCTTGAAAAAATAGAAGCCCTTCTCCAAAAGCGCGGCCTTATCAAGGGCGCCATCGTGGACGAGCAGAATTTCGAGTTTATCCATTACTTTACCCAGGCCCTGCGGGCCCACAAACTGTTCCACATCGACGTGGATTATGTTGTCCAGGACGGCATGGTTCAGATTGTGGATGAGTTTACCGGCCGCATACTGCACGGACGGCGCTATTCCGACGGCCTTCATCAGGCAATCGAAGCCAAGGAGCGGATTAAAATCGCCCAGCGAAACAGAACCCTCGCGACGATCACGTTCCAGAATTTTTTCAGGCTCTACGAAAAGATCTCCGGCATGACCGGAACCGCCGACACGGAGGCGGTGGAATTCAACAAGATATACAATCTCGACGTTGTGGTGATTCCTACCAATCTGCCCGTAGTCCGCCAGGACGAAAACGACGTGATCTACCTTAACGAGGCGGACAAGTACGAAGCCCTCTGCGACGAAATCGCCGAAGCCTACCACAGGGGCCAGCCGATGCTTGTGGGGACGGTTTCCATCGAAAAGTCCGAAAGGGTTTCCTCGCTTTTGACCCGGCGGGGCATACGGCACGAAGTGCTGAACGCGAAAAACCACGCGCGGGAGGCGAGCATTATCGCCGAAGCGGGCTCAAAGGGAGCGGTTACGATTGCCACCAACATGGCCGGGCGGGGCACCGATATCAAGCTGGGCGGCAGCCCGGAACACCGCGCGAGAAAACGCGCCGGAACCGAAGCGTCTCCCGAACAGTACGCGGCCGCCTATGCCGCGGAGTACGAAAAATGGAAGGCCGACTACGAAGAGGTAAAATCCCTGGGCGGCCTTTATGTTATCGGTACCGAGCGTCACGAAAGCCGCCGTATCGACAACCAGCTTCGGGGACGTTCCGGCCGGCAGGGCGATCCCGGCCGTTCCAAATTCTTTATCTCAATGGACGACGATCTGATGCGGCTTTTCGGCGAAAACATCAAGGGCATTATGTCGCGGATGGGAATGCAGGCCGGGGAGCCCATTTATCATCCCTGGCTTAACAAAAGCATAGAAAACGCCCAAAAGAAGGTTGAGGAACGCAATTTTGAAATCCGCAAACATCTTCTTGAATACGACGACGTGTTGAATCAGCAGCGCAAATTTATTTACGAACAGCGGGACGCGATTCTGCGCGACACGGATCTGAAAAAGCGGGTTAACGACGCGACATTCGCGATGGTCACGGACGCGGTGGATCTTTTTTCTTCCGGTCATAAAAAAGATCCCCAGCAGGCTTTCGGTGAACTTTTTGGCCTGCTCAAGCAAAAGTTTAATTATGTCCCTTCTCAGGATCTTTCCAAAACGACGGACGGCGAAGCGCTGGCGAAGGTCTTTATCGCGGATCTTGAAAAGGACATCGAGGACAAGGAAACGCTGCTTGGCCCGGAGGCGATTAACGCGTTTATACGCGCCCAGTACCTTCAGTTTATCGACCGCAAATGGCTCGACCATCTTGAAAACATGGAGGCCCTGAGGGAGGCGGTTTACCTTCGGGGCTACGCCCAGAAAAATCCCCTTACCGAATACAAGCTTGAGGGTTTCCAGATTTTCGACACGATGCTCGATTCAATCCGGGAAGAGATTGCGTCGCGGGTACATCTGGTACGGATACAGCGGGCGGAAGAACGGGAAACGCGCGCCGGCCCGTCGGTTCGGATTCAGGCGGCCAACCACAGTACCGTTACGGCTTTCGACGGCCAGGCGGCGCAGAACAAAAGCCCGCAGCGGCCCGCCGGGCCCTCGAACAGGGCCATGCCGGAAAACGCGACGGTAGTCCGAACGCAGCCGAAAGTGGGCCGGAACGATCCCTGCCCCTGTGGTTCCGGGAAAAAATACAAACACTGTCACGGGCGGTAGTCCATGAAGTATGCGCATTGCCGCGGGCGCCGGGCCATTGCGCTTTTTTGTATGTTGATCTACAATAGCGTTCATGTTGTTCGGCAAAAAAAACGATCCCAATCCGGATCATTTCTGGAAAGAGTACGAGGAAAAAATCCAGGA
>JAIRSC010000008.1 GCA_031255645.1 Treponema sp. | reverse complement strand
ACCAGGGATTCAGACGGTTTCTGTTACGGGGAACGGCCAAAGTCTCCACGGAATGGGGGCTGCTTGCCCTGGGATACAATTTGAAGCAGCTGTACCGGATAAACAGCCAAAACCCGTCCTGAACCGGAATCATAATTTCAAATACTGAACATTTAAAGAGAACTTTCAAGAACATCTTACAGGCATCACAAAAGACCGTTAGAAATAGTACTTTTTGGACAGCCCCCAGCTCTCCACCAACGGCGGAGAGCCTGATCCCAGCGTCCTCCGTGGCGGTGGACGCCTTTGTATCATGGACTGCGAAATAGCACAGCGCCCGTTCAGAGTACGGGCGCTGTGTGTTAACCCGCCGCCCATAGTGTTTACAAAGGTGTCCACCAGCTCCATGGACATTTACGTTTCCTTGACATCATCCCCCTTTTTTTCTACAATCCATATATATGTTTGTATCCATTGCCGTGGATCCCGGTTCGGAGGGAAGGGCGAAAGAGCTGGCCGAGCTTCTTATTCAGTACGGGTTTGAAAAAATACAGCGCGGCCTTTGGGAATCGGCTTTTGTGTCTCCCTCTACTCTTGTTCGGCTAAAAAGGGACCTGGACCGGTCTACCGACGCGTTCGACCGGCTCAGGCTGTTTCAGTTTCCCGTGGACGGAACCCTGGTGTTAAGCACGCTGCGGGACAAAAAGTGGCGGCGTCTTGTCGCCAGGGGCGGGGAAGTTCCCGGACAGCCCGTCCAGCCGGTCCAAACGATTCAGGTTGTCCCGGCCAGGCGCGTAAGGCCGGCGCGGCCCTACCGGCGCTGAACCGTAACGCAGCGTAATTGCGCCGCAATGAACCTCCCCGCCTGACGGGCGGGGTATCAGACCCCACTGCGAATAAGGAGAAAAAATGCTGCTTGGAGAACTGGGAAGCCCCGTAGAAGAGCTTTCGGCGAAAATTCTTGACGCATGGAGGCGTCTTTGAAGCGCCTGTTTCAGGCAAGACGCTTTCCGCGGGCAAGACACTTTCCGGCCGTATAGCGGAACTCGAGGAAGCTTCCGCCGCTCCCGGTTTCTGGAACGATTCCGCCGGGGCGGAAAAGGTCATGCAGGAGTTAAAGGCCCTTAGCGGCCGTTACGAGCCCTGGAAGGCCCTGCGCGCGGAAGTTGTGGATCTTTCGGCCCTGCTGGAACTGGCAAAAGAGGCGAAAGACGAATCCATCGCGCCGGAAATTGAATCAACCCTAAAAAATCTCGCCGCGCGTTATGAAAAACAGATACTCGTCGAGCTTATGTCCGGGGAAGTCGACAAAAACGGCTGCTTCCTTACAATCCATTCGGGGGCCGGGGGAACCGAAGCCTGCGACTGGGCCGGAATGCTCTACCGCATGTATGTCCGCTGGGCGGAGCGGCGGGGTTTTTCCGTGGAAGAAGTGGATATGCTCGAGGCCGAGGGGGGAATTAAGTCGGCGACCTGCAAGATAAGCGGGAATTACGCCTACGGCTATCTCAAGGGGGAATCGGGCGTACACCGCCTGGTGCGGATTTCTCCGTTTGACGCCAACGCCAGGCGGCATACCTCGTTTGCCTCGGTGTACGCGTTCCCCGTACTCGACGATTCAATCGAAGTGGAAATACGGCCCGAAGATCTGCGGGTCGATACCTACCGTTCGGGGGGCGCCGGCGGCCAGCATATCAACAAAACGGACAGCGCCGTCCGTTTTACCCATCTGCCCACCGGCATTGTGGTTGCCTGCCAGAACGAGCGGAGCCAGATCAAGAACCGGGCTACCGCGATGAGCATGCTCAAGGCCCGGCTCTACGAATATTACCGCCGGGAAAAAGAAAAAGACAACGAACGCTTTGCCCAGGAAAAAAAAGACATCTCCTGGGGAAACCAAATCCGTTCCTATGTGTTTCAGCCCTATACAATGGTAAAAGATTACCGTACCAAGGCCGAATCGGGAAATATCCAGGCCGTTATGGACGGCGACATAGATTTGTTTATCGAGGAGTATCTGCGTTTTGCCCTTAAGCTGTAGACGGGGCCCCGTAACGACGGCTCCGGTTTTTTTCTGCTTTTTTTTCGCCGCCGCAAGCCTTTATCCGAGGGGAAAAACCGAAGAACTTCCTCCGCCCGTCAATACCGAATACGTGTTTTGCGTAACAGCTTTCGACGTTTCCGAACTTCCTCCGGCGCAGGCCGGCCTGGGGCCGATTCTCCAAAGCCGTCTTGCCTCAAGGCTCCGCGGCATTGACCGGCGCGTCCGGAACAGTGAGGAACTTGTCTCGTACCGGGAACGGGCTTTTTCCCGGGCCAGGGACGGTGTCGTATCGCAAATAGCCGCGAAGCGCGCGGAGCGGGACGAGCTTCTTTTCAGGGGGCTTCCCCGCTGGAAATACAACAAGGAGCTTCGGCGGCTGGACAAAGAGATCGGGGAACTTGAAGAGCTCTTGATCGAAACGGAAAACGAAACGATACTCGTCGAGGCAAGGCCGCTTTTTGTGCTGCTGGAAGGAGCGTTTCCCCCGCCTCCGCTTCCCGGCGGCGAGGAAGATTTTCTTGACGAGCAAAAGGCCGACGCGTTTCTTTCCGGAAAGCTTTCTTCCTATTACGGGCGGATTTACGCGGAACTGCGGATTTATACGCGGGATTCCTCGTTTCTTTTCGAGGACGCGGTGATTTTTTCCTGGGAAGACGTGAACGACGCCGCGGACGATCTCGCGGATCGCGTTGAGGAAGCCGCCGCGGGAACGGCCCGCTCGGTGCTTACCGTCGCCGTGGAACCGGAAAACGCGCGGGTCGTCATTAACGGAAAACTCGCGGCAAACAGAACGCCGGAACTTCTCAATCCGGGTTCCGTTTCCGTTTCGGTATCCGCGGAAGGCTACGAGAATTTTTCGGGCAGCCTCGAACTCGCTCCGGGCGAACAGGCCGAAACCGCCGTGGCTCTTGCTCCCGTCGATTCGGAAATCCTGCGTTTTTCCGTATCCGGCGCGAGAATCTACATCGGCGCGCTTTACGCCGGAACCGTTCCCCCCGGCGGCGATCTGGAAATTGCCGTTCCCCGGGACGGGTATCGCCATATCAGCGCGGAAACGGAAACCGGCGAACGGGGAGAAATTATCGTGCTTGGGGAACAGACCGGCGGCGGGCGGCTTGTCGGGCTTAACCCCAGGATCATTCCCGGCAAAGACGAAAAGCCCGTGGAAAGACGCCGCCGCCAGTTTTACGGCGCCTGGGGCAGGCTGTGGATAACGCTGCCGCTGGCTTTTTTTCTTGACGGCGTTGCCAGATCGTACGCGACCGCCTACAATTCTTCGGGAAGCGACGATATTTTGAATCGCTACAATACCAGTTTTTACGTTTCCCGGGGGGCGATGATTGCCGCCGGGATTTTCGGCGTGGAATCTCTTATACGGCTTATCATTTACATAAACACCGCGAACCGGGAAGCCGTACCTCTGTGGAAATAGGAAAAGGAAAACGGCGTTGAATTTCGCGAAACGGCTTAAAGATTTTTTCGGATTGTCGAAGACCCTTTCCGGGGATTTTTTTGACGACCTGGCGGATCTTCTTGTCGAGGGGGACTTTGGGGCCGCCGGGGCGATGCGGCTGGTAGACGAACTAAAGGACAGTTCCGGGAAGACCGGCGATCCCGCGCTGCTTATGGAAAAATTCGCCGGGCTTCTCGAAGACGAGCTGAACAGGCCGTTTTGCCGACAGCCGCCGCAGTCGCCGGCGAAACCGCCGTCACCCGAGTCGCCGCCGCGCCCCTCCGGTCTTGCGGAACTTCCCGACGCCGTTTCGGTGATCCTGCTTCTTGGGGTTAACGGCGTCGGCAAAACCACCACCGCCGCGAAGCTCGCCCAGGCCTACCGTTCCCGGGGCAGAAAGCCTATTCTCGCGGCGGCCGATACGTTCCGCGCCGCCGCCATCGATCAGTTAAAGATACACGGCGAAAGGCTTAATGTCCGGGTGGTGGCCCATCAGCACGGCGGCGATCCCGCGGCGGTGGTCTACGACGCCGTCGGGGCCGCGCTCGCGGGCGGCGGCGATCTTGTCATTACCGATACCGCCGGCAGAATGCACACAAAGTCGGCCCTTGTAGAAGAGCTGAAAAAAATCGACCGGGTGCTGGAAACAAAACTCGGGGCCGGGGGAGCGTGCAGGAAATGGCTCGTGCTTGACGCCACCACGGGCCGGAACGCCGTCGCCCAGGCCGAAATTTTTCACGACGCGGTAAAACTCGACGGGGTAATTCTTACCAAATACGATTCCAGCGCGAAAGGCGGAGCGGTTTTTTCCCTGGCTTCGGAACTTTCCCTTCCGGTAGTTTTTATCTGTGACGGGGAAAGCTACGACGCGATCAGGCCCTTCGATCCCCGGCGTTTTTCCAGGGAATTCGCCGGGCTTTCCGGCGCGCGGACCGCGGAATCTCCGGAGCGATAGACATGAAATTACCGGGGCTTTTGCTGCCAGCGTTGTTTCTCACCGTTTCCGCGTTTTCCCAGGACTGGTATCTGTCCAATGCTTCTGGTCTGGCCCTTGAAAGAAGCCCCTCGAAAATGACGGCCCTTCGCGCCGAATGGTCCGTTTCGGTGGAACAGACGGAAGCAGGCGCGATTCCCGATGTTCTCCGTCCGTATTATGAAAGCGGCTTTTCCGTAGAACGCAGGGTGTTGTACAAGCGGGGAAAACCGATCCGGCGGCAGTGGATTTTCAGGAGCGGCGCTCTGACCCGGCTTAACGCGTCCCTTCCCGTGGAAGAAGCCGCCGCGGCGGAACCTGAAACGGAGCGGCAGGATCACGGGGAAGCCAGGCTGCCGTTTATCGAACTTTATTCGCCGGAATATCAGCTTACCGGGCTTTTCCAGATTCTCGCGTCCGGGGAACGGTACTCGACCCGCTACAGGTATTCGGACGGCGTTCTTGTCGCTTCGGAAACAAGGCTGGACGAAGAGATTTTGTGGAACGACCAGTACCTTTATACCCGGAACCACAAGCTTCGGGGAGTGGAAAGAAAATACGCCGAAAAAACCCCTTCCGAAGAATTTGCCGAAGAAGACTCCGCTAACGAAAATGCCGAAGAAGAAACCATCCGCCTTGTACGCCTTCGCTTTCCGCCGCCCGGCCCTTCGTTTATCAGCCCGGATTCTCCTTACGATTACCGCCTTAAAACGGGCGCTCTTAGGGATGTTTTCAGGACGGACGCGGTTACGGTACGATACAATACGGACGGGCAGGGAAGGGTAATCCACGAGGAACACCTTGATGAGGACGGAAAACAGATCGCGTCTCTTGTCAACGAATGGTCCGGTGAAAAGCTGTTGTCGATTACCTGGAATTCCGGCGGCGTTTCGGGAAGGGTAGAATTTGACTATACCCGGAACGGGGAAAACGGCGGCGAGCGGAACTACCGGAACGGGATTCTCGAAAGACGGGTAATAAGGGACGGAAACCGGGAAATCGAAGAGCTGTACCGGAACGGCAGGCCCATACTCAGGGCCGTGTGGGAAGACGGCAGAAAAATATCGGAGGAACGGCTTTGAGCGCCGGATCGTTTCATTGGATAAGCTTTGTCGCGGGCCGCCTCGTGTCCCGCAGGCGGGGAGTTCCGACGCTGCCCGTGCTGGGCATTGCCGTGGGCGTGCTCGCCCTTACCGTGATTATCGCCGTCATGAACGGCTTTCAGCTTGGCTTTATCGAAAGCATCCTCGAAATATCGTCGTACCATATCCGCCTTGACCGGCCCGAAGAAGAGCGCCTCGTCGACAGCATCCGTTCCGTTCCCGGCGTCACCGCCGCCGTGCCGTTCCGGGAGATTCAGGGCATTGTCAGGAGCGGCTACGGACAGCAGGGGGCGCTGATACGCGGCCTGCGGCCTTCCGCTGTATCCGACGATCCGGGGATGGCGGAAAAACTCGATTTTGAATCGGGCTTTTTCGACCTTGAAGACGGCGGCTCGATCCTGCTGGGCGCGGAACTGGCCCGGCGGCTCCGGGTTGAAAAAGGCGACAGGCTGGCCCTTATTTCCGTCAGTGCGCTCCGGCCCGACGAAACGGTGGACGCGGTCTTTACCGTAACGGGGATTTTCCGTTCCGGTTTTTACGAATACGATCTGGGCTGGGCCTTTATCAACTTTGACAGGGCGGGAGAGATGGAAGGAGAGGGCTATACGATTGGGATAAAACTCGCGGACAGGTGGCAGGACGGTCGGATTCTTCCCGCGATACAAAAATTGACAAAAGCCAGGGTCAGTTCCTGGCGTGATTACAACCGGGCTTTTTTCGGCGCGCTCAGAACGGAGAAACTTTTTATGTTTGTGCTTGTGGGGCTTATCTTTATCGTCGTCGGCCTTAATATCTACCAGGCCCAGCGGAGATCGGTGCTGGAACGGAGGGAAGAGATCGGTCTGCTGCGGGCCGTGGGCGCCGGGGACCGGGCCGTGCGGCTTGTGTTCGTGTGGGACGGGTTTCTTATCGGCATTATCGGCGCGTCGGCCGGCATGGCGGCGGGGCTCGCAATCAGCCTTAACATTCCGGCTTTTTTCGCGCTGCTGGAAGCCGGAGTAAACGGCGTCCTCCGCGCGGTTAACGCCGTTTCCCTCGCCCTGTTCGGGGAAGCCGCGTCGGGAGAGGGCTTTGCCGTTTTTTCGCCGGCTGTGTTTTACATAAAGGAACTGCGGGGCAGGGTGATTCCCCGCGAGGCGGCAATCATATTCCTGTTCGGGCTTTTTTCCGCCCTGGGCGCGGCGTGGTTCGCGTCGGGAAAAGTTTCGCGGATCAGGCCCGCGGAGGTACTGCGTTATGAGTAAAATCGACGCCGGGGACAAGACCGGCGATCCCGTTGTCGTGGTCAGGAATCTGGTTAAACATTACGAATCGGGAAACGAAAAGCTCAATATTCTTAAAGAACTGTGCTTTGAAGCGCCCGCGGGCCGGACCGTGGCGGTACAGGGCAAAAGCGGCTGCGGCAAAAGTACCCTGCTTAACATAATCGGGGGCCTTGATCGCTGCGATTCGGGTTCGGTGATTGCCGCCGGCAAAGACATAAGCGCTCTTTCCGAAAACGCCCTTACCGAATACCGCAGGCGCTGTCTTGGGTTCATCTTCCAGTTTCATTATCTGCTCCGGGATTTTACCGCCGTCGAAAACGTGATGATCCCCGCCTTTATAGGGGGAATGAAAAAAAAGGACGCGCTGGAAAAGGCAAGATCCCTTCTTGAGGATCTGGGGCTTGGAGAGAGGACGGGGCATTTTCCGTCCCAGCTTTCGGGCGGCGAACGCCAGCGGGTCGCCGTGGCAAGGTCCCTGGTAAACGATCCGGTTCTTGTCCTGGCCGACGAGCCTACCGGAAACCTCGATCCCCAGAACAGCGCCGTGGTCGCCGAGCTTCTTTACGGCGCGGCGGAAAAGCGCCGCACAAGCCTGATACTGGTAACGCATGACGAGCGCGTCGCCGCCCGCGCCGGTATCCGCTATGAACTTGAAAACGGAGCGCTGCGGCGCTTATGAAAAGCGCCCCGTTCTTCATCGCCCTCCGCTATCTTTGGGGCAGGGCAAAAGAAGGCGGCCGTTACCTCCGGGGCGCGGCGGCGGGCATTGCCCTGAGCCTTGTTCCGATTATCGTAACGCTTGTGGTGGCCGACGGGATGATCCGGGGCATTACGGATCGCTATATTGAGCTTGGTACCTCCCATATTCAGGTCTACGATTTTCTTGAGGATGATATTGACGCCGGGCTCGCCGCCGCGCGGGACGACGGTTTTGTCCGCGGCGTCTGGCGGGAACGGCAGGGCCTGGGGATCATCGTGGGAAGCCACGGCAGAGTCGGCGCTACCGTAAGGGCCGTGGATCCGGCCTTCTGGGACGATCCGGGAAGCAGGGCCTTTCTGAAAGTGGTTTCCGGCGGAGTCGTCCTCGAAACAAACAGGGACGCGCTCCTCGGCGAAGCCCTGGCGGAATCCCTGAACGCGGAACCGGGATCCATTATCAGGCTTATGACGGTGCGCGTTAACGAAGACGGATCCAATATCCCGCGGCTTACCCTGTTTACCGTTAAGGGGATTATCTCTTCGGGCTACCGGGAACTGGATTCGCTCTGGTGTATCATTAACTACGACGCCGGGTCGGAACTGCTTTCCCCGGAACTGTACCGTTCGTTTCTGCTGGTTAAAACAAACGATCCCCACAGGGACGCCGATACCGCCGCCCTGCGTCTGAGCGCGCGGCTGGGTCCCGGTTACGGGGTGTATACCTGGAAACAGCTTGAAAGATCCCTGTACAGCTCTTTCAGGTCCACAAGGCAGATGCTTATTTTTATCATGGCGATTCTTGTGCTGGTCGCGGCGGTAAACGTATCGTCGGCGACATCCATGCTGGCCATAGAACGGCAGCGGGACATCGCCGTGCTTAAAACCTGCGGGGCAAGTCCGGGAAATACGCGGGCGGTTTTTCTGTGGGGCTCTTTTTTTACCGGCCTTGCCGGGGCGCTGGCCGGCGGCGCGGCGGGCCTTCTTATCGGCGTCTTTATCAACCAGATTATCCGGGGCCTTGAGGCGCTTATAAACGCCGTCGCCGGAATCCGGGGCCTGCGGCTTCTTGATCCGGAATATTACCTTGAGGAAATCCCCATCGTTATAGACTGGATAACGGTTTTAGCCATCGTTCTTTTTACGATTGGCTGTTCGGTATTCGCCTCCTGGCTGCCCGCCCGCCGGGCCGGAAAACTCAAGCCCCTGGAAATACTGCGCAGGGTATAGCGTCCGCCTGGTCGCGATCCTCATTCGGGCGAAGCGGCTGCCGGCAGCTGTTTCGTATACCGGGAACAGTCCGAAAAGCGGGAGATATAAAACGACCGGCGGACAAAAAAAGGCCCCCCGCGCCTAGGGAAGGGAACAGGGGGGCCAAGTAATCCGGCCGTTCACCCAGATTACACAGGGTCAAATAAATGCCCTAAAGTAGATGATGGCTACTGTCTGTAATATAGCATGGGCCAGAAAAAAACGCAAGCTTTTTTGTAATTTTTTTATAGAAGAGGCTTTCCCAAAACGAAGAAAAGGTTTTTTTGTATCGGGAATGACGGGAACGGGATAATAACCATAACGTTGAATACTCGAAGCGTAGACTTTTTTAATTAGTAGTTTGAGCCCAGGGCGGCCCGGTATTCGGCTTCGTAACGCCTGAGCCGGGGATTGTTGGGGTCCAGAGCCAGGGCCTGCTTGAGGTAATACACGGCCCGGCGTTCGTCCCGCCGCCGGTGGTAAATTTCAAACATCGCGACAAGGGCGTCGAGATTGCGGGGATCCTCGAAAAGGCTTGATCGAAGATCGCTCATCGCGTCGTCGTCGCTGTTTCTAAGCCTGCTCCGCAAATAGTAGTACCTGCTTTTCTGCGCGCCGCCGCTTGCGGCCTGAAGCCGCCGCTCTATAATCTGCAGCGCTTCGGACTGCCGGCCGGTGTCTATAAGCGCCGTAAGATAGGCCGCGGCGGCTTCTTCGCCGGCGCCTTCCCGGTTATAAAGTTCCCGCGCGTAGGCAAGGGCGGCGGCGGAGTTTCCCAGTCCGCGTTCCACCCTGTACCCGTCGAGCAGGTCTTCGTCGTTTCTGCGGCGCGCGAGGAGGCGTTCCAAAAGGCCCCTGGCCTCCTGCCAGGCTTCGCGCCTGACCGCGTCTTTTACGGCAAGGGACAGCGTTTTCGGATCGGGATTGGGCTGTCCAAGGAGCCGCGTAAGGATCGTCCTTCCTTCGGCGGCGTCTCCCTGACGGGTCGATTCCATCAAAAGACCGGCCATATAGACAAGCGCTTCCGTGTCGCCGGGCCATGAACGGATAATCGAACGCAGATAATTCAGGGCGGAATCGCGGTTGCGGTACAATTCGGCCTGGAGCCGGGCGCGCAGAAAAAGGTACTGGCGGTTCCCCGAATCAATCGACGCGTATGTGTCGAGCGGCGCCTGCGCCTCCTGGTAGCGGCCCTGTTCCATCGCGGTATAGGCTTTTAGCAGGAGAAATTCCCCGTCGCGGGGATTACGCTGAAGTATTTCCGCAATGGCCGCTTCGGCCCGGGGCCAATCCGCTCCGGCGGCGTAGTTTCGGGCCATCTCTTTCTTTATCCCCATGTTGTCGGGATAGCGGACCAAAAGCCCGGCAAGACGCGAGGACGCCTGTTCCGATTCGCCGCGGCTGTTCATAATCCTGATAAGCCCGAGTTCCGCGGGGTAACAGTCCTCGGCGCGTTCCAGGACTTCGCGATAGGCCGCTTCCGCCTCTTCGGCGCTGCCTTCCTGTTCGTATACAAAGCCCCGGAACAGGAACGGCAGTACGGAAGCGGGATTAAGCGCGGCGGCCTTTTCCAGGTCCGGCAGGGCGTTTCGGAGAAGCGATTTGTCACGGGGTTCCGGGTACCAGGCGAGGAACGGCAGTACGTGCTCAAGAAAATCCCGCGAATCGGCCTGGGGCGGCGTGTAAACGCCCCTGTCCGCGTCCCGGAGTATCCTCGTGTAGGCGGCGGTAACCGGGGAATCGGGGGGCAGGTAGCGTACCGGCAGATCCGGGTATACCGCGCGGAGCAGGGCCGCCGCCGCCGCGTTCATCAGCCTGCCGAATTCAACGGTTCCAAGGCCCCTGTCCTGAATCAGCGACACGGCCTGGGCAAGAGAACGGGGAGATCCGGTTTCGACCTGATGGCGGATTTCGTCGGCCGTTCCCCGTATGACGGGCCCCGAAGAATCGGGCGCCGCGGGGCTTCGGATCGGTACTGCCTGTACCGGCTCTTCCGTCCGGCAGACGCAGAGAAGGCCGCACAGGCAGAGCGCCGCGAAACACCGGGAAAACCAAATGTATGTTCTGAAGCGCCCGCCGGGTTTAGCCACGGCTCTTAGTCTCCGCTTTTTTTGTTGTTTCCCAGGGACAACAGAACCAGGATAAGTCCGGTCAGAACCAGAAAGAGAGGCCACCAGTCTATCATGAAGCGTTTAAACGAAAAGGAAACAAGCCTGAACGAGAACGGAAACAGGGCGAAACCCAGCAGGATAAAAGCCAGCGCGGGAATAAAGTACTGTATTCGGATTGCCCTGAAATGACGCCAGCCGGCGGGAACAAGAGCAAGCCCGGCAAATACGGAAAACAGCGGCCAGCCCTGGGAAAGGCCCAGGGGGATGACGCGCAGGCCGGAAAGAAAGAAAAAAAGCCCCGTCAAAAAGAAAAAGAAGGCGAAAAAAAAATATATCGCGCGTTTGCTGATTTTTGTGGCAATAACCATAAACAGGCCGCCGATAATGAAGAAAAGGCAGGCGCCGAACAGGGAAAACCGGGAAACGCCGGTCAGGGCGCCCAAAATAAAAACGACCCCCAGAAGCATCAGCAGCAGGCCTGAATAAAACGCTATCCGGGTGGCGGAAGGACGGGTTAAACGCATACCATCTTTAGTATATCAGTTTTTCATCTCCCTTGCCAATGGCGTCTGTCCATGTTAGGATCGACATGATGTTCAGATTTTTCCTTTTCTCCGCCGTGACGCTGGTTATAAGCGGGGCGGCCGTTGCCGAAGAATTGGTTTCCTACCGGCTTGGGGACGAAAGCCGGGTGGAAGTGCTGTCCGCCGCGCCCGTTGAAAGGCCGCTCCGGCAAATACGCTATGTCCAGCCCTATACGCCCGTTGTTCACGGGGAAAAGCCTCTGTGTTTGAGCCTTTCCGGCCTCGACGAACCGGAAACACGGAAATTCATCGAACAGTATTCGACTCCGGGCGGTATCGCGTGGCTTAATACCATCGCCAGGCGGAGCGAGGTATACCAGGGTTTTATACGGAACGAGATTGAGAAGAGGGGACTCCCGCGGGAATTGTTCTACCTTCCGGTTGTCGAGTCGGCGTTTTCGCCGAGCGCGGTAAGCCGCGCGGGCGCTACCGGGCTCTGGCAGTTTATGCGGAACAGTATCGGCCCCTACGACATGAAGATCAACGACTGGATGGACGAACGGCGTGATTTCTGGAAGTCCACGATAGGCGCCCTGAACAAACTGGAAGACAATTACCGGGCGCTGGGAAGCTGGGAACTCGCCCTGGCGGCCTACAACGCCGGAACGGGAACGGTGACCAGGGCGCTTAAAAGGTACGAGGGCGCCGATTACTGGGAACTTTGCAGGAAAAAGGCCCTGAAGAACGAAACCATTCAGTACGTTCCGCGCCTGCTTGCCGTCTCGTATATTCTGTCCAATCCCCGCCGTTTCGGCATCGAGCTGTCCTGGCCCGAAGATCCCCAGTGGACCCGTATCCCCATAGGCCGTTCGGTGGATCTGGGCCTTGTGGCGGAACACGCGGGGCTTTCCGGGGCGGAACTTAAAAGGGCCAATGGCGAGCTTTTTTACGGCATTACCCCGCCGGATCCGAACTACCATATCAAGGTTCCGATAGCCCAGGCCCCGGCGATCGCCTCGGTGCTGGAAGACCCGGAAATCACCCTTATCAAGTACTACTTCCATACGATCCGCTACGGGGACACCCTTTCGGAAATAGCGCAGAACTACGGAATCTCGGTAAGCCAGATTACCAGTTACAATCCGGGGCTTCGTCCCCAGTACCTTCGGATCGGACAGCGGCTTATCATCCCCGCCCTCAGGGATGTGAGGATAAGCGCCCGGCCGCAAAACGCCGATTCCGTTTCCTTTACGGGAACCCATCTGGTTAAAAAGGGAGAATCCCTGTGGTCGATAGCGCTGGCCTACAACACAGATCCGGAAACCCTGGCAACGATAAACGGAATGGGCCTGAACGACACCCTGCGGGAAGGCAGGGCGTTGAAAACGCCGGTAAGCCGCTGATGCCGATAAAAAAGTCCGCCGTTTTTTTTGCCGTTGTTTTGTTTATCCCCGCTCTTGTCCGCGCCCAGACCGGGGAAATAAACGGCGTTATCGAATGGGATCGGATGGAGCTTTCCGTTGTCGTTTCGGTAAATCTTAAAGAAGCCGGACTGAAGCTTCCCGTGGGCAGATCCAGGGCGGAAGCCCTGCTGGAAGACCGGTATCCCGACCTGGTGCGTCCCGTCATAATGGGGCTGCGGGCGGATTCTTCTTCGACGCTGGAAGACCTTGTAAACCGCGGAGAGCTAAGCCTCGCAAGCGCGGACAATCTGGCGTTTCAGGCGGCGCGTATTCCCCCGGCCCTTTCCGGCGATCTGTCCTCGATATCGGCGCGCTACTCCCTGAGCCTTTACACCGTAGGCGCGGCGCTTGTAAAACACAGCCGGCTGCGGGAGCCGCCCGGCCTTCTTGTTCCCGCGAAAGTCCGGGACTATACGGGAATCGTCATTATCGCGGACGAATCCCTGCCGCTTCACGGAAGAAACGCCGCCGCCCTTCTTCGCCCCTGCCTGTTTCCCAAAATCTGGGACAGCGGTATGGGCCTTGTGTACGAGCGAAGCATGACGGCTTCCGAAACCGGTATGGTGTGTTACGCTTCGCGGGAAAGCGTCCTTGCCAGAAGTCCTTCCGGCCTGGACGAAAAGCTGTTGTCCAGGGTAGGCGATAATCCCCTGCGGATCATGGCCAGGGGGGTATTCGGCGAAACGCCCACGGATCCGATCATAGACAGTGAAGACGCCCGTATTATCCTTTCTTCGCAGGCAAACCGCCGTCTTCTTCGGGAAGGCCGGGTGGCCCTGGTACTGGACAGGAGCGTTCTCAAGACAAGCCTGTAAGCGGCGCCGGCGAATCCGGTTGCGGACAGCCAAAAACGGAACCGCGCGGCGCTACAGTTCGAAATTCGCGTACAGCTCTTCGGGGTTTGCCGCCTTTACCCGGCAGTCTTCCCGGCGTATCAGCTCGTAGTAGTCCGCGCCGCTTTCGTCTTTCAGGATGTTAAGCAGCGCGAGAAAATCCCTGGTGATTTCGCGGGGCGTGATAAATTCTTCCGCGCCGGGCGTGGAAAGGGCAAGATCCAGAAACGCGCCGATTTCTTCCTCGCCAAGCCATTGCCGGTATCCGTAGTGGATCGCGTGAATTTCCGCGACACGTTCAAGGAGCACGAAAATCTCCTCGTTGCCAAGCCGCGAAAGACGGATGATCGGGCTTCCCGAATCGACGTGCCCGGAGCGGACAAAACGGCTTTCCTCAAGCCGGCTTTTCAGGGCGGGATAACTGGCAAGGCCCCGGCGCTGGTCTTCGAGGAACTGGGGGGTGCCGCCAAGGTAAAAGCCGAGCCGGGCCGCTTTTCCCTGCGTGATGTCGTTAAAAATCGAAAGGAGTTTTTCGTAGTTGTTTTCCCTGGAAATACGGTTGGTGATTTTGAAGAGATTCACTCCCTCGTCAATAAAAACAAGAAGGCCCCTGTAGCCGATTCGGGAACAGAACAGCGCGAAGAGTTTGATGTGATCGTACCAGTTGCCGTCGTTTATAATTTCGCCGACGGGAAGTTCTTTTTTTGCCTCGCTGCGCGTAGCGTATTCTCCGCGCAGCCAGCGGAGAGAGGCGTCTTTCGTTTCGTCGTCTCCCGAAGAAAGGCCCCGGTAATACGCCGAAACGGCCGCGGCGAAATCGTAGCCGTAGGCAAACTCTTCCATTTCGCGGGTGGTTTCCCGAATCTTCCATTCAACGCGGGAAACGGATTCGGGATCGCCGGAATCGTAACCCGGGGCCTCGCTCCGCAGCGAATTGATCCACCCCCGGAGCAGCCCCTCAAGCGCGCCGCCGTCGGGCCGCAGCTTTGTGGAAAGCCGCTGCATCAATTCCCGGTAGGTGGCCCGGCCCGGCCCGGAAGAACCGGCGAAACGTTTGTCCGGGGAAAGATCCGCGTCCGCGCAGATATAGTCCCTGTCCATCGCGTAGTTCCGCATCGCCTGGAGGAAAAAGCTTTTTCCGCTGCCGTACCGGCCGATGATAAAGCGGAACGCCGAGGCGTCCTGGGCAATGCTTTCGAGGTCGTCCAGTACGGTCTGGATTTCCCGCTTTCTGCCCACGGCTATGTATTCAAGGCCGATCCGGGGAACCACTCCGGCGGAAAGGGAGTTGAGGATGGCCTGGCTTATCCTTCGTGGAATTTCCATGATGTTTTCAGTATAGACAGATATTCGTTTGGGATCGAGGGCCTGCCGTCCTCGTAAACGACAAGCAGATCGCCGAAGCGGCCGTTAAACGCCGCGTTGATCCTGTCGGCCTCCGCTTCGCCGATGTCCTTTCCGTCCAGAAGAAGCGCGAGGGCGTTTTGCTCGGCCCCGGAAAGGGACAGGATGAATTTTTCCATCAGGGCGGAATCCGGCGCGGCGTAACGGGGCGTTTGTTCGCCGGGAAAAGACCCGGAACGCGGCGGGAGCCTTTTCGCCGCGTTCACAAGCGCGGTTTTTGGCGAAGGGTTTTCGGGCGTCCCGTTTTTGGCGAGCATTTCCCGAACCTCGTCGGATTCCCGGCGCAGTTCCCCGACAAGGTTCGTTTCAAGGCTGAAGGAAGGGGGCCGCGCGCCGGCGGGAAGCTCCGTGGAACCGGGGTTAAGGGCAAGGTCTTCAAGCGCCGACACAAGGGGGCGGTGTCCCGAAAAACTGAAGCGGTAAACGGTGTAGGCCGACGAGCCCGCGCCGGGGCATTTTTCAAAGGCCCTGAAATCCGAACGGACGGGAGAGGGCGGACAAAAAAATTCGAAAAAACTTTTGTTCCAGTCTTCCCGGAGCCGTCTGTCCAAACGGACAAGAGCGCCGCCGAATTTTTCTTCCGCGCTTTTTTCGGCAAGATTTTTCCGGGCCTTTTTGGGAAGAAGTACCTTGATAAACGGCAGCAGGTATTCATCGATTTTTCCTTCGCCGTTTTCAGGGCTTCGTTTTTCCTCAATGAAAAAACGGAACAGGGCAAAGTCCAGGAGCATTGCGAGGGCCGGATCGATTTTTCCCGCCGTTCCGGACGCTTCCTGCCGTTCGATTAGCGGGGGAAGGCTGTCGAAAAGAAGGCCGAAGGCCTGGCCGGCGATTCCGTAGATTACGGCGAAGTCGACAAGAAAGCGAAAGAGGATGTTTCCCAGGGCGGGACAGGGCGCGTCGTATTCGTGGAACAGTTCCCGCAGGGCAAGGAAGCCCTTCATTGGCCCTTCGTGTCCCATCGAAAGGATAAGTTCCCGCGCGTAGACTTCTATATAGTATTCAAGACCCGCTTTCCGCCGGGATTCCGCGTTCCCGTCCGGCGCGGCGAGTTCCGGCAGGATATAGTTTCCCCGGCGGCATTGATCCCTCCAGTACAGGAAGAAGGCCCGCTGTTTGTTGTCGAGCTTTTCAAACGCCGCTTCTCCCGATTCCGGCGGCGCGGCAAAGACCGGCGCCGTTCCCGGCCGCTTCGGTTCCGGCCCCGGCGAATCCGCGTAGTACAAGGCCTGCTCGTCCCTGAAATCGGAAACCCTGATCCCGGCAAAGCGGGACACCGCCGCGAAAACCGCCCCACCGGCCGTTTCTGTCCGGCCCGCTTCCCATTGGGGAAGCAGGCCAAGGGCGGCGGCTTCTTCCCGGCCCGGCAGTTCGCCGGAACCGAGGGCCGCCGCGCGAACCCAGCCGGGGCTGAACCAGGCCGGAACCGCCTCGTCGTTTTCGGAGGGGCTGGTCTTGCCGGGGGGCGTCCGGGCGAAGGGCAGGGGAGGGGGCTTTCCGCCGGGAGACGTGGGGATAAGGCTGCGGAACAGGCGGGCTTCCGTATCCGCCCCGGAAATGTCTGAAATACCCGTTTGTTTAAGGAGGCCGCTTTTGTAATCCGCGCCTTTGTCCGTGATCAGAATTACCAGAACGAGCCGGGCGTCGATCTCCCCAAGAAGGGCGAGGTGGGACGGATCGGCGCGTTCCGTCTCTACCGCGAGAAGAATGTCGCAGCGGGCCTTGAGGATTTTGAGATTGGGGGGCAGGGTCTCGTACAGCACAAGGCCCGCTCCGCTTACGCCGGCCGCAAGAAGACTTTCCCCGCCTTCGGCATTGCCCAGCGGAATTTTTCCGGCGTCCCCGGCGGCGAAGGGTTCGGCTTCGGGAAGCAGCGGCAGAAGGCTCTTTTTAAAAAAATCCGTTTCCATCGCGGCGAGGATTTTTCCGCCCGTTTCCCGGCCTTCTTTATGGAGGAAACGGAGATAGTCCGCGAGGGGGACAAAGGTTCCGCCCGTCTTTTCGCCCGGAACGGCGAGTCCCCCGGAAAACCCCCAGGTTCGAAGGAATTCCAGATGGAAGCGGAACAGCGAGGGAAAATCGCCGCCGGCATGCCACGCGGTGTTTTCAAATTCAATACCCGCGAAAAAGTTCCGGGCGGAACAGGCGGGAAAGGTCCCCGCTCTGAAAAAATGTTCCGGCTTCAGGGGCAGAGGCTTGATCGGCTCTCCGCCCGTGTAGCGGCCCAGGGGACCGACGCCCAGTTTCGCAAGTTCTTCCCCGCTGAAAAGGCCCCCGTCTTCGCCGGAAGCTTCCGCCCCGGCCCGTATCCCGGCCGCCTTGAGCGCCCGCGACGCCGCCTGCGCCGAGTACCGGTTTTTCCCGTCCCGGACAAGCGGCAGCCCCCAGGCGGAACCGGTGCCTTTTTCCATAAAAGAGACGCAGCGAAGGATAAGGGAAAGTCCCGATTTCCGGCCGGCCGCGCGCGGCCCGCCGGAATCGTCCCGGTTTGAGTTTCCCATTGCCGAATTGTAGCATACTACGACGGGCAAAACCACAATATCCGCGCCGCGGACCTTTGGCGCCCGAAGT
>JAIRSC010000002.1 GCA_031255645.1 Treponema sp. | reverse complement strand
ATCGCGGTAACCAGTTCCAATTTCGCGGGATCGCGGTTCTCGAAAGACCTTACGGACCGGGCCGGCCTGCTTTTGGGCCTGACGCTGCTGCTGATCCTCGTCTACGCCTCCATCCGCTTTAGACCCCAGTACGCGATAGGCGCCGTTCTCGCCATACTTCACGACGGGCTTGTTATCGTGGCCTTTATCGCCTGGACCCGGATGGAATTTAACACGACTTCCATCGCGGCGATCCTTACGATACTGGGCTATTCGATCAACGATACGATTGTTATTTTTGACCGTATCCGCGAAACAAAACGGATACTTCCCGACGCCACGATGACGGAGCTTCTGGACAGATCGATTACCGAAACCTTAAGCCGCACGTTTATTACAACCCTTACGACGATGCTGGCGGTGGTTTCCCTTTATATCTTTACCACGGGTTCGATGAAAGATTTTGCCCTGGCCCTTCTTGTGGGCATGGTTTCGGGCGTATACTCGACAATCTATATCGCGTCGGGCTTTGTGCTCTTTTGGGACAGGTATATCTCGAAAGGAAAGAAAGAGCTTCGTGAAGCGCGGGCGCAGCAGGCCTAGGAGCCTGTTGTTGCGCTTGTGTGGTTTTTGCGGCGCAAGACGGCGCAAAAACCCGCGCCTGCGACAGGCAGTCCCCGGCTTTGGCGCCATGGACTGCCGGGCCGGGCGGCGGCCGTGAAAGTACTGCGGGCCGGGGTTCTCGGTTTCTGTATGGGAGTCCGCAGGGCCGTTACCATGGCCGGGGCGGAGCTTGACGCCCGGTCCGCGGCGGGAAATCCGCCGGTTTTTTCGCTCGGCCCCCTTATCCACAATCCGCAGACGCTGGCTTCCCTAAAGAAACGGGGGCTTGCCGTCCTTGACGAGGCCGGCGGCCTTTGTCCGCCCGATCCCGCCGGGCGGCAAATTCCGGATTCCGGCGAAAAGCCGGTTGTCATTATCAGGGCCCACGGGGTAAGCCCCCGCGTGGAAGAAAATCTTCGCGCAAACGGGTTCCGCGTTGTGGACGCTACCTGCCCCAGGGTCAAGACCAGCCAGAATACGGCTATGGATCTCGCGAAACGGGGCCTAGTCGTTTTTATCGCCGGGGAGAAAAACCACGCCGAAGTAAAGGGCATAGCCGGCTATGTGTATTCGGGCGCTGAAGCGCGCGCGGATACGCCGGACAAAGCTTCCCCGGCCGTCTGCGTTATCGCGGGAACCGTCGCCGAAGCGGAACAGGCCGCCGCCGACCTGCGCCGGGAAAGACCGGACGCGGAAACGGCGCTTATCGCCCAGACAACCTTTTCCGAAGAAGAGTACGGGCGGATTGCGGCGGCAATCAAAAAAAGTTTTCCCAATCTGGAACTAAAAGACACGATATGCGGGGCCACCAGGCGGCGGCAGGACGCCCTGAAAAAACTGTGCGCCGAAGTGGACGCCGTTATAGTCGCGGGCGGCAGGGATTCGGCCAACACCCGGCGGCTTCTGGCAATAGCCGGACAATGCGGAAAACCCTGCTGGCTCGCCGAAACCGCCGCCGACCTGCCGCCGGAACTGGGCCGCTGCCGCATTGCCGGTCTCTGCGCCGGCGCTTCAACCCCGGACGACGTTATCGAGGAAATCGCCGCCGCCCTGGAAAACGATGTTATTGAGAAAATCGCCGCCGCCCTGGAAAACGCGGGCGGCGCGCTTTCTTGAACATAGCTGCCCAAATAGGGTATATTTCCTTACGATGCTTAAGGCTATTGAACTGGAAAAAGCGTATAATCCCCGGCGTTTTGAAGACGCCGTCTACCGGCGCTGGAAAGAATCGGGGGCTTTTACGCCCCGTGGAAACGGCGATTCCTTTACGATTGTTATCCCCCCGCCAAACGTAACCGGGGTGCTTCACCTGGGCCACGGACTTAACAACTCCCTCCAGGACATCATCATTCGTTTTCACCGCATGAGGGGCGAACGGACACTGTGGGTACCCGGTACCGATCACGCCGGTATCGCGACCCAGCACATCGTTGAAAAAAGACTCCGGGCAAAGGGTCTTGATCGCCGGGACCTGGGCCGGGAAAAATTTATCGAAGAAACCTGGAAAGTCAAAAACGAACACCACGAGATCATTTCCCGGCAGCTTGCCCGTATCGGCGCTTCGGTGGACTGGTCGCGGGAACGCTTTACCCTTGACGAGGGCCTTTCGAAAGCCGTGCGCGAAGTGTTCGTTACCCTTTACGAGCGGGATCTCCTTTATAAAGGGAATTACCTGGTAAACTGGTGCTGTTCCTGCGGGACGGCCCTTTCCGACGACGAGGTGGATCACGAGGATACGCCGGGCAAGATGTACCATATCCGGTATCCGGTCGTGGGCGGCGGCTTTATCGAGATTGCCACGACAAGGCCCGAAACAATGCTGGGCGATACCGCCGTCGCGGTTCATTCCGATGACGAGCGTTACCGGGACATGGTGGGGAAAATGGTTGTCCTGCCCCTGGCGGGCCGGGAGATTCCCGTCGTGGCCGACGCCTATGTGGACAGGGAATTCGGTACCGGCGTCGTGAAGATCACCCCCGCCCACGATCCCAACGACTGGGAATTGGCAAAGCGCCACAATTTGGCGGTAATCAACATATTGACAAGCGACGGCAGGCTTAACGGCGAGGTTCCCGAAAAGTACCGGGGCATGACGATCCTTGAGGGGCGGGAAGCGGCGCTTGCCGACCTTGGGGACGGCGGTTTTTTTATCGGGGAAGAGGAGATACGCCACGCCGTCGGCCACTGTTACCGCTGCCATACGGTTATTGAGCCCTTTCTTTCGGAGCAGTGGTTTGTCAGAATGAAGCCGCTGGCGGAAAAAGCCCTGGCAAGCTGGCGGCGGGGAGAGCTCGTGTTTTATCCGAGGAAATGGGAAAACACCTACGAACACTGGCTTTCCAATATCCGGGACTGGTGCGTAAGCCGCCAGCTCTGGTGGGGCCACCGTATCCCCGCCTGGATCTGTCCCGACTGCGGCAAAACCTCCGTGTCCCGAAGCGATATTTCCGTCTGCCCGCACTGCGGTTCCTCCCGCGTGGAACAGGACCCGGACGTGCTGGACACCTGGTTTTCAAGCTGGCTGTGGCCCTTCAGTACCCTTGGCTGGGAAAAACTGTCCGATTATCCCGCGGACGGCGGAAGCGCCCTTGGCCGCCATTATCCGACCTCGGCGCTGATTACCGCCTACGACATCATCTTTTTCTGGGTTGCCAGAATGATTATGGCGGGCCTTGAATTTACCGGCAAAGCGCCGTTCCGCGACATCTACATACACGGCCTTATCAGGGACAAAAAGGGCCGCAAGATGAGCAAGAGCCTGGGGAACGGCCTTGATCCGCTTGAGCTTGTCGACGAGTTCGGCGCGGACGCCCTCAAGTTTACGCTGGCCTTTATGTGCGCCCAGGGCCAGGATCTTCTGGTAGACAAAGAATCGTTCAGGCTGGGTTCGAAGTTTGCCAACAAAGTGTGGAACGCCAGCCGTTATATCCTTATGAACCTTGAGGGCCGGAACTATACGGCCAATCCCGCCCTGCTGCCGGTAGACAGGTGGATTTATTCGCGGCTTAACGGCGCGGCCAGGTACATTACCGACTCGTTTTTGTCGTACCGCTTTAACGACGCCGCCGGAAAAGTCTATGAATATTTCTGGAACGATTTCTGCGACTGGTATGTGGAAGCGACAAAGCTTTCGATGAAAGGCGGCGGCGGCGCGGAAAAAGACCGGGCCGTGTCGGTGCTTCTGGACGTACTCGCCGAATCCCTGCGGCTGCTCCATCCGCTGCTTCCGTTTGTGACCGAAGAGATTTACGGGAAACTGCCCCTCGAGTGCAGGCAAAGTGCGCCTCCAGGCGCGCCGCCCGCAAGCGTGCTTTCAGGCGCGTCGTCCGCAAGCGCGCCGGCCGGCGCGTCCGCCGATGGGGACGAGGCGTCTTCCGGGGAGCTGCTTATCCGGGCCGCCTATCCCCGTTACCGCGAGGAACGCCGGGACGACGAAGCCGAGCGGCGCTTCGCGTTTTTGCAGGACCTGGTCAGGCAGATACGCACCCTCCGCGCGGAGTGTACGATTACCCCGGAAAAGCGCCTTGACTGCGCGGTAATAACCGGCGGTGAGGGTGAGGAGCGCGAAGAAAAAGCGGCGTTCCTGCGGGAAAACGCGGAACTGGTACGGCTTCTCGCGGGGCTGGGGAACCTCGCGGTGGACGCGGGCGGCCCGGCGGAGGCGCCGGACGCGGCAAAGGCGATTGTGCTGGCGGGCCAGGACTACGAGGCCCATGTCTATATCGCCGAAGCGGTGGACATGAACGCCCTGGCGGAAAAATTCCGCCGTAATCTGGAACGGGACAGGAACTATACCGCCTCTCTTGAAGCGAAGATCGCCAATCCGAACTTCGTCAAAAACGCCCCTCCCGAACTTGTTCTGGAGGAGAAGCGAAAACTTGCCGAAGCAAAAGAAAGGACTGAAACAATCGAGACCTATTTGAAAAGTCTTGCCGGAGGAACGCGCTGAACGCGGGGAGAATGAATGACCAGTTATGAGATGATGCTCCTCAAGGGGACGTATCTCGCTCCGTATATCCAGCTTGCGACTCTGCTTATCGGGAAAACCCGCGAGGGCGGCGGGAATATGTTCCGCCACCAGATCGATACAATGGCCATCCTTATCGACTACGGGTACATAGATTCGGTGCTTCTTAAGGCGTCGCTGGTTCACGACGTTGTGGAAGACATACCGGATTTCAACCACAACAATCTGCTTTCGATAGATTTCGAAAGCCCCGCCGTCTACGACCTTGTGCTTCAGGTGACCCGTCATCCCGGAGAAAGCAAGGGGGAATTTCTTACGCGGGTACGGGAGTCGGGGTCCAAAGACGCCAAAATACTTAAAACCGCCGACCGTATCTCCAACATGATTTCCCTTGGTTATGTCAACAACATCGAATTCATTTCGCGCTATACCGACGAAACGGTCGCCTACATTTACCCCATCGCCGAAGAAGTCAACGAGGACATGCTTGCGGAGCTTGAATCGCTGGTAAATTCGCGGCGCAGGTATCTTTCGGCCATGCGGCAAAGCATGATCGGACATGAGTAAAATCAACATCAGCAACATGGTTGTTGAAAATATTAAACGTGATATTCTGATAGGCAAGTACCAGCTTGGCGACAAACTTGAAGACGAACGGACTCTGGCGGAAAAATACAAAATAAGCCGTATGACGCTGAGAAAAGCTCTTGTGGCTCTTCGGGAAGAGGGGATAATCAACACCAGGCATGGAGTAGGCAACTTTGTAGAGAACATCAATCAAAATCTGTTAAGCAAACGGGATGTTCACTATTTCCTGTACAATGAAAAACTTATCATGGAAACCCTGTTAAGCAGAGTTCTGCTGGAAGCTGAAGGCTGCGCCCTGGCGGCGCAAAACGCCGATCCTGAAGATGTCGACGCCATACAAAAAAGCCTTTTTTTGACTATTGACGAGATAAAAAAACTTAAGCAGGGATTACCGAACCGTTTTTTTGAAGCCGACCTTGCCTTTCATGAAACTGTCGCCGCAGCCTCTCATTATCCGCTTATTGTAAATTTTTTGAAAGTTTTGGAAGAGTCGGTTTCTCTTCATCAATTTTTGAGCCTTCAGGTAACCGAACCGGCCGATGAGGTTATCACCTATCATACCGCGATTTACGGGGCGATTATTTCCAAAGACGGAGAACGCGCACGGGAAGCCATGACCAATCATTTGTACCGGGTTGTGGATCTGATAACGAAAAATCTGGAACAGATGAGCCGGGCAACGGGGCTCCGCGACCAATGAATTTTTCTGCCTGAAAACCAGAACATTCCGTGAATGAACTTCTCTTACAAAATGAACCTCCCCGCTCCAATGCTCCCCCGCCGAAAGACGGGTTCTTGTGTATCAAGCCTCGCCGCGAATCAATGGTATTTAAGTATACCACTATATATTTTTCCTCTTTGTGGTCTAAATAAATACCTGTTTTTCAATAAGCGCGTGCTTGGATAATCGCGATAAATCAAAAAAATCTTAAAGAATTATGCGAATTTTGTTGACAGTGCAATTTTTCCATGAGAATATATTTGTATGTGGTATAATTTATTAACCAATATGGGTATATATATGTACCACAATATTCTTTTATTAAGGGGGAATGCCAATGTATACCATTCGGCCCATTATTACCGGTTTCACGCACACCAGCAAAGGAACATACCTGTATCATCACAGCGTTCACAAGTACTTTGACTGTGACGGTTATCTGGATCTTCCGGTTACCGTTTTCCTTGTGGAAGGAAACGGAAAAAAAATTCTTATTGATACCGGCATGTCCGATACGGAACGGGCGGGTAAATACCATCATCCCGGATCCAAACAGCCCGACGGTTACGCGATTTACGATCAGCTCGCAAAAATCGGTGTCCGCTGTGATGAAATTGACATTATTGTTTTTACCCATCTGCACTGGGATCATGTGTACTATCTGGATCGTTTTGCCGGGGCTCAGCTTTATGTCCAGCGGAACGAGTACGAATTTGCCCTGAATCCCATACCTTTGTACCATAAATCCTACGAGTATCCGGTTATCGGCATCAAACCCCAGTTTGAGGGGCGGAGTTTTAATCTTCTGGACGGCGAAACCGAGGTTCTGGACGGGATTTCGGTGTATCCCTCTCCGGGTCATTCCGTAGGGCACCAGACTGTGGTCGTAAAAACCAAAGACGGCGATTATCACTGCTGCGGCGATCTGATATTCACCTATGACAATCTGAGGGAAATTCCCGAAATAGCTTACGATATCAGCCCGCCGGGACGTTTTCTCAACATTGTGGATTCCTGGCACAGTATCGTGGAACTGAAAAGACGGGCGGCGTCGAAAGACATGATACTCCCTACCCACGCGCCGGAAATGACCGCGCTGGTTGAGTCGGGCAAAGTTCTCGGCAAATAGGGGAGGTTAAAATGGGTAAAACCATTGCTTTGATTGCTTCTCTCGACACCAAATCGGCGGAGATTCTTTTTGCCAGGGAACTAATCGAAAAACGAAGAATGAAGGCTTTTGTTATCGATATTAGCGCGAAAAATCCCAGGCCAGATCTCGCCGATTTGGCAAGTCCCGAAATACTCAAAATCCGCAATATACAATGGGAAGATTTTGACGCAAAAGACAGGGCGGCGCGGATTGAACTGCTTTCCGAGTCCCTTGCCGAGGTTATTCCGGCTTATTACCGGAAAGGCTGTTTTGACGGAATTCTCTCCATCGGAGGCGGACAGAACGCCAGAATGGCCGCGGGGGCGATGAAAAATCTGCCCTACGGGGTTCCGAAAGTTATCGTTTCGCCCCTGATTTCGGGCAAGCGGGAACTGGAACAGTACGTTTTTGATCGGGACGTGATGGTAATGCATTCGGTGGCGGATTTTTCCGGTCTGAACAGCATGACGCGGATGGTTATCGGCAATGTGGTAAACGCCGCGGTGGGCATGACGGAACGCTTCACGCCTTTCAGGAAAACCCCGGATAAAAAGACCGTTGGGGTTTCGCTCTTGGGCATTACTTCCAGAGGGGCTGTCAGTGCCATGGAAGTTCTGGAAGCCCGGGGGCTTGAAACCATGGGCTTTCACGCTAACGGTACCGGCGGCAGGTGTTTTGAGAATTTAATCCATGACGGCGTTATTGACGCGGCTCTGGATATGAATCTCCATGAACTTACCTGTGAGCAATTCGGTGGTTATTGCAGCGGGGCGAATAACCGGCTTACCGGCGCCGGGGAAAAAGGGATTCCCCTGGTTTTTGCGCCCGGCGGCGTGGACGTGATTGACTATTATGTAGCCGAACATATTCCCGCCCGGTTTGACGAACGTCAGAAGATTTACCATAACGCCCATGTGTGTCATACAAAAATTTTCCCGGAAGAGGCTGAAAAACTCGGCAGGGTCGTTGCGGAAAGGCTCAGCGCCTCCAAAGGCCCCAAAGCGGTAGTGCTTCCACAAAAGGGCTTTTGTGAAGCCGGAGCCCCGGGAGGAAAGCTTTATAATCCGGAAACCGACGGGATTTTTATGGAATCGCTCAGAAAAAATTTGAATCCCCGCATACCTGTTAAAACTGTTGACGC
>JAIRSC010000228.1 GCA_031255645.1 Treponema sp. | reverse complement strand
CATGGAAGTCTTTACCGCGGAATTTGAGATAGACGCAGCATGCACATACTGGACCGGATTCGAAGTCCCGCTGGGAGAAGACGGTAAACTGCTTGAAAGCGAAGCGGCCGTGGTTATCCCCATAAGGCGTTATAACTTTTCCGGTACCGGGAACATTATGATCGTTGCCCAGTTCGGTACGCTTTTTGATCCCGATCAGGGTATTATCGAAAATCCGTCCCTGCTGGTCGAAAGAACCATATACGCCGGTACTCCCTCTTCGTCGGGTTGGATAAACGATCCCAATGTCACCATTACATTCACCGACGCCGATCGCCTAAAACTGCAAAACGCCACCCATATGCGCATTATTATTGCCGGAATTTCCCCGTTTCAGGGCCGCCTTCTTGTCGCAAAACCCTATGTTATGGGCGCTTCCTGGCGGGCCGTTACGCTTGTGTCAAACAAAATAACAGGGGCCATCGATCCCGCGGTTTCGGCAGGTGAAGTACGGGATTATGACCTTAGCAACAACACTATTAACCGCCTTCATCCGACCGGGGCGAACCACGTACTTGAAGTTGACTGGGATTCAACGGTCACGGCGGCCGGCGTGGACGGCCGGGTCGGCGGGATTCCCCTTTCGCAATACAAGGTTTTGAGCTTTTTTCTCAAAACGCCGAATCCTTCATTAACCGTAGGCGATGAATTCCATTTTATTGTCGCGCGGGGGCCTTCGTCCTATGGAAACCCCAACGAAACCGCCCTGGAACTGGAAATTCCCGCAACGGCGTTCCCGGGAGCGGGGAGCTGGGTAAAGGTTGAAATCAATTATCGTGAAAAAAAGGTGCTGATAGACGGAAACCCCGTTTCTCCCACTCGTCTTGAGTACAGGCAAAGCGCGCTCAGGCCGGCCGAAACGGACACGTACGAAACCGGTTCGGCGTATATCGCGGCGTTCGTGTCTTCCTCGTCTTTGGCGGCCGGTACGTTTTCCATCGACGAAATTTGCCTTGAAGAGCCGGCCCCGTCCTACCGGGTCAACACGGGGACGACCCTTGACTGGGTTCATCCCGAAGCGATTGTTTCGGTTAACGGCGTTCCGGTGGTTTCCGGCTTTCAGGTGAGTACGGCCCTTGAAACCGGCGCCACCGGGGATCCCTTTACTCCCGAATCGGAAACCTTTGCCGGAATGCAGAGCCGGTCGTCGGCGGGAATAAACGTTCTGGGCGCCGCGCTTACGGGGAATCTGTCTTTCACCGTTTCCAGCGATCTTTCCTACTGGTCGGCGGGCCACGGTATTTCCCGTTCTTTCGGTCCCGTTTCGATAAACGAGCGTTATAACACGGCCCCCAACAGCAAAAGCTTTGACCACAAGTTTTCCGCCGGTCTTGGCGCCCTGTTTCACGCCCAGCTTTCTTCCGAAGTCGATTACGAGATGAAAAAGCTAAGACGGCTCTGGGATGTTTCAATGGGCGTTGACGCCGTTGAAAACGGGCGTCCGGGTTTTTCTCTTGGGGCGGATCTCGGATATACGGAAAAAACGGATCGCCCCGAATCGTGGCTTGAAAACTACGGGGAAACCTGGGCAAAAAGTTTTCCCGAAATGGCGCCTGATTCAGGTTCGGGCGAAACAATACAGAACCGCGACCTTCGCGGCAGGGTGGCCTTCAATGCCGTGAGAACGCCCGTAGGGGCGAACCTCAGCTTCGACATGAGCAGCGCCGTCTCGATTCCGCTCAAGACGACCCAGTCCTCTTCCCGCGGCGCGCTGGAGTTTCCGTTTAGCGCCGGAAAGATACGCGGCTCACTCCGCAGCGAACGGACCTTCAGACGCTCGGAAAAAGGCCACGGAAAAAATTTGGGCGAAGACGTCGAACGTTACGGCGGCGGTCTTTCGGCGTCCTCTCCGCTCTGGTTTTCGATACCGGTCTACTCGATTTTCGATCCCGGCCTTGGAGACAGCCTCGATAAAACAATCGGCGGCTATTCGGTTCCCGGACAAACCGAAAATACCCACTGGAACGAACAGCTTGTCCTGAACCTGTTTTTTCCGGAGCGCTACGATCCCCTTTCCCTTATAGTGCCGGTAAGCGTTTCTTCACGAATCGACAGAACCCTGGAACAGCGGCTCGACACGCGGCTCGACGTATTTACGTTCAGCCCGGCGTTAAGCTTTTCGGGGATTAACCTTTTCGGCGCCATGGGGACAACGCCGATTTTCAACTTTTACCGGAACGACGAATTCCAACATTCCGTTTCCGGCGTTTTTAGTTTCCCGAAATCGGAACAGCCTGTCTGGAGAATCCAGGCCGAACAGAACCTTAACTTTTTCGGCGCGAAGGGAGCTGAGCTTGGAATACACAATACTATTACCATGGGGTCCACGGGCTGGATCGAAAGCATGGCGCTTCTCTGGACCGTTCCCGCCGAAAAAACCCTCCTTTCGCTTGTTTACGACAAAGCTATGGGCAGGCTGGGAGGCGCGGACAATTTTCCGGCGGTTAAATCCCTCGCGGCAAGCGGCTACGAACGGCTGCGCCGGGAATCTCTGGAACTGGTAATCGACAAATCAGGGGATCACGGAAATTATTCGGTTATTCTGGGCCACGAGTCGCTGGTACGGATTCTGGGAAGACTTACGCTAAGCGCTTTTTCCAAACTGAACGTAACGAAGGACGAATACAGCGATACCCTTTCGTTTATGCTGAATTTCGGGACTTCGCTTTCCGTTACGTTTTAGGGCCCCGCTCGCGGGGAGGCTTTTGTGAACAGGCCCAAACTTTTTCGTATGCCTGCCTCGATAATCAGCGACATGGATTTTGCCGGCATCACGCCGTAGTTAAAATCCCCCGAAACCGGTATAATTCCCTTACATGCAGCTTGTTACCTGGGACGATTTGGTGAAAACGGGCGGCCTCGGGAATCCGGGGGGTTTTGCCAAAGACCAAAGCTTAACCGGCGCCGAATTGTCCCGCCCGGCCGCCGTTACGATAGGGGTTTTCGACGGAATTCACCGCGGTCACAGGGCGCTTATCGGCAAAATTGTCGATAAAGCGCCGGTTTTGCTTCCGGCGGTGCTGACATTCAGGGACAATCCGAAAAAATATGTCCGGCCGGAAGCCTTTGAGGGGGATATTCTGGACTACCGGGAAAAAATCCGCCTGTTTGGGGAGCTTGGGGTAAAGCTGTGCGTGATAATTGACTTTTCCGCCGATTTTTGTAAACTGGAAGGCAGGGAATTTTTCTCTTTGATGTACCGCTTCCTGCGTCCCGCTTATGTGGCGGTCGGTTCCAATTTTCACTGCGGTTTTGACCGCGGTACCGGCGCGGGGGCGTTCAGGCTGCTGGGACAGGAAAAGGGCGTCGAGGTCGAGATAGTCCCGCCTGTCCTGGAAAACGGGCTGCCCGTTAGTTCTTCGCGCATACGTTCGGCGCTCAGGGCGGGCAGCTACGAAGAAGCGGCCCTGCTTTTGGGCCGTCCGGTAACGGCGGGGCAAATGACGCCGCGCTAAAAAGTGGTGAAAAACGCCCGTTATGGGCAAGAGCGGGGCGAATGACCCCAAACGATAGGAGTAATACTGTATGGCTTTGACAAAAGAAGACGTAACTTCCACAATAGTCAAATTCGGTAAAAACGAAAAAGATACCGGAGCTTCGGAAGTTCAAATCGCGCTGTTGACCAAGCGGATCAACCAGCTTACCCAGCACTGTAAAAATTTCAAAAAGGACAAATCGGGCCAGCGGGGCCTTCTGATCCTTGTAGGAAAACGCCGGCGCATGCTCAAGTACATCCAGCGTACAAACCTGGAAAAATACCGGGGGCTTATCAAGGAATTGGGTCTTCGTAAATGATGCAAACCGTAACACATACAATAGCCGGAAAGGAACTTGTTCTGGAAACCGGCAGGATCGCGCGGCAGGCCAACGGCGCCGTTTTTGCCCAGTACGACGGATCGGCGGTAATCGCCACGGTCTGCTCGTCTTCCGAGCCGGTCGAGGGCCTCGACTACGTGCCCCTGACGGTGGACTATAACGAAAAGTACTATGCCGCGGGCAAAATACCGGGTGGCTTTATAAAGCGGGAAGGGCGGCCCAAGGACAGGGAAATCCTTGTTTCACGGCTTATCGACCGGCCCATGAGACCGCTTTTTTACAAAAGCTTCGGCAGGGAGATACAGCTTGTTCCCACGACGATTTCGGCGGATCAGGTTAATCCGCCCGATATACTCGCCATTGTCGCCGCGTCCGCGGCGGTGCATATTTCCGACATACCGTTTAACGGCCCCGTCGCGGGGGTCAGGATATGCGCGGTAGAGGACGAACTTATCGTCAATCCCACCTACGAGGAAATCGGGAAATCGCGGCTTGAAATCGTCGTGGCCGGTACGAAAGACGGGATCACGATGGTGGAAGGCGGCGCGAACGAGGTAAGCGAAGACCTGATGATTTCCGCGCTGGAAAAAGCCCAGGAGATAATCGGCGAACTCTGCGCCTTACAGGAAAAACTCCGCGGCCTCGCGGGAAAGGAAAAGCTTCCCCTGGCCGAAGACGCCCACGCTCTTGAAAACAAAGACGCGATATACGCGGAGGCCTTTCCAAAGCTTGAAAAAGCCTGCTTTGAAAAAACAAAGGTTCTGCGCCACGATTCGATAAAGGCGGTAAAAAAAGAATTCGCCGAAAAATATTCCGCGCAGCTTGAGGATGAATTTCAGAAAAAGCTTTTCGACGCCCTTTTTGAGGATATGCAGTACACGATACTGCGTTCCTCGATACTGGACAAGGGCCTGCGCGTGGACGGCCGCGGCACGGAGGACATTCGGGACATAAGCTGCGAAATAGGCATACTCAGGCGGACCCACGGATCGGCCCTGTTTACCCGCGGAGAAACCCAGTCCCTCGTGGTAACGACGCTCGGTACGGTTTTTGACGAACAGATACACGACGACATTGAAGGGGACAAGCGGGAAAACTTTATCCTTCATTATAATTTTCCCCCGTATTCGGTGGGGGAGGTGGGACGGCTCGGTACCGGCAGGCGCGAAATAGGCCACGGCAATCTGGCCCGGCGCTCTCTTCTGGCGATGGTTCCGTCGAAGGAAGAGTTTCCCTACACGATACGGGTCGTTTCCGAAATCATGGAATCGAACGGCTCTTCCTCGATGGCATCGGTCTGCGGGGGAACCCTTTCGATGCTTCACGCGGGGGTTCCGATGAAAAAGCCCGTGGCGGGCATCGCGATGGGGCTTATTACCGACGGGAGCCGTTACGCGGTACTTTCGGACATCCTAGGCGAGGAAGATCATCTGGGCGACATGGACTTTAAGGTCGCCGGAACCGAAGACGGGATAACCGGTTTCCAGATGGACATAAAAATCGCCGGGGTCAGCGCGGAGATTATGGCAAAAGCCCTCGCCCAGGCAAAACGGGGAAGGCTCCATATCCTGTCGATTATGAACGCCACGATCAGCGGGCCTTCTTCCTCGATCAGCGAACTCGCGCCGAAAATCGTTACCCTAAAAATCGACGTGGACAAGATCGGCGCGCTTATCGGGCCGGGCGGGAAAAACATTAAAGCCCTCTGTGAACAGTACAGCGTAACGATCAATACGGAAAACGACGGCGCCGTTACCATTTACGGAAAGAACGCCCACGACGCCGAAGAAGCCAAGGCCGCGGTAATGGGAATCGTCGCGGATCCCGAAACGGGAAAGGTGTATAACGGCGTAGTCAGGCGGATAATGGAATTCGGCGCGTTCGTGGAGATACTTCCCGGAAAGGAAGGGCTGGTACACATATCGAAGCTTTCCCGGCAGCGGGTAGCCCAGGTTTCCGACGTGCTTCACGAAGGGCAGGAGATTCCGGTTAAGCTTGTGGAGGTTGACAAGATGGGCAGGCTGAACCTGTCCTACATAGACGCCCTCGATCCCGGCGGAGCGGATGCCCAGCCGGGGCGGCGGGACGAAGGCCGGCGGGACGACAGGGAACGCCGTTACCGCCGCTAGAAGATGGCCCCGGAACAACAGGCGTTTTCCCGGCCGGAAGCGCCTGTACGTTTTGTAAAAATCAACCCCGCCGCCCGGCCTCCCTCTTACGCCTCGCCGGGCGCGGCGGGCGCGGATCTAAGGGCCTGTGTCGAGTCGCCGGTGGTTCTGCCCCCGCTGGGCCGCGGTCGTATTCCGACGGGCCTTGCCCTGGAACTGCCGCCGGGCCACGAAGCCCAGGTCAGGCCGCGCTCGGGCCTGGCGGACAGGTACGGCCTTACCGTGCTCAATTCGCCGGGAACCATAGATTCGGACTACCGCGGCGAGATTCAGGTCATCCTTGTTAATCTTGGAAACGAGCCTTTTACGGTACGAAACGGCGACAGAATCGCGCAGCTTGTCGTCGCCCCCGTGCTGCGCGCGCTGTTTAGCGAAGGGCCCCTCGCGGACACGGAGCGGGGAGACGGAGGTTTTGGCTCCACGGGAATCTGAAAAATGACAGGAAGCCCTACAAACAAGATACCGAATCGTTTTCTATCAAAAACCATTTTTTTGTATATCGTCAAGGAAACCTTTTTCGCGTTTTCCGTCTGTTTTCTTTTTTTCTTTTTTATTTTTTTCGTAAACCAGCTGCTTCTTATGGCCGGACAAATTCTGTCCAAACGGGTTCCGGTTTTTCAGGTCGCCCTTTTGGTGTTTTACGCCATTCCGTCAATTATAGCGCTGGCCGCGCCCTTCGCTTCGCTTTCGGGAACCCTTATGACGATAGGACGGCTTTCCACCGACAACGAAATACTGGTGCTCCTTTCTTCGGGAATCTCCTACGCGAACATCATCGGCCCGGCGCTGTTTGTCGGAATTGTCATTTCCGTTCTTTCCTTTTGCGCCAACGACATTCTTCTTCCCGCCGGGACCATTCAGTTTTCAAGACTGTACCGCAGAGTCGCCGTTTCCTCTCCCGGACTGGAGTTTGAGTCGAATTCCGTCAAACGCTTTAAAAATACCGTTATCATAAACGGGCAGGTTTCGGGAAGGGCGATAAACGACATTATTATCCTCGACAGAACGGGCGAAGGGGAACGAAGGGTAATCGTGTCGAAGGAAGCGTCGCTGCGCGAATCGGAAAAAAACCGGATAAGCATAGACCTTAAAGACGCTTTTGTCCAAATGGGGAAAGAGACCGACCGGAGAAATTACGATTACGCCTCAAGCGGCGGGCTTACCTACACAATGTCCCAGGAAGACGCCGTACAGGCGGTATACGATCCGGGGCCGCGGGAAATGAGTTCTGTGGACGTGCGGGTCGAAATCAAAAAAAAAGAAGAGGCGCTGCATGCCGGCATCAACAGGGAAAAGCGGAATCTGGCCGGCAGGGCCCTGCTTCTCGAAGACGCCCTGCGCGCCGGACCGGGAAGTTCCGGATGGCGCCGGATCGAAGACCTGGAGGACGAATACCTGGCGAACCTCAGCACCGTTTCCGCGATGAAAAGGGACAGGATACTTTCGATATACCGGCTTGAATTCTACAAGAAATTTTCGATTCCCTTCGGCGCGCTTTGTTTCGTGTTTCTCGCCGTAACCCTTGGACTTCTGGCAAAAAAAAGCGGCCAGACGGTAGGATTTTTAATCGGCGTTATTATTTCCGTTTTGTACTGGGCCCTGCTTCTGGGCGGCCAGACGGCGGGAACCCAGCTTGGTTTTTCGCCGTTTTGGTCCATGTGGCTGCCGAATATCCTTTCCCTTGGCGCCGGACTTATTCTTGTTTTGTACAGGCTGCGGCGCTGATGAAGACTATCGACAGGTATCTTGTTAAACAGTTTTTTCCCGTATTGGCCGCCTCCCTTTCCATGTTTATGCTGCTTGTCGTTCTTATCGATCTTTTTGTCAATCTGACCCGCTTTCTCAACAACGGCGCGGGAATAGCCCAGATACTTACGGTTTCGCTGTACTATATTCCAAAAAGTTTTCTGTACGCCCTGCCCGTTTCCCTGCTTTTTTCTTCGGCCTATATGCTGGGCGACCTTTACGCGAGGAACGAGCTTACCACGGTCCTGTGTTCCGGGGTGCCTTTTGCCCGCCTTTGCGTTCCGCTGTTTGTTATCGGGGCGGTTTTTTCGGTTTTTTCATTCTTTTTCGAGGACAACGCCGTTATTCCGACGCTTCGCGTGAAAAAGGATTTGAGCCGGCGTCTGCTTCAAAGCCAGGACCAACAGAGCAGTTCCGACGTGGTAATCAAAACCGACGAAGGCAGGGTTATTTACGCGGTCGATTATTTCGACAGGCTTTCGGAAACCTTAAACGGCCTTACGATAATTGAGCGGGACGAAGACGGCCGTTTCGTCTCTCTTGTCCGGGCCGCCAGGGCGGACTGGAACGGGACTTCCTGGTCTTTGAGCGGTTCCGTGGCCTATGAATACCGGGGCGAGTTTGTTACCATGCTGCCGCTTGAGGAAGACGGCAGGTTTACCGCCGATCCTGAAACGTTCAGGCGGGGAGCCATCGCCGCGGAAGACCTGAAGGCGGCCGACGTGGCCCTGCTTGTCCGCGACCTTGTGACCGCCGGCCTTCCGTCCGCGGCGGCAAAAACGGATTATCATCACCGCTTCTCTTTTTCGACGGTTTCCTTCGTCGTGGTGTTTCTTTCGGTGACCATGGGGGGGCGCTTCAAAAAAAACATACTGCTTATGAACCTTTTGTCGAGCCTCGGCACGGCGGTCGTGTTTTACGTCATAGAAATGGTTACGATGATGAGCGCCCGCGTCGGTATTCTGCCTCCGTTTATGGGCGCGTGGATTCCCGTGTTTGTCTGTGTGGCGGCGGGATTTTTCCTGCTGCGCTGCGCGAAAACCTAGGCGTCGATGTTAAACAGGCGTAAAAATGAGTATATTTGAAATAACAAAAAAAGATCGTTCTTCCGGGGCGAGAAACGGAATCCTGAAACTGCCCCACGGTACGGTCCGGACGCCCGTTTTTATGCCCGTTGGGACGAACGGCACGGTCAAGGCCCTTTCCAACGGGGATTTGGAGGAAATCGGCTTTACGCTTATTCTGGCGAATACCTATCATCTGTACCTTAGGCCCGGAACGGAAGTTATTTCGGCCGCGGGCGGGCTGAGGGAATTTACCAAATGGCGGGGAAACTACCTGACCGATTCGGGGGGCTTCCAGGTTTTTTCCCTTGCGCCGTTCAGGAAAATTACCGGGGACGGGGTGTGTTTTCAGTCCCACATAGACGGATCGCGGCACTTTCTGACGCCGGAAAAGGCCGTGGAACTGCAGGTTATCCTGGGGAGCGATATACAGATGCAGCTTGACGTTTGCAGCCCCTGGGGGATTGGGAAAGACGAGGCGAAAAAAGCGCTTGACATTACCGCCGGCTGGCTGACCAGGGCGAAAGACGCCTGGCTTCTGGCAAAATCGGACGGTTACGAAGGCGCTCTTTTTTCCATAGTCCAGGGCGGCTTTTACAAAGACCTGCGGGAAGAAAGCGCCGCCGCCGCCGCCGAAGCGGACACGCCCGGAATAGCCGTCGGGGGCCTTTCCGTCGGGGAACCGGAGGAGGTGTTTTTCGAATATCTGGCCTTTACCGCGTCTTTGCTGCCGGAAGACAAGCCCCGCTATGTTATGGGGATCGGTACGCCTGAATACATCCTTGAAGCCGTCGAAAACGGGATTGACATGTTCGACTGCGTCCTGCCGACCCGCACGGCGCGGAACGGCAGGGTTTTTAGCCGCGACGGAACGCTTTCGATAAAAAAAGCCGAAAACACCGTCGATTTACGGCCGATAGATGAAGAGTGTTCCTGTAAAGTCTGCCGAACCTACAGCAGGGCCTATCTGCGGCATCTTTTCAAGACCGGGGAAATACTGTGTTCGATGCTGGCAAGCTACCACAACCTGTACTTTTTGCGTAATCTGGTAAGCGAAGCCCGAAACGCGATAAACGAAGGCACGTTTGCCGCGTATAAAAAAAACTTTTTGCGCCGTTATCGGGGAGGTTCCCGATGAGCCTTCCCGCCGCGAGCGCGGTCTGCGGCGGGGTATCTTGCGGGCCTTGCCTCATGAACGAGGATGAGTTCCGCAGGGAAATTATTTAATTGTGAGGTTTGCTGCCATGCGAATGAAAAAAACAACAGGCCGGATTTCAATCAAAAAGTCCGTATTTTTCGCGTGGCCGCTGCTTGCCCTGTGCGCCGTTCTTTCCGTTTACGCCGGGGACGAAACCCCGGAAACCCCGGAAAAGCCCGCTCCGTCGCTGGAAGAGCAGCGTCTTACGGTTATCCGCTACGGCACCGATACGGAAATCGCCAACCTTATCAAGAGCCTTCGTTCCGAGAGAGCTGGTCCACAGGGCGTTCTCCGGGAAGACGATTCCGAATCTCCCGAAGATCCGGTGGACAGGGAACTTGCCGTTCTCGCGGGAAAAACCAAAAACAAAAACATACTTACCGGGGTGTTCGGTTTTTTCGCCGACAGAAAAAAAACGGGCCTTGAGGAACGGGCCGTCCGGGTCATTGAGGAGCGGGACGACGAAGACGTCGAAACCGTTTCGGCGGCCATCGACTATATGGGAAGGATCGAGTCTCCGCTGGCATCCGGGGTTCTTGTGGAAATTCTCGAAGGCGAGGAAAGCCGTTTTATAAACGCCTCGATACGGGCCGCCGGAAGAATCGCCAAAAACGGCGACCCGGAAAAAACGGCCGAATTTCTCGTGGATTATTATACCAACAGGGAACCCGGCGACGAGAACCGGAGGGAAATCATCATCGCCCTGGGATCGACCGGCTCGAAAAAGGGAGTGCCGTTTCTGGTTTCGATAGCCGAAAACAACGACGAACGGGTTCCCCTGCGCATGGCCGCGCTTGAGGGGCTGTCCGGTATCGGCGACGAGGAAGGGCTTCCGGCCATACTCGCGGCGGCTTCTTCCGGCGATCCCAACGTGCGCGCTTCGGCCATAGCCGCCCTGGGGCCGTTTAAGGGGGAACAGGCCGACGAGGCCATACTGGAAGCTTTTCGGGATTCGTATTACCGCGCCCGTATCGCGGCGGCCCAGGCTTCCCGCGACCGGAAACTTGAAGAAGCCGTGCCCTACCTTAAATTCCGCTGCGAAAACGACGAGGTTCCCAATGTCCGGGACGAGGCGGTAAAAGCCCTGGGCGCGATAGGGAACGCCGAGGCCCGCGGCGTCCTTGAAAGCCTTTTTGGCGAACGAAAAAACAGCGACAGAATCCGTATCGGCTCCGCGGAAATGCTCCTTCAAAACGACGCGCCGGACTACGCGAAACGGGTTATAGACGAAATGGATTACGCGAAATCAAAAAACCAGACGGCACTTTACAACGGCTTTTTGCGCGTTCTCGGCGCGGCCAAAGCGGATGCCCTTGAAGACCTGGCAAAACGCTTTTTTGCCCTTGGGGGAGTGATAGAAAAATCATACGCCCTGGACATCTGCCTGAACAACAATTTCCGGGGCCTTAGCGAGGAAATCCGCGCTCTTTCGGATCCCAAAAACGGAAGCCTCGCGGTCAAGTCCGGCAATATCCTTAAAAAATGGGAAGAACCGGCCGCGCCTGCCGCGCCGGACACGCGGTGAGCGCGGGATTCGTCCGCGCGTTTATATTTTCCAGCCCGCCCCCAGAAACGGCCGTATAAAGCCCGGCCGCGGGGAATCCACCGAAAAAATATGCGCGTACCCGGCGCCCGCTTCGACATAAAAGACGCCGCGTCCGGCCCATCGCGCGTTTGCCGGGGCTTTCGGATACCAGCGGAGGGCGGCTTCGGCGGAGGCCGAAGGTATCCAGGTAAACAGGGAATGTTGGCCATCGCCGTTTGTTCCCCACACAAGGCTTATCCCGCCGCCCAAACGGAAGACAAGGGAAAGCGTTTGATCGGGGAGCCATCTTTGGTACAGGGCGTTCAGATGAACCGGCGTCATGTGGATTGTTACGCCGCCGCCGGTAAGCATAAACCATGAGGGGGCCAGTTCCAGGCCCAGGTCTCCCGGAGCGGGCTTCCAAAACACACAGGCTATGCGGAGGGAAGCCCCGGCGGGATACAGGGATCCGCCGAGCCTGTCGAACAAGTCCCCGTGCAGCGGGAACAGCGGAGCGTAGGCCGCCCCGGCGTACAGGTCGAAGGGCCGGCGGCGGGGAAGAGCTTCGGCCGGGGGAGAGCCACCGGAACCGGAATCCCCGGCGGGCGGGGCGGCGACGACGATTTCCAGGGAACTTTCCAGGCCCCCGGGGTTTTTGACGTATACCCGGTACGGGCCCGGCGCGGGCGGCGGCCGGAAAACCAGCCGGGCGCTCTCTCCCGACAAAAAGACCGCCTCCGGCATGGCGGGTTCCGCGTCCGCGTCCACGGGGCTGAGGTACAGTTCCGCCCCCTCCACGATGTTCCTGCCGTAAAGGCGTATCTCCACGCCGCCCGGCGGGTCATCGGCCGGCAAAAATTCCTGGCTAAACGAGTACAGTTCCGGCTGAAGGGCCGGAAGCACCCGGAAAGGAATCCAGAGGGAAAGCCCCACCGGACGGTTTAAAAGATTGTAGACCCGTATACGATAGCGGTACGAACCGGGCGGCAGGGACAATTCGATAAAATTTTCCGCGCGGAATTCCCGGCGGATTTCAACGTATTCCCCGCCGCTCTCCATTTCCAGCGCGAACTCATAGAGGTAGGCGTATTCGGCCCGTTCCCAGACAAGACGCTGGATAAACCGCGCGTCTTCTCCGGCCCCTTCGACATAAAAAGATCCCCCGGATTCCGGCGGGGAAAGTTCCTGTCCGGCAAGGGAACAGGGCGGCGGACAAAACGCCGCGCCCAGCGCGAAAACCAGCCGGAGAAGTCCGAAAACCGGCGCGGCGTTTCCGAAGACGGAGACCCCTGGCTTCCGCCTATCTGCCATAGAGCGTCTCTGGAGAGCGCGGTCTCGGTATGTCCGGCTGGGGAATGTCCACGATAAAGCGGTTTTCGGCGGGGGTTCCACGCCGTGCTTCGGCTCCCCGGCCAAGCGCCTCTACCCGCCAGACAAAGCGGCCCGTATCCAGAAGGCTCAAATCCTCAAGAGTATAGGAAGTTTCCGGACCTTCGAAGCCGACAATGGATCGCCGAGGCCCGGATTCGGTCTCGTAAAAAAGCGTAAACGAGTAAAGGTCCGCCCCCGCTACCGGATTCCAGCTGAAAACGACAGTCCGGGATTCCCGCAGGGTTTCGGCTCTGATCACATAGCCGTTTTCCGGCCTTCGTCCCGAAACGGCGGGAAACGGCGGCGGAACGGCCGGAAGAAGCGTATCCGCCGGAGGAAGCGGATCGGGCGGCGGCGGATTGGCCGGCGAAGGAGGCCGCGGGGCGGCCGGCGTCGGAGCGGGAGAAGGCGGCGTCGAAACAGCGGGCGTTGAAACAGCGGGCGTTGAAACAGCGGGCGTCGAAACAGCGGGCGTCGAAACGACGGGCGGCGCTGGGACAACCGGCGGCGCGGCGGACGGCGGCGAGGCGGACGGCGGCGAGGCGACCGGGGGCGCTTCCGTTTCGGGGGCTTCGGCGAAGCGGGTCGGCGGATCGCTTTGAACGACGCTAAACGGAACGGCCGGAGAAGCGGGCGCGGTTCCCCGGTACAGGGCGGGAAACACCGGCCTCACCCGCCAATACCAGCGCCCCTCGGCAAGTTCGGAATATACCAGGGAATTGAAGCGGACTTCGGTCCGCAAAACCGGATTGGCCATTTCGGGGTTGTCCGCCGCCTCAAGCACATAATGGAGAACCTCTTCCGCCGCGCTCCACTGGAAGCGCAGTTCCGGGGGATCGCTTTGGTAGTAGTAAACCGCTTCCGGGGCCGGGGAAACCGGCGCGGGGGCATCCGGCGGGACGAGGAAGAAGTCCGGCTGTTCAGGAACGGCGGTCAGGGTTTCCACGATCTCCGTTCCTTCCGCGCCGAGGCTGAGCGCCGTTCCCGCCGGCAGTTCCCGCTCCCCGGCGGGGCCGGCGAAGGAAGCTTCCCCCTCGATTACCCGCAGGCTGAAGCCTCTCTCTTCCCCGGTCCCGGCGTCGAGGTTGAGCACGGAACCCGCGGCGGCCTGTATCCGGTTTTCGCCGAAAGAGACGACAAGGCCCTCTCCGCTTCCGGCGTAGACGCTGATGTTCCCCCTGGCAAAGTCAATCCGGGGGCCCTCCGCGCCGTCAAAGATACGGACAAGGCTGTTCTCCGAAATGCCGACAAGTTCCCCGCCGGAAAACGCGAGGACGGTCTGTGAGTGTTCCGCGGTACGGATGAAGTCGCCGTTGTAGACCGGCGATTCCTTTTGCAGCCGATCCCAGAGGACGCGATCCTGGAAACGCCGCAGGGCCGCCCTGCTGCTGGACGCGATAACGCCGACGGGCTGTTCGTCAAGGCGGCGGAGGGAGCGGTTTAAATCCCTGTAGAACAGCAGCAGAAAGGCCGCCGTTCCCAGCAGACAGGCGCAGATCACCAGCGCGTCAACCACCCTGGATTTTGTATTTCCGTTCTTTCGCATTGACATCCACTTTGTCCATTTCCGGGACGGGAATACCCAGAATCCGCCGCAGTTCCGCCAGCGTCGCCGGTTTGCGGGCGGCTCCTTCCGCGCCGCGCAGGCTTATCACCGCGAACATCCTTACCGGTTTTTTCTTTCCCTTTACCGTAACCGGCGGCATTTCTTTGGCGACAAGGTATTTGCCGATAAGGGCGAAGGTGTTTTCGGTGACAAGGATATCCGTTCCCAGCGGCTTGTTCAGCGCCTCGGTGCGGCTCGCCAGGTTGACCGCGTCGCCGATAACCGTGTACTCCATGCGCCGGCTCGATCCTATTTGACCGGCTACCACGTCCCCGGTGTTGATCCCGCAGCCTATCCTGATGACGGGCATTTTGTCCCCGCCGCGCCCCCGGTTAAACTGATAGAGAACCGAGCGCATCATAAGGGCCGTCTTGACGCAGTTGAGGGCGTCCCGGGCGGGAGAGCCGGCGGAGACGGGAGCGCCCCAGACCGCCATAATCGCGTCGCCGATAAATTTGTCCACCACGCCGCCGGTCTTTTCCACGCAGTCCACCATGCGGGTCATGTAGTCGTTGAGGAATTCCACCACTTCCGCCGGTTCCAGCTTTTCCGAAATCGCCGTGAACGAGCGGATGTCCGAAAAGAACACGGTTACGTGTTTTGCCTCGCCCCCCAGGGCAAGTTCCCCCCGCATGGCCCGCTCGGCGACGGTTTTGTTGGTAAAGCGGCCGAAACTGTCCCGCAGCCGTTCCCGTTCCGCGAGGCCCCGGCCCATCTCCGTAAAGCGTTCGGTCAGAAGGCCGATCTCGTCCTTTCCCCGGGCCGTGAGCTTCTGCTCAAATTCGCCGTTCTTGATCCGCTCCGCCGCGGCGGCCAGGTTTTTAAGGGGTGCGCTGATTGTCTTGGAGAAGAACCAGATGAACAGCACGGAACTACAGAGCACCGCCCCGGAGAGGAAGAGGTTGCGCCGCGTAGTGGCGCTTGTCCCCTCGAAAATCACCGCGTATTCGGCGGTGGTGACGACCGCGGCGTTTGCCAGGGACAGTTTGCGGAACGCGCCGAGGTACTCCCTGCCGTCTTCGCCGGTATAGCGGGTCTGGAGGTTAGCCTCCCCGCTTTCCCGCATCATCCTGACGAAGGGATCGGCGGCCATGTTTGTTCCGGCGGCGGTAAGGCTGTTGTCGGGGTGAATCAAGAGGTCGCCCCGGTCGTTTACGAGGAACGAAAGGTTTGTCCCCGCGCCGAAGGTTCCGGCCAGGGCTTCGGGGGAAAAGAGCGCGACGCGGGGGCCGTCTTCCCGGGGGAAGAACAGGGCCAGCAGGGGCAGGCCGAAAAACGGCGTCCCGTTGCGGAGGAGGGTTTCCCCGGCGCGGCTTTGTTCCAGGGCCGCTCTTTCGGCGTCGATAAACCTGTCTATTTGCCCCGAATCGCGGAAAAACGCCTCGTTAACCAGGCTGTCCGCGCCGGCGATTGCCGCGACGCCGGGGTTGTGGGCGAAGAACAGGGCCGAGGCGGCCCGGGCGCGTTCCGGGTAGGGCTCGAGAAGCTCCAGGGTGTCCAGCAGCAGCAGGGCCTCGTCCCGGACCGCCTTCAGGGCCGTTTCCGCCTCCGCCGAGGAGCGGAGGTTCAGCGTAAAGTTGTTGTCTTCCGCGGTAATCCGCACGTCGGCGGAAACCATCACCGACACAAGGAGCGTAATGGCCCCCAGCGAGAGGAGGAGGAGCGTGGAGATGATGCCTACGAGCTTGGCCCCGATGGGTCTGCGGACCCTGACCTGTGCCGTTACCGGCGCGGCGTCGGACAAAAAAGCCTCCTTTTTTCTTACCTAATACCTGCCTTTCGTATACCGTGAGGAGATATCGTAGCAAAAATTGCTTGCCGTGAAAAGGCCGTGGCTATTAAAATTAAGCATGGACAGAGGAATATTATACCGGTAGTTACTGTTTGGAAGGAGTCTCCACACCGTTGGAAGAGCTTGACCAGGGCATGGAGCACGCCCCCACATCGCCGGAAGAACCCTCCCGGGGCCCGGACCGGGCTGCCAAAACGCCGGAAGCCCGCGCTTTTATAGTGAGAGGATTCTCCCGAAAGAATCGATTTTATTCCCCGCCGCGTTACTTTGACCGTTCAACCAGAACTTTTTGTAATTGTCGCCGTCGGTTATATCGTTGTCTGGGGTTCCCGGATCGTCGCCCAGCACCAGGATTCCGGTACTCGATGTTTCGATATTCGCGGCGGGGTTCGCGCTTAAAGACCCGGAAAGGGTGATAACCCTGCCGGAATCGAGCCGCACCGGGTTATTGGTATGCACCGCCGCGGACCCGCTCATCTTGAAGGAGGAACTCGGACCGGTAACAAGCACCCCGCCGCCGCCGGAGGCCGCGGTGTTGCCGCCGACGCTTCCACCGCTTATCGTGAAATTGCCGCTGCCGGTAACATACACCCCGCCGCCGGTACTGCCGGCGGCGTTCCCGCTGACGCTTCCCCCGCTCATCGTGAAATTGCCGGCAGCATGTACCCCGCCGCCGGTACTGCCGGCGGCGTTCCCGGTGACGCTTCCACCGCTCATCGTGAAATGGCCGACAACATGTACCCCGCCGCCGCCGGAGGCCGCGGTATTGCCGCCAATGGTTCCGCCCTCCATAGTGACACCGCCGGTATCCACAACTACACCGCCGCCGTCGCTTGCGGTGTTCCCGCTGACGGT
>JAIRSC010000211.1 GCA_031255645.1 Treponema sp. | reverse complement strand
CCGGAACCGCCCGGAAGCGTGTCCGGGCTGTCCGGACGCTTTTGTATTGTGATGGACTGCCGGCGGAAAAAATGCTACGATGGCGGTAATGAAGCGATTCACGTCCGGCCTGCTTGTTTTGTCCGTTACAGCCGGCCTTTTTTTCCTTTCTTCCTGCGCCCGGGGAAGAATTTCCTCACTGGCGCGGGCGGACCTTTTCAGCCTTGAAATCGGGCCGCTGGATAATCAGGTAAACCTTTCCAACATGGGAAACGTCGTTTCCGATCACCGGGCGGCCCTCGCCATGAGAGACGGCTTTTTTTACATATCCGACACCCTTGGGAAAAAAATTATCCGCTATACCTCGTTTGGGGACCTGCTCTTTGTAATCTACAACGATTCCGACAACCCCCCGCCGATAACCCTGCGCCACGGCATCGAGGACGAAGGCGTAGCGACCCGCTGGTCCATCGCCCACCCGCTAAGGGAGCCGGGCGCCATCACCGTGGATTCCCGCAAGTATATCTACGCGGCGGACAAGGCGGAAGAAGAGCGGCAGAGCTTTGACAGCGAAGACAAAACCCTGCTCGATACCGTGGTACTCCGCTTCAACGATTCGGGGCGCTTTGTCGATTTTCTTGGACAGGAAGGGACAGGCGGAAAGCCCTTTCCCCGCATAGCGGGAATACACGCCTCGGTAAACGACGAAATCGCCGTCGTCTCTCTTCTTTCAACGGGCTGGAACATCTACTGGTTCAATTCGGAAGGAATCCTCCTGTATCTGGTACATCTAAAACGGGACAGCATTCCCGTTCCGGCGGGCAGGAACATTTCCTTTTCCTCGATGGATTCGATAGCCGTCTCTCCCGACAGCAGAAAGCTGTTTTTAAAAGTAGACTACTACTCCGCGGCGGCCGACGGCCCGGCGGTTCCCGATTCCTCGCTTGTCTGGATTATGAACGTGGAAACCGGCGCTTACGAAGCGTCGATGGACATTCCGTTTTTTGAGTACACGACCACGGAAAACAACCAAAAAGTTACCCAGCGGCTGTTTTATTTTATGCTTGGGGCGATAAAAGACGACCGGGTGTTTCTCTATTTTCCCGTAGACGGCGGCTACTCCCTTCTGGTGCTGACGGCGGATTCGAACGACCAGCGTCTCGGCTTTATTCAGGTACGGAACGACGAACTTGAATACAACACCTTTAACCTTTCGGCGGAAGGCATCCTGTCCGGGCTTGTGGCGACCAACTGGGAGGCGCGGTTCGTATGGTGGCGCACGGACCGCCTGCTGGGGGAAATAGGCCTGTGAAGCCGGCTTCTTCCGCGATGCCCGCCGCAAGGCTTGTTTCCTCCGAAACGGCGGCGTTTATCGACCGGGAAGCCTCTTTGTCCTGGGGTTTAAGCCCCTTTGCCCTGGTAGAAGCCGCGGGCAGGGCCTGCGCGCGGCGGTTTCTGAAATTCGCGGCATCGGATGCCGTTAAAAAGTCCCGGCTGTTTCGGAAAAAACCCGTTCCGGTTCTGGTCATGGCCGGCCCCGGAAACAACGGGGCGGACGCCCTTGTCATGCTCAGGGCGCTTTTACTCAAAGGCTTCTGTGATGAAAAAACCTCGGCGGTTCTTATAAGCAAAGACGCCGGCGGGGAAACAAGCCCCCGTTCCATGGCGATAACCGCCGTCACGGCCATGGGCGCGGCGCTTTACCTGTGGAACGACACGGATTCGTTTAGCCGCGAAGGGCTTGTCGAAAACGCGGAGCTTGTCATAGACGGCATAGCGGGAACCGGCCTTGCCGGCCCCCTTGGGGGCGTTCCCCTGGAAATGGCGGAAGCCCTTAACGCGCGTTCCGCCGCTCCTTTTGTCGTGTCCATCGACGTGCCTTCGGGCTGCGGCGACGACTTTGTTCCGGGCAGCCCCGTCCTGCGCGCCGATCTAACCCTTGCCATAGAGCCGGTCAAAAGGGCGGTTTATACGCCCGCGCTGAGAAGCTTTTGCGGAAGAATCGTCACGGTAACCGGTATCTTTCCAAAGCGGCTTCTTGCCTGCCGCGACGACCGGGCTCCCGGCCCGGATCGCAGGCCGGCCCCGGAAAGCGCGCCTGCCCTTCTTTTCGGCTGGAAGGCGGCCCGCGCCCTTGTTCCGGCGGTCCCGCCCGGCGCCTACAAGTACAGCCGGGGCCTTGTCGAAATACACGCCTGCGATTACGGAAGCTGCGGCGCGGGCCGCATCGCCGCGGCCGGCGCGTCGGCGGCCGGCGCGGGGCTGGTCAGGCTCATCGTTGACGACGCGCTGTACCCCGTGGCCGCGGCCGGCGCGGGCGGGGTTATGGTCGTCCCGGCTTCCAAAGCGGAGGCCGCGCCCGAAACGCGGTTCAGGCCCAACGCCCTGCTGCTCGGCCCCGGCTGGGGCAGGGACAAGCGCCGCCTCGAAACGCTTGAAACGGCGCTCGCGGAAGAAGCCGGCGGCCTTCCCCTGATACTTGACGCGGACGGCATACTCCTCGCGAAGGACTATTTCCGTCTTCGCGGAAAAACGCCGCGTTTTAACGGAATGACGATCCTTACGCCCCACCCCGGCGAGCTCGCGGCCCTGAGCGGCGCGGAAAAGGAAACGCTTCTCGCGAAACCCCGCCTTGTCGCGGATATGGCCCGTGAACTAAACGCGGTGCTGGTCTTCAAAAGCCATGTAACGATTATCGCCTCTCCCGGCCCGGAGCCGTTGGCCTATGTGGACGGGATGATTCCGGCGCTCGCGGCAGGGGGCAGCGGTGATCTTTTGGCGGGTTTCTGCGCGGGTATCGCGGCGCGTCTTACAGCGCGTCTTGCGGCGGGGGACGGGCTTTCCACGGCCGCGTTGTTTTCCGCCGCCGTCGCGGCGGTTTCCCTGCTTGAGGAAACGGGCCGCCGGAGAAAAACCGTGTTCAGCGATCCGGCGGAACTTGCGGGCGCCGCCGCGCGTATCGCCGGTTCAGCCTGGCTGCGAAACGACGTTTTGACGGGGGATCGTTATGAGCGATGAGGAAAAAAAGAACGCTTCGGCTTCCGGGGCGAATTACGACGAAGCGGATTACGACGACGGCAGGCTCGTGTTCTACTATTCCCGCGAACGGCGGCTGGAACGGGCGTCGCCGGAAGTCCGCGCCCTTAACCAACCGGGCTCTCCGCGAAAGACGGGCCTGTTTCGCGGCCTTGTGGCAAACAAATCGTCGGGCTTTGTGTTTCTCTCCATTATCATCATCTGCGCGGCCATGATTCTGTTTTCGGCGCTGAACAACAACGGCAGAACGCGGATTCTGGATACGGAGATCGCCGTTTCGGCGGTCAGGGAAGGGGACCAATCCCATATAACCGTGGAAAAAACCATCGCCGGCCTGGATCCCTACACGGGGGCGGTTAACATTGCCGTTTCCGTTCAGGGAACCCAGGATACGATGTATCTGGAAACCCTGTACTTCAGCCTTGAAAAAGAAGAGGAATACCGTTTTACCGTGCCCATGACAGGAAAAACCCTTTTGGTATTGACCGTCCTGAATGAAACGACGGCCCTCTTCAAGGTCAATCCCCGCTAGTGTTCTGGCTTTCCGCCTGTAGACCTTTTGCCTGGATAATGTTATACTCTTACCATGCCTCATTTTTATTTTTTATCGATTCTTTGTAACGCCGCGTCGGGCTATATTCTGGCGTTCCGAAAAGAAGAAATTCGGGAAGAAGGGTTTTCATTCAGCTTCGATAACGGGGTTTTCAGGCTCGTGCTTGGCGTAATTTCCGTTTTTACCGGCCTCCTCAAGATACTTTCCCCAATGGCGGGAAATATCCCGGTTATAGGCGATCTTGTCCCCGCCCTGGCAAACCTCGCCGGGGGCTTTGTCCTGGCCTTCGAATACTACCGGAACCACACTACGCTGCGTTCCGAGGCGGTTGAAAAGCTTGATTCCATTATTGAAAAAAACAAAAAGGCGGCGGGCTCTTTTTTTATCGGCGCCGCGGTGCTGCATTTTGTGTTTTATCCGATCCTGTTTCTCTAGGCGGCAATGGCGGAACTTCGGGAACGGGAATCCGTAGCCGGCGTCGCCGTTAAGGGGAACAGGCTGTTTGTCGCCCGGCGCCGGCCGGGGGGCGGGCTTGGCGGCAAATGGGAATTTCCCGGCGGCAAGGTAAGGCCCGGAGAAAGCCGCGCCGGCGCTCTCAGGCGCGAATACCTTGAGGAACTTTCGGTTCCCGTGGAAGTAGGAGAACAGATTGGGGAAGCCCGGTTTACGCACGGGCGCACCCGCTTTTTCCTGAGCGCGCTGCGGGTTACATTGCGGGGCGAAGACTTTTCCTTCAAAGAACATTCGGAATACCGCTGGGTAACGCTCGCGGAGCTGGAAACGCTTGATTTCGCCGATTCGGATCGCCTGATTTTTCCCGCAATCAAA
>JAIRSC010000191.1 GCA_031255645.1 Treponema sp. | reverse complement strand
CATTGTCCGTGATACGCTGGGTTTCTTTAAAGGCAACAAAAGCAAAACGGCGGAAACGCTGAAGATAGGCAGAAAAACCCTCCACAGAAAACTTGCCGAATGGGGCGACATAGCGGAGGAAGATATATGAACGCATTGTGGGCTTGTGAACACGAAGAGTTTGACGAGTCTTGACAATTACCGTTTTGCGATCGGCCTTGTCAAAAAAACTGGTGTGTATCACAATAGGAAAGCACAGGAGAGACGCTAATGGGAACGGTTAAAGTTGTTGTTCAGGGCAGTATGATATTCGACTTAATCACCAAAGCAAAGGTTTTGCCGAAAGTGGGACAGGCCGTAATCGGTACCGGATTCGGTATGTTTTCCGGCGGAAAAGGGGCAAACCAGGCGGTACAGCTTGCCCGGCTGGGCGCCGGCGTAACGATGATAGGCCGGATAGGATGTGATTTTATGGGCGATTTTTTGCTTGAACGCCACAAAGAGGAAGGGATAAACACCAAATACATTACAAGGGATAAAGAAACGGCAACAAGTCTCTGCGCGATCCATGTGGACGAGCAGGGACATAACGACATTATCGTGGTCCCCCAGGCAAACGGCCGTTGTTCCGCGGCGGATGTGGAAGCCGCGGAAAGTTCCATAGCCGAAGCCGATGTCGTTTTGACTCAGCTTGAAACGACAACAGAGGCAATGGAAAAGACGGTGGAACTTGGCGCCAAACACGGCAAACCGGTAGTACTGAACCCCGCTCCGGCCGCGAAAATTTCTTCGGAAGTATTAAAACAGGTTTTTCTTTTAACCCCCAACGAAACCGAAGCGGAAGAAATTTCCGGTATTGGCCAGAACGAGTACGACGCCGAAGAATGGAGAAAACGCGCCGCCGCCAAGATGCACGATTTGGGCGCGGAAAGAGTGATTATCACGCTGGGAGAAGCGGGCTGTTATTATTCGCCGCGGGGAAGCGAATCCTTTGCGCCGGCGTTCAAGATAAAGCCGGAAGATTCAACCGCCGCGGGAGACGCTTTTAACGGCGCCCTTTGTTTTGCCCTGGCGCGGGGAAAAACCGTGGAAGAAGCCATGCGCTGGGGAAACGCCGCCGGCGCGCTGGCCGCGTCCCGTTTCGGTTCCCAGGCCTCGCTTTGTACGATGGCCGAACTCGTATCGTTTTTGGAAGGACAGTGATATGACATCACGGGAACGAATGGCGGCGCCGGGCGCGGCGCTGATCGCCGGGCAAAATAACGGGAATATGTCTCTGCTGGAAACGCGCTGAAAGACCTGGCGTTTCTCAACGTGTCCTTGACAAGCCTATTTTTTACACCATTGATAGGTATTCTCTATCATGATATCCGCGTCACGGCGGCTGTCGGCAAAGCTGCAAAGGTAAAGCCCCCTGGAAGGCAATGCTTCACAAAGGAGTTGTACTTCTCCCGGATCCGCCAGCAGGTAAAGCCTGCGCCCGCTTTCAAGTATCTTTTGGTAGCGCGGTATATATTCCGCCGTGTAGGTCGGGGGAGAACCGGCGCCGGGAGTAAATTCAATTGCCTTTACGCAGTCTATGGTCAGTAGTATATCAAGCATGTTGCGCATGCAGGTCTGGCCATCCAAATGGTACATGCCGTACTCCATCCATTTACCCATAGTCTCAATATCGTAAACACAAACTTCCCTGAACGTATCCGGGGAAACGACGCTTGAAAAATCGCAGGCGAGCTGGTCGATCCGGCCCGGCGCCCACAGGCTCATCCAGGGAAGGACTCCTCCGCCCTCATTGACAGGCAGCAGAAAGTGATATAATTTTTCATGGAGACTCACCCAGTAAGCGTCCATGAAATCAATCGCTTTTTTTATCTCCTCGGGGTACTCAAGGCAGTCTATGGCAAGGTTATCCATGCCCCGCATAAGGGAAAGATTATCCATCGCGTTCCCGAATTCAGGCATACCGACCAGGTAATTTCCCCGCGCGTTTTCGGCAAGGCGGGCGGTTATATCCCGGATTATGTTCCACCACTTGTTAGTACGTTCGTCAAACTCCCATTTCCAGTCTTCCCAGGAATCAATAACCGCCGGATACCAGACACTGGTTTTATTGAAGCCGGGCGGGCTGCCGAAAAACGCCGCCGCCGCGCTCGCGCCCCAGTTGACATAGGTCGCGGGTATAGCCTCGCCGCCGAAATACGTGTTTTCAAACCAGAATTTCATGCGGTTAAGGTTTTCGTCCGGATCGGTCCACCAGCGGTACATGCTTTCGGTATCGTCGTCCGCGATATCCTTCATACTGCCGGTCCATGCGCCGTGATGTAATTCGGGAAACCGCATGCAGTTTTCATCCCGCGGCGCAAAGACGGCCATGCAGGGACGCCCTATGTCCTCGCCTTTCCAGAAAGCTTCAAGGTTCGCTTTTGCCTTTCCCCAATCCGACTTGTAGTACATTGTTTGTCTCCCGTTCCCCTATATGCCTGCCGCGGCGGCCATAATCGCGTGTTGATCCATTTCGCCTTTCTTGAATTCCCCGTTTATCCGGCCTTCGTTCATAACCAGAATCCTGTCACAGACGCCGATAAGTTCGGGCATTTCACTGGAAATGAAAATAATTCCC
>JAIRSC010000187.1 GCA_031255645.1 Treponema sp. | reverse complement strand
ATTCTTTTCAAAAATAAATAGCCAAATGGCTAATACATTCCCGCTCAAAGGGTGATAGATTAGAGAAACAGTAAAAGGATTTTTATTATGAATATTTGTAAACGGTACCTTGTGCTATGTTCCCTGTTTCTGGCATCCGCCGGGGCGCTTCCCGCCCAGACAGCCCGCATGATTGACGATCTTCTTGAAGCAGAGGCCGTTTCGTTCGAGACGGCCTGCGCCGTAACGCTTGCAGCCGCGGGCCTCGCCGTTCCCGATCCCTTACCGGAAACGGCTTATCAAGAAGCCCTTGAAATGGGGGCGCTCCCCAAATCGGCGAAACCGGAGGCGGCGATCAATTTGGGACAGCTTTCCTTTTTATTAATGAAGGCGTTTAACATGAAATCGGGCTTTTGTTATGCCCTTTTCCCCGGGCCCCGTTACGCCTACCGGGAGCTTGCCTACCGGAAAATCGTTCAGGGAAGAAACGATCCCTCGTTAAGCGTTTCGGGCGAGCGGCTTCTTTTGATTCTTGGCCGCGTTCTGGATCATACAGGAGCGGACAGATGAAAATATCGTTATTTCTATACGCGGCGCTGCTCTGTTTCATCGTACCCGTTTCCGGCGTGGATTTTGGCCTTATCCTTACCCAAACGCCGAATCTTACCCTTGCGGACGGCGAAAATATCTTCACTTACCGGGCAAAAGCCGTACCCTGGTTTGCCGCTTCCCCCGTCGAGAACATGAACCTTTATTTTTCCATCAGCCTTATTGACGAATTTGAAAAGGCATTTTCCGAAACGGATGATCCCGGCAAATGGCGAAACCCGCTTTTCGAAGTTTCCCGTTTTTCCGCCGCCTTCAAACCCGCGCCCGCTTTTTTTCTTGAGGCAGGAAGGATTCAATGGAACGATGATTCACGTTTTATCGCGTCAGGACTTTTTGACGGATTTAATGCCGCGTATATCGCAAATGGTTTCCACTTTTCCGCCGCCGGCTTTTATACGGGGCTGCTCCACAAAGAAAGCGCGCATATCACGATAAATACCGCCGACCTGCTTGATTATGCCGATTCCGGCGCTTATTTTGCCAGCCGCCGCGTAATCGGCTCCCTGTCTTTTTCAACTCCGCCCTTTGGCGGCTTTATTGATTCAGCCGATCTGGAGGTCCTCGCCCAATTTGACCTGAACGACAGGGATTCAAAGACGCATACCCAATACGCCGTTCTTAAAACATCTCTGAGCCCCCTGCCAAAACTTTCCCTTACCCTTGCCGGCGTCCTTGGATTTCTTGAAAATTCCGAAAACGATAAACCCGAAATAAGTTACGCGGGTAGGGCCGATGTCTACCGGGAGTTCGGCGGGGCGCTTCCCGGACTTATCAGTTTCGGCGCGGCGGCGGCTTCCGGCGGGAACGATCAAATCGGCGCCTTTACGCCGATTACTACCATGGAACAGGCTTTTGTATTAACGCCGGTTTTTTCCGGTTTGGCGAGATTCAGTCTAGCCTATACCCTGCGTCCAATAGAATCGTTTTCGATAGAAGTTAAAGGCGCGTATTTTTTCCGTACCGATAAAACGAGTTTTTCCGATCCCGCTCTTGATCCGTCCGGCGGCAGCGCCCTGGGCAGCGAATTACTTGTGAATGCAGTATTTGTTCCCTTCCCTGATCTTGTGCTGCAGGCAGGGGCCGGTGTTTTTATTCCTTCCACCGGAAACGCCTTTGCGGGAGATACTTCTGTAAAGGCGAGATTCTCATTGGGCCTTGCGCTCTCATTCTAAAGATTGTATAGGAGCTTAAAGATGAATACCGTATTTAGAATCGTTTTTATGTTGTTGGCGGTACAGATTTCCCTGTACGCGCAGAACGCAAACACCGCGGCAGGAAGCGGCGCTGTTATCCGCGAAATTACCGGTAAAGTTGAAATAAAACTACCCGGTAGGGCGGATTGGATAAGCGCGGAAGCGGGGATGCTTATAGAAAATGACACTTCAATTTCAACGAGTTTTAAAAGTACGGCGATCCTTGTCCTGGGCGAATCGCTTGTTACCGTGCGGCCTCTCACCAGTCTGACCCTGGATGAACTTATCCACAGTCAATCAAATGACATGGCGGCCTTGTCCCTGCGGACAGGCCGTATCCGCGCCGAAGTCAGACCTCCGACAGGCGGTAAAACAGATTTTACCATACGAACACCGGCGGCTATCGCTTCCGTCCGGGGAACGGTATTTGACCTTGACCCTGTGAATCTGAGCGTAACAGAAGGCCTTGTCCGATACACTCTTACCGGTACGGGAGCGGCTGTTTCCGTCCACGGAGGCCGAACCGGCGCCGTGGACACGAAATCTCCTTCAGGCTTTGAAGGCCCCGCCGAAAGCATTATCGCCGCTTTTACCCCCGGGTTTCCACAGGGCGTAGCATTTGAGTTTATATCGGGAACAGCGCCGGGAAATAAAACTGACAATCCCGGGGGAAGCGGTAATGGCTTCATGGTCCAGTGGGGTAATGATTAGCGCTAAAGTTCGCCGCATTTGGCGGCGGCATAAAATAATAGTCCCCAGGACTTTAAACGCAAGAGATGGCAGATATGAAGACGATTGTGAATTTTTTTGTTGTTTTACCGGTTTTATCAATTCTTGCAGGTTGTACCGCATTCATTAACGAACCTAAAACAGCCGCCGCTCCAGGAATGGCGCGGGTCTCCCTGAACACCGGTTCAAATTCCGGCGCGCGAACCATCACGGGCGACCTCGTCCCGCTGGCTGACGCAATGCAATATGACAATACCTATACGGCGGTATTTAAAGAGAGCGGCGGTCAAGTCTACACGTTTGACTTTACTTCCATCGACAGTACCCGTATTTTCGATGTTCCCGCGGGGGCCTACGACATCCTGGTTCTGGCCGGATACATTCCTTCGACATCAACGTCCAAATACTTATTGGGCAGCGGGTATGTTCAAAACAAGGAACTTGTTGTGGGTGAGAATCCTGTAACCATAACTCTGTTCTCCATTGACGCAGCCTTCTTTTTGCCGCCAAGTGTCCCGTCAGGCGGGAATCTTGAAGGCACGCTTCAGGTCGATCTCCGAAACCCCTTGCTCACCATAGGAGCAGTGGGCGGTTCATTTGAGGCTAATTCGTTTACCAGTACCCCGAATGGCAGCGGCGCTTATACCTTAAGCGCAACCGCTCCTACCTCACCAACTAACATCAGCGAGGACGCAGCACTCACTATTGGCTTCGCAGGCGCGAATAATTTGCCCCTTCCCTCTGGCTGGTGTATTTCCGACAACAACATCTCTGCTAATGATGACTATACTAAAAGATTCATTAAAACGATTACTGTTGGCCCCTACACCATCACCGGCATTGTTACCGCAAGCGATACCGGAAACCCTATCGCGGGGGCAACTGTGGAGCTCTATAACAATGCCCCGGCACTAATTGATTCGAAGACGACAGACGCTGATGG
>JAIRSC010000181.1 GCA_031255645.1 Treponema sp. | reverse complement strand
TTAATCGCGCTCTGGCAGAACGCGCAGGCAAACGGACAATCCCTTGAGGCTTCCACATAGACAAGCTTGCGCCGCAGATCTTCATCAGAATAAAGACGGTACGCCGGGTTTAGGACGGCCAAATCCGCCGCGCGGCCGTCGATGAACCGGGAACGGGGTTTTTCCCCGTTCAAAAGACGCCCGCAGAGTTCCGCGAAAGCCTCCTCGCCCTCACCCCGGATCACAAAATCGGCGTAACGGATAATTTCGGATTCTTCCGGCAGACAAGACACCTCCGGTCCTCCAAGCACGACGACGGGCGGGCCGGGGCCGCCTGGTTCCTCCGTTGGGAGGCCCCTGCTGGGATTGTTTTTTCCGGGTTCCCGCAGCGCCCCAAGCAGTTCGAGACTCGCCTTGTGATTCCAGATTGAAACGGAAAGCCCCAGTATCTTCGGCCTGAAACCGGCAAGGATACCAAGCTTTTCTTCAAGGCTTTGACGCGGGGCAAACTCGACGATTTCGCAGCGGCTTTCATATTCGCCAAGGTTTGCCTTGAGCAGCCGCAGGGCCAGGGACGGATGAATCCATTTGGCGTTGATTGCCGCGAGAACGATATCGCTCATAATCGTACCATTGCACAGGAACCCCGTTTTTACTAGTCTTGTAACATGATTGGCTTGATAGGCGCGATGGAAGAAGAGGTCGTTCTGCTTCGCGCGTCAATGGAACATACGGAGAGCGTGACCGAAGGGGGCTTCGAATTTTTTTCCGGCGTCCTTGAGGGAAAACCCGTGGCGCTTCTTCGCTGCGGTATCGGCAAGGTAAACGCCGCCGTAGGCTGCGCCCTTTTGATTCACAATTACAAACCCTCTCTGGTGATCAACTCCGGTTCCGCCGGCGGCATAGATACTTCCCTCAATATCGGCGACGCCGTAATCGCCGAGGGTCTTATGTATCATGATGTGGATGTAACGGGTTTTAACTACAAACCCGGTCAGGTTCCGGGACAACCCGCGATTTTCAGGGCGCCGGAAAAACTTATTGACGCCGCCGAAAAAGCGGTTAAGGCGCTTAAAGCGGAAGCGCTTCTTCCCGAAAATTTCAACTACCGCCGCGGCATTGTCGGCTCGGGGGATGTTTTTATGCATCAGGATGAGCGGATAAAGGCGGCCCGGCGGCTTTTTCCCGATATACTGGCGGTCGAAATGGAAGGCGCGGCCATTGCCCATACCTGCCTGCTTCTTGGGATACCCGCCGTCATTATCCGTTCCATTTCGGATGTCGCCGGAAAAGAGTCTCCCGCCGCGTTTGAGGAATTCCTTCCCGTAGCGTCGAAACACTCTTCACGGATTGTCAGCCGGATAGTTAGGGAGCTTCCCGTTCCCGGTAATTCATAGCTGTTTTTTGGTGGAACACTAACCGCGGCTGTAGTTTGGCGACTCCTGGGTAATCGCGACGTCATGGGCGTGGCTTTCCCGCCATCCCGCCGAAGTGATTCTGACAAATTTCCGGTATTTTTTCAGCTCGCCGATGGTTTTACATCCGCAGTAACCCATGCCCTTGCGGAGGCCGGACACAAGCTGGAAAAGGTAATTTTTTAATTCACCTTTGTAAGGGACCCTGCCTTCTATTCCTTCGGGAACCGGCGTTTCGTCTTTACCTATCTGGTACCGGTCTCCGGAGCCGTCGTTAATGGCCCCCAGGCTGCCCATGCCGCGGTATTCCTTGTAAATTCTGCCGTCAAAAAGGATTTCCTTTCCCGGCGCTTCTTTGAGTCCCGCGAAGAGGCTTCCTATCATCACCGCGTCGGCCCCGGCGCCGATAGCTTTGGCAATGTCGCCCGAAAATTTGATTCCTCCGTCGGCGATTAGCGGGACGTCATGCTTTGACGCTTCTTCGGCGCAGTCCCAGACCGCGCTGAACTGAGGCACCCCGATACCGGCCACGATACGGGTAGTACAGATAGAACCGGGCCCGATACCGATTTTGACGGCGTCGGCCCCGGCTTCGATAAGCCTGCGGACTCCGTCTTTGCGGGCCACGTTTCCCCCGATAACGGGAACGGCGAATTTTTTCTTGATTTCGGCGACGGCGTCCATAACGTTTTTCGTATCGCCGTGGGCGGTGTCGAGAACGACAAAATCGACCTTTGCCTGTTTTAAAAGGGGCATTCTGGTCATTACATCCTGGGGAGAAACCGCCGCCCCGACGATAAGCCTGCCGCTTTTGTCGGTGGCCGCTTTCGGGAACAGGTCGTGCTTTTCCATGTCTTTCACCGTGATAAGGCCGGTCAGGCGGCCTTCCTCGTCGACCACGGGAAGTTTTTCGATACGGTGCCTGTCGAACTTTTCCCTGGCTTCGCCGGTGGTCGGCTCTCCCCGGACGACGACGGGGTTTCGGGTCATCACCTGGGTAACCCGAAGCGTGTCGTCCCGGCAAAAACGGAGGTCCCGGTTGGTAATGATTCCCGTGAGGCGGTTGTCAACGTTAAGTACCGGCATGCCCGAAACGTTGAAGCGTTGTATCATAAGTTTTACGTCTTTAACCGTGGCGTCCTCGCCGACGGTTACCGGCGAATCGATAACCCAGTTGAGAAAGCGCTTGACATTCGCCGTCTGCCGGGCCTGTTCTTCCGGGCTTAGGTTCCGGTGAATAACCCCGGCGCCGCCTTCGAGGGCTATGGCTATGGCAAGCTTTTCTTCGGTTACCGTATCCATCGCGCTGGACACAACCGGTACGTTGAGCTTTACGCCGGGGCAAAGCGTGGCGCTCACGTCGCAGTCTTTGGGAAGTACGTCGCTGTAACCCGGCAAAAGCAGTACGTCGTCGTAGGATAACGCTTCTTCAAACATTTTTTCCTCCATAAAACATAAAAAAACGCAGCATAAAAAAACACAGCCATGCTTATTACAAAAACGTTTTTCGCAAAGCCCTTTAGTCGCTGCAGCCCGCAAGCCCGCGGTATTTCGCCGCCAGTTCTTTCGCTTTTTTTACCGCGAGGCCGCGGTACGTTTCCGGTTTGCCGAAAAAGTCCAGGGCGGCGGCCGAGGGATCGCCTGCCGCCCGCGATCCCGCCGCGGAGTCTTCCCCGGGAGCGAGAGCGAGAAGCTGTCCGCCGATACGTTCCAGCAGTTTCGCTTCGCCGGCAAGAGCCTGGGAAAAGGACAGGCCTTCCTTTTCCGCCTTTAGCGTAATTTTGCGGATTAGCTCGTGGGCGTCGGAAACGCCCGCTCCGGCAAGCAGGATATAGGCCGGTTCGGCAAGCACCCCGCCGGGTATGCCCCCGCCGCCGGAACGCAGGTTCGCAAGACACTTTTCCCGGTCCGCCGCGAGGCCTTCGACGACGCCCGTCATGCGGTGAACGGCAAGGCAGAAACCGGCTATGTAGTCGGCGATAAAACGCTGGCTCGCGGAATTGGAAAGATCCCGCTGGTGTTCGCTTATCTGATCCATGAAAAAAGTCATTACCCTGGGCATAAAGGCTTTCCAGAGGCTTTTTACATGCTCCGAATTCCAGGGATTCCGTTTTTGGGGCATCGTGGAAGATCCGACCTGATCCTCGACAAAGCCTTCCCTGAGTTCGCCGATTTCGGTTCGTTGAAGATTGCGGAGATCGTCGGCAAGGTTGGCAATGATCCCGAAAGCGGTATTGTATTCCAACAGCAGCCGAAGCAGGTACTCCGGCTCGACCAGTTGGGTTGAATGTTCCGAAGGCTCAAGGCCGAGTTCGGCAAGGTAGAGCCGTTCCAGTTCTTCCGGGTCACGGACTATCATGGCGGTCGCGTTGTAGGCCCCCACGGCCCCGGCGAGTTTCCCCTTGAGGCCCGCCGAAAGACGCTCTATTTCCAGGATTGATTTTCCCAGCCGGGACACATACTCGGCCATGGCGAAACCCAGGGTGACGGGTACCGCGTGCTGGCCGTGGGTACGGCCGACCTGGGGCGTTTCGGCTTCCCGTTCGGCGAAGTCGCAGAGAAGGGTTTCCAGCCGGCGGAGGGCGGGCAGGATTACCTCCCGGCAGCAGCCTTTCATCCGGTACGCCAGCGAAGTGTCCAGAATGTCCACACTGGTCGCCCCAAGGTGTACAAACGGGGCAAGTTCCGGGGGTACTTTTTTCTTGAGCGTGTTGACCAAGGCCCGTATATTGTGACGGGTTTTTTCTTCCTCGGCGTATACCTCCGAAGCCGAAACCGATTCGCCGGCCCTGTGCAGCGCGGCCCGCAGTTCCGGAGAAAGGGCCGGGAGCGCCGCGGCGGATCCGGCGTGCTCCGCGATCCCTTCGGTTTCGCGGATTGCGAGATGGGCTATGATCAGGGCGATTTCCGCCCTGACGCAGGCGGCGATGGATGCTTCTTCGGATAACCAGGCGGCAAGGGCGTCAAAAACGGAGCGTTCAGAAACAGAATAACGATGATCGACAGGAGAAATATTGCGGAAGATGTCGCGGGTTTCCATACGAGAGTTTGACACAACGCGCGGGTTTTGTCCAGTGCTCCCGCGCCGCTGTCGCCGTTCAGTAGAAATGAGCCCGCCGCCTTTTCATGAGGCGGGACACCCGGCAGACCGCGGCTTTATGCGGTCACCATTCATGGGGGTGATAATCGCCTTTCGGTTCGATAATATTGAAGGTGTCGCCGGAAGGCTCAATCACATAAAAGCCTTTTTTCAGGGCATAGGTTTTTTCGCTGTCGCTGAAAACCACCCCCGCGACAGCGCCCAGATATATCCGCCTGTCATTGTGTAAATCAGCGTATTTCCGCAGTTTTACCATACGCTCAATATGGTCGTTTATATCGTCAATGCTGGGCTTGGTCTTTATTTCGACCGCCATTACCTTGTCGCCGTTTTCCAAAAGGGCGTCAACTTCCGTGAAAATCGCGTGTTCCCTGTCCCTGATTTCCGTACGGTTTGCCTTCGTAAAGGTAAACCGCAGTTCCTCAAATTTCGCCACAAGGTTCGGCATGACCATATATTCAACCATGTCGCCAAAACGGTTGGTAAGTTCCCCGAGCCGCTTGTCGGTCGCCTTCATCTGTTTGTCGGTCGCCTTCATCTGTTCGTCGGTCGCCTTCTGGCTTTCTTTCAGTTCCTTGAGACCCTGGGCATTTTCCCTAAGTATCGCCCAAATGCTGTCCGCGGTATCTTTCCAGTCCGGCGCCGCCTGCGTTGTCCCCATTTTCGACTCCTTGTTTTAAATATGCCATATTTCCGGCTCCGGGAAAAGCGGTTTCTGTCCGGACTGTGATACATGACGGTTTACGGATATAGTATTCGGAAGTACCGGAATTTTCCGCGAAGGTAAAAAATGACCGAAGTTACAAAGCGCATTGTCGAGGCGATCCGCGCCGTTAAGCCGGGCGCCGTTTCCGCTTACGGCGACATTGCCCGGCGGGCGGGGCTGCCAAACGGCGCCCGTCAGGTGGTACGGGCGCTGCATACGCTGGCGGAAAAGGAAAAGCTTCCCTGGCACCGCATTGTGCGCAAAGACGGATCCATCGCTCTGCCGCCGGACCAGGGCGGGGATTTACAGGCGGCCCTGCTCCGCGCCGAAGGGGTCGCCGTGTCAAAGGCGGGGAAAATCAATATGGCAAAGTACGGTTCCGCGCGCGTTCCGAAAACCTAACCGCGGCGGCTCGCTGCCGCCGGGATATTAACCGGCGTTTCCGGCAAAAGGATCGATAAAAGTCCGCGCGGCCAGGGCGGTGTCCAGGTTGTAGAGCAGCCCCGGATTATCGGCGACGAGCGAAGCCTTGGCGACAAGCTCTTCGGCGGCGACTTCTTCTTCCACCTGTTCGTTGACATACCATGTAATAAACGCGTAGGTCGCGTGATCCTGTTCCTGCTGGGCCAGCGTGGCAATCTTGTGGATCCGTTCCGTTACCATGCGTTCGTGGGACAGAACTTTTTCAAAGACTTCTTTTATATTCCCAAACGAAGCCGGGGGTACTTTGATGTCCGCAAAAACGGGGGTTCCGCCCCGTTCAAGAATATGCTGATACATGTGGGTCCCGTGGGCCATTTCTTCCCGGGCCTGGACAAAAAGCCAGTTGGCAATACCCTTGAAGCCGGCCCGGTCCGCATGGGCCGACATGGCAAGATAAAGATACGCCGAATAGTATTCAGCGTTTACCTGATCGCTTAAGGTTTTTACCAGGGATTCTTTTATCATACTGTTCTCCTCATTGTACGACTTGGGCTGCCGCGGATATTAACGCAAAATGTTACCGAATTTAAATTTAGGCTTTCAGGGAATGTCTGTCAAGAAACCGCCGCCCTTATGAAAAAAAGCCGCCTTTCGGCGGCCTTTTTTGTTTGAGATTTGAGCCGGGAATATGAACCCCGCTTGGGAATCAGTAGTCCATACCTCCCATTCCGCCCATCCCGCCGCCGGGCATCGGGGGCGGATCTTTCTTTTCGGGAATGTCGGTGATGGCGCATTCGGTGGTAAGAAGGAGGCTCGCTATGGAAGCCGCGTTCTGCAGGGCGGAACGGGTAACCTTTGCCGGATCGATGATACCGGCCTTGACCATATCGACCCATTCCATTTTGGCGGCGTCAAAGCCTACGCCTTTCTTTTCGCCCCTGGCTTTGTCGGCGATAACCGCGCCGTCAAGGCCGGCGTTTTCGGCGATCTGGCGGATGGGCTCTTCAAGGGCGCGTTTTACGATCTTGAAACCGACTTTTTCGTCGTCCGTAAGACCGGCGGTGTCGGCTTTGTCCAGCGCGATGGCGGCCTGAATAAGGGCGATTTCGCCGCCGGGGACAATGCCTTCCTCGATGGCGGCCCTGGTGGCCGAAAGGGCGTCTTCCACCCGGTGCTTTTTCTCTTTCAGTTCCACTTCCGTGGCCGCGCCGACGTTGATAACCGCGACGCCTCCGGCCAGTTTGGCAAGCCGTTCCTGGAGTTTTTCCCGGTCGTAGTCGCTTGTGGTATCCTCTATCTGGGCCTTGATCTGGGCGATCCGGTCCTGGATATCCTTCTGTTTGCCGTTTCCGTTGATAATCGTCGTGTTGTCTTTGTCGATTTTGACGGTTTTGGCTTTGCCCAGGTGGGAAAGGTCGGTGTTTTCAAGCTTCATGCCGAGTTCTTCGGTAATAACCTGGCCGCCGGTAAGAATCGCGATGTCTTCGAGCATCGCTTTGCGGCGGTCGCCGAAGCCCGGCGCTTTGACGGACACGGCTTTAAGGGTACCCCGCAGGCTGTTGAGCACGAGCGTGGAAAGGGCTTCGCCGTCCACATCCTCCGCGATGATGAGCAGGGGCTTGCCGCTTTGGGCGATTTTTTCCAGAAGCGGGAGCATATCCTTCATGCTGGAAATTTTCTTGTCGTGGATCAGGATATACACGTCTTCGTAAACCGCGGTCATCGTGTCCCGGTCGGTTACAAAATAGGCGCTGATGTAGCCTCGGTCAAACTGCATGCCTTCGACAAATTCAATCGTCGTATCCATGGTTTTGGACTCTTCAACGGTGATAACCCCGTCTTTTCCGACTTTTTCCATGGCGTCGGCGATGGTATTGCCGATCTCGCCGTCGTTATTGGCGGAAACCGAAGCGACGTGGGAAATTTCTTCCTTGTCCTTGATTTCCTTCGCGTTTTTCTTGATTTCCTCGACGGCAATTTCCACCGCTTTGTCGATGCCCCGCTTAAGCTCAATCGGTGTCATACCGGCAGCGACCGATTTAAGGCCTTCCTTTACCAGCGAATAGGCCAGAACCGTCGCCGTAGTAGTACCGTCTCCGGCTACGTCGTTGGTCTTTGTGGCCACTTCCTTGAGGAGCTGGGCGCCCATGTTCTCATAGGGATCGGCCAATTCTACCTCTTTCGCTACCGAAACACCGTCCTTGGTGACCGTCGGGGCGCCGAATTTTTTGTCCAGAAGGACGTTCCGGCCTTTGGGACCAAGGGTAACCTTGACGGCCTTGGAAATCTGCTCAACCCCGGCAAGCAGTTTGCGCCGGGCTTCCTCGTTGAACAACAACTGTTTCGCCATAATACTTTCTCCTCTGTTAAAATACCGGAGGCCGGAATAATACCGGTTTTCCGGGAATTGAATATGGAATGAATATAATGAACCCGATAAACGGGCCGATTGCCTATAAAATACCAAAACTAAGCCAGGAAAGTCAATAATCTTGTTGTATTCCCGGACATTTCTGTTATAATAATGCTGTAAAATCCCGCGATCCGGCCGGAATGGACCTGTTTCCCCGCAAATAGTACGGCATCCGCGCGGCCTATACAAATGATTGCGTTGCTGTTAATATAGAGCCTGTCCAAAACTAATTGACTGTGCGCCGCGCGCGGTTTTGGGAAAGTAACCTTGGGAAAGCTTCTATAGTATAGCTTTTAATAACTCGATTGTCATTATAAAAGCCGCAAGGGAGGATTATATGAACAAACTGCGTTTTGGCGTTTTGGGCTGCGCGGAACATTACAGTCTGCGGATTTCAAATCCAATCAAGTCGTCTTTACTGGTCGAACCCTACGGCGTTGCTTCCCGGAATCCGGAAAAAGCCAAAGCTTACGCCGAAAAATGGGGTTTCCGGAAGGCCTACGGTTCCTACGAGGCGCTTTTGGCCGATCCCGATATTGATTTTGTGTACTGCCCCCTGCCAAACAATCTGCATCTGGAATACATCAAAAAAGCCGCCGACGCGGGAAAGCCGATTCTGTGTGAAAAACCCATCGGCCTTAACGCGAAAGAGGCCGTTGAAGCCGCCGAATACTGCCGGAAAAAGGGGATCCTTGTTATGGAAGCCTTTATGTACCGCCTTCATCCCCAGTGGGTAACCGCCGCGGAAATCGTAAAGTGCGGGGAATTGGGCAAAGTGATGAGTACAGCCGGCATTTTTTCCTACGACCTTAAAGACGGCGCCAATATCCGCAACAGGGTCGAAACCGGCGGCGGCGGCCTTTACGATATCGGCTGTTATACCGTGTCGACAGCCCGGCTTCTTATGGAAGCCGAGCCGGAACGGGTCGTATGCACCCTCAAGCGGGATCCGGTTTTTAAAACCGACATTTACGCGTCCGCGATTCTTGATTTCGGAGACGGCCGGGCCTCCACCTTTACCGTGGGAACTCAGCTTTTTCCCTGGCAGCGGGTCAGGGCAATCGGAACCGCCGGTACGCTTGCCGTGGAAGTTCCGTTCAATATGTACGGGGATTATCCCGGTTTTGTTCACGTAAACACCGGTATCGGCCAACGAACCATACAAACCGAGATTGCCGACCAGTATCTGCTGGAATTTGACGCGTTTGCCGTGGCCGTGGCGGAAAAACACAGCGAAGCTCCGACGCCGATACACGACGCGGTGGCCAATATGGCCGTACTGGACGCCCTCTATGCCTCGGCGGTATCGGGCGCCTGGGAAAAGGTTGTCCGGTATTAGCGCCGGAAAAGACGGGCCGGAACTGGTTATATACACCGACGGGGGATGTTCCGGCAATCCCGGCCCCGGCGGCTGGGCCTACGTGATCCTCGGCCCCGTAACGGAAACGCCGGACGGGAAACCGGGATCGGGCCTTGAAATACGCGCCGAAAGCTCCGGCGGGGAGCCCCAAACCACCAATAACCGGATGGAACTTCTCGCGGTTATCGAAGCGCTCAAAGAAACAAAATTATTGCTGAGTATTGTAAAAGATAATGCTACGGCAAGAATATCCGTATATACCGATTCCCAGTATGTGCAGAAGGGCATTACCCAGTGGATTGAGAACTGGAAGCGGAACGCGTGGAAAACAAGCGGCAAACAGCCGGTAAAAAACCGGGATCTATGGATGGAGCTGGATTCCCTAAGCCGGAATCTTCCCCTCGATTGGCGCTGGGTCAAAGGCCACGCGGGCAACGAATACAACGAACGCTGCGATTCCATGGCGCAAAACGCGATGAAAAATATCGTGTGAAAACCCGAAATCATTGCAAAACAATGGTTGGGATTATATAATTAGTATCATTACGATGGAGGTAAAGACCATGAAATATCGTAACCACCGGCTTTTTGTCAAGAGAACATGCGTCCGGCTTATTCTGCTGGCCCTTCTTGTTCCGTTTATACTTGTTTCCTGTAAGACCCAGCCAGAGGAAGTGACTCCTGAGTCCCTGATCGAACCGGACGCTCCGGTTACGGGCGATCTCAACGGTCCGGCCGACACAGCGTCCGTTCAGGCTTTTGAGGATGCCCGAGCCGCCGCCGAAGCGGCCCGCGCCCGCGCGCGGGAAGTGGACGCGGCCTCCTATTTTCCGGAAGACTGGGATTCCGCCGAATCCCGCTATGGGGAGGCGGATAATGCCGGCCGCCCCGCGACTCTGGGAGAGGCCAGGAACCGGGCGGATGAGTGGAGGCGGATTGCCGGCGTTTACGACGACCTTTACGGGCGGGCGCTCCCGCGTTTTGCCGAAGACAGGGAACGGCAGCTTATGGCGGCGCGGGAAGCCGCGCTGGAAGCCGGCGCGAAGGATATACTCCCCGACCGCTTTAACGCCGTCGACGAGTTGGCCCAGGCTGTTCGGGATAAATACGATAACGGCGATTATTCCGGCGCGCTGGCGGACGGTACGGCGGTCTACGACCGCTATGTGGTGTTAAAAACCATCGCGGACGCCTACGCCCTTAAACTCGAAGCCGACGTCTACGATTTTATCACCTATGATCCGGAAAATTACGAAGCCGGCGCAGACGCGGGAAATAACGCGGTAGACTTGTTCGATCAAGGTTCCCTGACCGAGGCAAACGACAACGCCGGCGAGGCCGTCGACAGGTTTACCATGGTTCTGGAAAACGGCTGGATAGGCTATACCAACGAACGAAGCGCCATAGCCCAGTCCTGGCGGCAGGCGGCTCTGGAAGCGAAAGCCAATGTAGCCGTCCGCGGCGAATATCAGAACGCCGACAGAATTTACAACCAGGCCCACGTAGCCATGCGGGCCGGGAATTTTCAGGAAGCCGCCGATTCTTTTGAACAATCCGGGGTTCTTTTCAGGGAGTGCAGGGACGCCGCGGTAGAAAAGCAGGTCAGGGCCGAAGAAGCGATGCGGCTTGCCGAACAGAAGGTTGCCGAAAGCGAGGCCGCCGCCCGAAACGCCCAGGAAATTATTGGGGACGAGGAGTAACAAAATGCGAAAATACCATGTATTGATAACGGCCGCGCTTCTTTTTACGATTCAGTTTTTTGTTCTTGTTCCGGCTTTTTCCCAGGACACGGAACAGCGGCAGAATATTCCCGGGACGATACGCAACAACGAATATTATCTGCGGAGCGTGCGTCTTACCCAACAGGCACAGGACGCGTATGAAGAAGGCGATTACGACGCGGCGGCGGATTACGCCGAGAATGCCGCCGAATACGCGCGCCTTTCCGACGAGTACGTCGCCATGCGTCTTGCCGATTACGCGATAGCGCGGGCGCACAGCCGCTATACCTGGGCGGGCCAGGTCGGCGCCGCGACCCGGTATCCCGCCGAATACGAGGAAGCGGGAAGTTATTACAACCAGGCCCTGGAAGCCCGCCGCGCCGAGGAATGGGTTCCCGCGCGGGAATCCGCCGAGCAAGTAGTGGCTATCCTCGCCAATGTGCAGGCGCCCGGGCCGGCGATTTCCACTCCTTCCAAACCAGCGGAGGAGCCTTCCGGCCCCGGCGACGGAACGCTGCCCGCCCAGTACGTTGTGCGCCAATGGCGCGAGACGGGGGACTGCCTTTCCGCCATTGCCGGCTGGTCCTGGGTATACGGGGACGTGTATCAGTGGCGGGCCCTCTACGACGCCAACAAGGACAAGCTGCCCGATCCGAACAATCCGCATCTTATCCGGCCGGGCATGGTACTGGACATACCAAGTCTGAAAGGCGAAGTCCGGCAGGGTCTGTGGGATCCGCAGGCCGATTACAGCCGGTAACGCCGGATAAATCTCCGCAAAGATATCCGCGGAACGGCAGAACGCGGTAATGCCGCTTGTGCCTTCCGCGGACTCTTTTTTTTTCCGGTGTTCCGGTGTATTATCGGAAAGAACCGTTTTATGATGCGGGTTCGCCGGAGGATCTGTGTTTAGAGGACTTACCAACCGCGCGCAGCGTATTATAACGATAGAAGCCCAGAACGAAGCCAGGCGTTTTAATTCGGAACAGCTTTTGCCGGAGCATATCGTCATTTCCATACTGAAAGAAGGATCCGGAACGGCCTGCAAAGCCCTGCTTTTTTTGGGGATTGACCTTGTTGAGTTCCGGGAGACTCTTGAAAGCGATCTTAAACGCGTACATTCAGGCGCTTATTCGGGCGATTCGGTTACGATTCTCCCCGGCGACCTGCCTCATTCAAAACGAACCAAGCAGCTTTTGGAAAACGCCGCCGAGGAAGCCAGAGTGCTGGGTAAAGACTATATCGGAACGGAACACTTTCTTTTCTCGGCCCTTCGGGAAGCGAATATGCCGGTACGGAATTATCTCGCGTTCCGGGCCGTGGACGCCGAAATGCTCCGGGTTGCCGTGGAAACCACGATTAACCCGGTACGTTCCTCCCGGGACGCCGCCGCCAGGGCGCGGCCGGCCGTGTATCCCGTACTGACTCCGTTTCTGGACGAATACTCACAGGATCTGACCGCCCGGGCAAAAGCGGGAAAACTCGATCCCGTTATCGGCAGGGAAAAAGAAATTCAGCGGATTGTGCGTATCCTCGCCCGGCGTACCAAAAACAACCCGGTACTGATCGGCGAAAGCGGGGTCGGAAAAACGGCCATTGTCGAAGGCATCGCGAAATATTTTGGCGGAGCGGATGTTCCCGAGGCCTTTGCCGGCAGGCGGATCCTGTCGCTGGATATGGGCATGGTGGTGGCGGGAACCAAATACCGGGGCGAGTTTGAGGAACGGATGAAAAAGATAATGAAGGAGATTTCCCAGGCGGGGAACATCATCCTCTTTATCGACGAGATTCATACGATTATCGGGGCGGGCGGGGCGGAAGGAACCCTTGACGCTTCCAACATGCTTAAGCCCGCCCTTTCCCGCGGAGATCTTCAGTGCATAGGGGCGACGACTCTGGCCGAGTACCGCAGGCGTTTTGAAAAAGACGCGGCGCTGGAACGGCGTTTTCAGAGCGTCAAGGTGGAAGAGACAAGCCTTGAGGACACCGTCTCGATACTCAGGGGTGTTCAGAAAAAGTACGAAGAACACCATCGCGTCCGTTTTTCGGACGACGCCGTGGAAGCCGCCGCCAGACTCGCCGGCCGTTTTATTTCGGGCCGCTGCATGCCCGACAAGGCCATCGACGTGCTTGACGAAACGGCGGCGATGAAGAAGCTTGAATTTTCCGTCCAGCCCGAAGAAATAGCCGAAATGGAAAAAGAGATAACGAAGCTTTCGGCGGAAAAACTCGCTCTGGTAAGCGATCAGAACTATGAACGCGCCGCGGAAATACGCGACCGGGTCAGGAACCTCCGTTCCCGGCTGGAAATTCTCCGCTCGTCCTGGGAATCGCTGGAAAAGCCCGCGGCGGTAACCGAAAGCGACATACGCCGCGTCGTATCCGAAATTACCGGAATTCCCCTGCGGCGTCTTGAGGAAGGGGAGTCGCGGAAGCTGCTCCGCCTTGAGGAAGAGCTGCACAAAACCGTTGTCGGCCAGGACGAGGCGGTGCGCCGGATAAGCCAGGCGGTGCGCCGTTCCAGGGCGGGCGTCGCGTCGCCCCGGCGGCCTTTGGGATCCTTCGTCTTTCTGGGGCCGACGGGGGTGGGGAAGACCCTGCTTGCCAAAGCCCTTGCCGAATACCTTTTCGGCAGCGTCGAATCGCTCGTGCGTATCGACATGTCCGACTTTATGGAAAAACACAACGCTTCCCGTCTTACCGGCGCGCCGCCGGGCTATATAGGCTACGAAGAGGGCGGCGTTCTTACCGAACAGATCCGGCGCAACCCCTACCGGGTCGTGCTGTTCGACGAAATCGAAAAAGCCCACAAAGACGTGTTTAACCTGCTCCTCCAGGTGCTGGAGGAAGGCGAGCTCAGGGACAACCTTGGGCATACGGTAAACTTCAGGAACACGGTGATTATCATGACCAGCAACGCCGGGGCGCGGGAAATATCCCGCGATTCCAGGCTCGGCTTTTCCGCCGTTTCCGGCCTTATGGATCGCGCCGAAATAGAAGCCGCCGCGCTTTCGGAGCTTAAGCGGCTTTTCAACCCGGAATTTGTAAACAGGGTGGACGATATTATCGTGTTCGATTCCCTCAATGAAAAAGAGATAGAGGCGATTTTGGACATGCAGATTTCCGACCTTGTTTCCCGCCTTGCCGAGCAGGGCTACGGCATTACGGTGAATCCCGCGGCCAGGCGTATCCTTGCAGAGAAAGGCTGGGATCCCAAATACGGCGGAAGGCCCCTGCGCCGGGCCGTACAGAAAGAACTGGAAGATCCTCTTTCGGCCCTGCTTTTGGCCGGGGAATACCCCGCGGCTACGGTTTTTGCCGCCGAAGGCCGGAACGGAAAAATTTCACTTTACGCGAAGATTCCGGCCGAAACAGACGAAACGGCGGAAACGTCCGAAACGGCCGAAGAACGCCTGGACGCGGTGAGGGGACAGGCGCTGCGCGGATAAGCCCGCGTCCCGCCCCCGGCAAAGGCGTCCGCAAATTCCGCGCCGCGTTTCGCGCCTGACAAGTTCAATCCAATCGTGTATAGTAATGCCGGAATGATAAAGCTTGGAATCACCGCGGGGGATCCCGCCGGTATAGGCGCGGAAGTCGCCGTTAAAGCCCTGGAGCGCAGGGAACTTTACGACAAATGCGTTCCGCTGTTGATAGGCGACCGGGCGGTAATCGAGGACGCCCTGAAAATCCGCGGCGGTTCTTTCAGACTGCGCCGCGTGGATACGCCGGAACAGGCCCGGGGCGAATACGGGCTTGTCGATCTTCTTGACATGAAAAGCCCGGCTTCGGACGGTTCGCCGGGCGGAACCGTAGAATACGGAAAAGTTTCCGCCCGTTACGGGGAGGCGGCTTTTCGCTATATAAAAAAGGCGGCGGAGCTGGCCCTGGAAGGGCGTATTGCCGCGCTTGTTACCGGTCCTATCAACAAGGAAGCGCTTAACCTCGCCGGTCATCATTACGCGGGACACACGGAAATACTTGCCGATTTAACGAAGACGCGGGATTACGCGATGCTCTTGTGCTGCGGCCCGCTTCGGGTCGTCCACGTTACTACCCATGTTTCGCTTGTAAAAGCCGTCGAGCTTGTCAAAGCGCCCCGGATTTTCAGGGTGATACAACTTGCCCGCGAGGGGCTGCGCCTTCTGGGTTGTTCCGCGCCGCGTATCGCCGTCGCGGGGCTTAACCCCCACGCCTCGGAAAACGGGCTTTTCGGCGGTGAGGAGAAACTGGAAATTGTTCCCGCCGTCGAACAGGCCCGTTCGGAAGGCATCGACATCGAAGGCCCCCTGCCTCCCGATACCGTTTTTGTAAAAGCCATGGGCGGTCAATTTGACGGAGTGATAGCCATGTATCACGACCAGGGCCACATTCCGCTTAAGCTGGCGGGCTTTACCCTGGATACTTCCGGCGACGCCAAAACCCGCGTAAGCGGAGTCAACTGCAGCCTTGGGCTTCCAATCATCCGTACTTCGGTGGATCACGGAACCGCCTTTGACCGGGCGGGGAAAAATTGTTCCAGCGAACAAAGCATGGTGGAAGCCATAGAGACGGCGTTGATCATGGCGGCAAACCGGGGCGAAGCGGAAAAACGGGGAGGCGGATCATGAACGACAAGCGGCTAAAGGATACTTTTTTGCGGCTCCTTGAAACGGACAGTCCCTTCGGCCATGAAAAGGCGGCGGCGGAAATCGTCACGGCCTTTCTTGACCGGCACGGCATTCCCTGGGAAGACGATGGTTCGGCGGCCCGCACGGGCAGCGATACGGGCAACATTATCAGCGCCGGTCCCGGCGGCGCGCGCCTGTCGTTCTGCGCCCACATGGACACGATTCGTATTTTTGAAAAAAAATCCGCGCTGACGGATGGCTCGGTGATAAAGTCTTCCGGCGTATTGGGCATTGACGATAAAAGCGGCGTTGCCCTTCTGCTGGAACTTATGGCGCTTCTGAATGAAAAGGGCGGCGTTCCGCCCGATATTCATTTCCTTTTTACCGTCGGCGAGGAATGGGGCTTTCGCGGCGCCTGGGCGCTGGATCCGAGGCACTTTACCGGAGCGTATAATTTTGTTGTCGATTCGGGCGGCGTTCCCCTGGCGCGGGCCGTGACCGGCGGCGTGGGCCAGACAAGCTATTCAATCGGCGTCAAAGGCGCCATGGCCCACGCCTCGATCCGGGGCGGCAAAAACGCGGCCGTTTTTGCCGCGGAATGTATCGCGGCCCTTGAACCCGGCCCCGCGGGCGCTTCGGCTTTTATCCACGTCGCTTCGCTGGAATGTCCCGGCAGCCCCAACACCGTGCCGGATCGCGCGTTAATTCAGGGACAGCTTTTGTACCGCGACAGCGCGGAAGAGGAACCCCTGCTTGAAAAGATGAGGGCCGCCGTCCGCGAACGGGCGGACAGGGCCGGCTTTGAGCTTGTTTTTTCCGCCGCGCGGGACTGCGCGCCGTGGTTCCTTCCCGACGATGATCCACTGATCGAATACGCCCGTCTCGCGGCGGCGAAAGCGGGGCTGCCTTTTCATACCGGACAAACCGGTTCCGGCAGCGACGCCCAGGTGATAGCCCAGCGGGGCGGCAGGGCGATAAAAATTTCCACCGGCATGCTCGCTCCCCATTCGGCGGAAGAACGCGTCGACTTTCAGGACATGAAAAAATCCCTCCGTTTTCTCTGGGCCCTCGCGGGAAGGGAACCGGCGGAAATCTAGTGTTATGTCTTAATTAAATGCCCTCTGCCATATGGCTCACTGGCTTACAAATTCCGCGCCCCGGTTCCGTTCTACCGTAAGCGAGGCAAGGGCCAGGTACAGGTACGGATAGCCGTCTTCCTCGTAATACCGCAGGGTTCCTTCGGCCCTGACCCATTCGTCTTCTTTGGGATACGGCCGCGTTGACCCGTCCGGCCAGGCTACCTCAAAACCGGCGCTGCCGTCGTTGCCGCAGCAGCCCGGCCCGTAGCGCATGACAAAACAGTAGGTCTTGCTCAGGTCTTCGTAACTGTCGGTCTTGAAAAGTCCTTCAAGCCGGATGGTTCTGCCTATGTAATCTTCCGCGTTCAGATAGACGTCGTTGGTCTGGGCGATAAACATTTTTTCGCTTATTTCAACAACAGGCCCGGGCGCTTTCGGCTCGGGGGGAATAAGCTCCCTGAAGGGAACAGGCGCGGCTTCGTCCGTCCCGTCCGTCCATCCGCCGGCAAGTTCCGCCTGTTCCCCGGCCGGTTCGACGGCATTCTCCGCGGGGGGCGCGGCGCGTTCTGCGGACAGGCCTGAGGGTTCCGAAGCGGCCTGCCGCAAAACGTCGCCGGGAAGCTGGACGGAACGGGTTCCCGCGGCGTTTTTCGGCGTGGTAAGCGCCGGCCCCCTGGCGCAGCTTCCCAAAACAAGAACCAGCCCCGCCGCGGCAAGCGCCGCGGGCCGGAATTTTCCCGGCGCGGCGCGCAGGGCGCTTATGGCCGAAAAGACGGCGAACACAACCATGTTGAAAACAACCACGCTCGCCCCCGTGGGCGTCGCGAAAATGTAAGAGACCACGATTCCCGCGAAAAAGCAGGAAACCGAAATAACCGCCGACGAAACGGTAACTTTTCTGAAACTCTTGAATATCCGCATCGACGAAAGGGCGGGAAAAATGATCAGGCTCGAAATAAGCAGCGCGCCCATCATCCTCATCCCAAGCACGATGGTTACCGCGGTAAGTACGGCGATAATCGTGTTGTAAATGCCCGCCGGAACCCCGCTTGCCCTCGCGAAGGTCTCGTCAAACGTAACGGCGAATATCTTGTTGTAGAAAAAAACAAAAAGGACGATAACCGAAACGGAAAGCCCCACACTGAGCCGGACGTCCGCCTTGCTCATCGCGAGTATGCTGCCGAACAGGTAGTTGCATACGTCGGTGTTCATGCCCGTCGTCATGGAGATTACCATTACCCCGATTGCCAGCGCGCCGGTCGAAAAAAGCGCGATGGCCGCGTCGCCTTTTATCTTTGAATTTTCGCTCAGGCGGAGGAGCAGAAAAGCCGCCGCGACCACGACGGGAATCGACACGCTAAGGGGCGCCATGTTAAGCGCCGTTGCCACGGCCAGGCTCCCGAAGCCCACGTGGGAAAGGCCGTCGCCTATCATCGAATAACGCTTCAAAACCAGGCTTACCCCAAGCAGGCTCGCGCAAAGCGAAACAAGAATGCCTACAATAAAGGCCCGCACGATGAACGCGAAAGAGAACATACCGATAATTGTGTCCGCTATACTCATGATTCTTCCTTTATATAATTTAATTTATTCGCAGTGGGGGCTGATACCCACGAGCCCGCTCACCAGTTCGCGGGGGAGCTTCAGGGAGGTTCATTGACGCCCGTCCATAAACCGCCGGCCCGGTTCCGATTCCCGGTATTCTCCGGCGCTCCCGAAAAAAAGCTGTTTTCCCGCCAGGTGAAGTATCTTGCCCGCGCGGGCTTCGGTGAATTTAACCGCCCCTTCAATATCGTGGGAAACCATGATGATCATGATTCCCTTTTCACGGTTGATTGAATCCAGCAGCCGGTACAGTTCCCCCTGAACGATTGGATCAAGGCCGGCGGCCGGTTCGTCAAGAAGGAGGAATTTTTCCGCGGCGCAAAGCGCCCTTGCCAGCAGAACCCGCCGCCGCTGCCCGCCGGAAAGTTCCCTGAAACAGCTTTTGCCCATATCCGCCATGTCCAGCATGCCAAGGGCTTCCGAAGCGGCGGCCTTGTCCTTTTTTGTGTAAAAGGGCCGCAAACCCCGCCGGTTCTGCCTGCCGGAAAGAACCACCTCGAACACGGCGGCGGGAAAATCCCGCTGAACCGCGCTTTCCTGGGGCAGGTATCCCGTTTCCCTGGCCCTGAACCCGGGGCTTTTCCGCAGAATCCCCCCCAGCGGAGGCGTCAGGCCCAAAAGCCCCCTTAACAGGGTGCTTTTTCCCGACCCGTTTTCCCCGATAACGCAGAGCCTTTCCCCGGCCTCAACGGAAAAGTTAAGCTCCCGAAGAACAGCCGTCCCGTCATAACCCAGCGAAAGATTTTCACATTTTAGGAGGCTCATGCTTGACTATATCAAAGGAATCCGCTAATGTAAAGACCAATATGAAATTGAAAATCATTTTCATATTCAAAAACACAAAGGAGCCATTATGAAGAAACTTGCTTTTTTTGCGGCGGTCCTGATTATTCCGGGTCTTTTCGTTTCCTGCGAGAAAAAACCGGAACCGGACCGGGGTATCAGCGTGGTAACCACGATCTTCGCCCCCTACGACTTCGTCAAAGCCATAACCGGCGGCAAGGTTGAGCTTAGCATGCTGCTCAAGCCCGGCGCGGAATCCCATTCCTACGAGCCGACGCCCCAGGATATTATCGCTATAAGGAACAGCGACATATTTATCTATGTGGGAGGAGAAAGCGACGAGTGGGTTGAAGAGGTGCTGGAAAGCATTGACGACGCGGAAATGGAAATAATAACCCTTATGGACTGCGTCGATCTTGTGGAAGAGGAGATTGTCGAAGGCATGGAAGAAGAGGATGTGGAAGAAGAAGGAATCGCCTACGACGAGCACGTGTGGACTTCTCCGGCGAACGCGAGGCGCATAGTGGAGAAAATTTCCGCCGCCCTCCGCGCCGCCGATCCGGCGAACGCCGACGTCTACCGCGCCAACGCGGAGGCCTACAAAAAGGAACTTGAGGGCCTGGACGCCGCCTTTAAATCCGTCGCCGATTCGGCCGCGCGCAGAACCCTGGTCTTTGGTGACCGTTTTCCGTTCCGCTACTTTACCGACGCCTACGGCCTGGATTATTTCGCCGCCTTTCCCGGCTGCTCGACCGAAACGGAATGCAGCGCCGCGACAATCGCTTTTCTTATCAACAAGGTAAGGGACGAAGAGATTCCCGTCGTGTTCCATATCGAGTTTTCCAACGGCCGCATAGCGGACACAATCTGCGAAGCCACGGGCGCGCGGAAACGGATACTCCATTCGGCCCACAATATCAGCCGGGACGAACTGGCCGCGGGCGCCACCTACCTTGACATCATGAAACGTAACGCGGAAACCCTGAAAGAAGCCTTGCTGTAAAGCCGCCGCCCCCGGATATTCGAATCCGGGGGCCTTGCAAAACCGGCGGTAATTTTGTATATTTAAAAAAAACATGAGGACACAGCGTTCCGGAATTCAGTGTTTTGGAGCGGTATCAATTATTGGGATAAAAAATGGGAAAGAATTTATTGGATATTCTGCGTATCGGCGTATTTTATGACGGTTACTATTTTTACAAGGTAAGTAATTTTTACAAATACGAGCATGAAAGAAAATCGCGGTTCAGCATCGCGGGACTTCAGGATTTTATACGCAACGAAGTGGCGTCGTTTAGCAGCACGGATATCAGGCAATGCCAGATAATCGACTCGCATTATTTCAAGGGCCGGTCTTCCGCGAAGGAACTTGGGGAAAAAGTCCAGAGTGAGCGGGTTTTTGAGGATATCCTGATGCGCGAAAATGTCGTCACCCATTATCTTCCGCTTCGTTACGGAGAAAACAATACTTTTCAGGAAAAGGGGATAGACGTATGGCTTGCCCTGGAAGCCTACGAACTTTCCATTTACAAGCATTTTGATATTCTGGCGCTGGTCGCGGGAGACGGCGACTATGTTCCCCTTGTGCGAAAGCTTCATACGCTGGGAACGCAGGTAATGCTTTTGTGCTGGGACTTTTCCTATCACAACGAAAACGGGAATCTGGTGGAAACCAGAACCTCCCGGCAGCTGCTCGAAGAAGTGTTTTTTCCCGTTATGATGTATCAGCGTATTGAGGAAAACAACAGCGACTATATAAAGAACCTCTTTGTCCAGGACAAGATGATGGGCGAAAAAACGCCGGCCCTTTTTGTTCAGGGTACTTCAGAGGGAGACGATCTTCGTTCCCAGGAATACATTTCGACAATCCTGACGCTCAACATCAACGGCTTTGGGTTTATCAGGGATGAGGAACGGAACAACGTTTTCTTTCATTACAGTACCGTGACCAACAGGGATTTTACCGAACTGGAACCGGGCATGAGGGTGAAATACCGGGTGGAGGACGATGAGGAGCGGACCAGACGCGACAACGCGCTCCGTTACCGCGCCTACAAGGTAACGGTTCTGGATTAAAGGCCGCCGCGCTTCGCGAATATCACGTCCCACTGGGTTATCAGCATCGCGCCGAGCATGAAGGCGAAGCCAAGCAGGGTAAAGGCCCCCGGCTTTTCGTTAAGAAGCAGCATTCCCCCCAGCGCGGCGAAACTCCCTTCAAGGCAGAGTATAATGGTGGCGTGGGCCGGCGGGGCGTCTTTCTGGGCGACTACCTGCAGCGTGTAGGCTATTCCTACCGACGCCAAACCGCCGTACAACAGGGGGATTGCGGCGCCGGCCACGATCGCCGCCGCGCCGGGACTGCCCAGCAGTTCGGCAAAGGTTTTCCACGGCTGGACGCTGTCCGGCGCGAGACGAAACGACCATCCTTTTACAAAGGGTTCGACGGCAAAAGCCGCGGCCAAAGCGTAGAACGCGCAAACGGCAAACTGGCCGGAAGAAAGAATCAGCGGATCGGTTTTTTGCACCAGATGATCGATGACCAGAATATGGCAGGACCAGAACACCGCGCTGATTATGGTGATAAGATCGCCCGGATTTATCGCCGTAATGTCTTCGGGCTTCGAGATAAAATAAAGCCCCGCAAGGGCGACGGCCATGCCGATCCAGGTGGGAACGCGCGTTTTTTTTCCGAGAAAAATACCGAACACGGGGGTAAGGACAACATAAAACCCGGTAATGAAACCCGCGTTGCCGGCGGTGGTAAACATAAGCCCCAGCTGCTGAAAGGCGACCGCGACAAACAAAACCGAACCGGCCGCCAGGATCCTGGCGAACTGTTTTCCCCGGCCCGCCGAAGACTGAAGCGTTCCTTTGGATTTTTTGAAAAAAATCAGCGGGAGCAGTGAAAGGCTCCCCAGAATAAACCGTATCCCGTTATAGGTGAAGGGCCCCAGATATTCCATGCCCGACGACTGGGCGACAAAACCGAAACCCCAGATTCCCGCCGTTAACAACAAAAGTAGATCCGCCCTAAAGGCGCGCCTGTTCATGTATTCCTCCGATGTGTACGCGCCTTTCATCGTAACCGGAAAGACGGGAGCGTGTGAAGGGGATTTGCGTTTATGACGGGGAAGGCGTTTGGGCGGCCTCGAAAACAAGCGGCTCTCCCGAATGGCTTATCCTGCCGCCGCCGGCGCGGAAAACGGAACCGTCGATCAGGTTGACGTACTGCCCGTCCGCCACAGGTACGGAGACCTCGGCGGCCCGCCCGTTCAGGCTGAATACGCCGAATACGCTCCGGCCGCCCAGACGGTGAATCGCCAGCATAACGTCGGCGGCGGCGGCCCGGACTTCGTAGCGAGATTCGGCAAACAGGGGATCCTGTTTTATGCGGTACAGACGCCGCATTAGGGCGGAAAGGTCTTTCCCGGCGGCCGCCGGCCCGACCGGTTCCGGCCCGCCGGCGTTCCAGTCTACCGTGTCCTTTTCGAAAAGACTCGGACGCTTCCGGGCCGACGCTTCCTGGCCGGCGTAGATTAGGGTAAGGCCCTTCTGGAAATAGTTAAAGGCCGTCCAGTTCCGCAGCGCCCTTTCATCCGTTATGAAAAAAGCCGCCCTGTCCCGGTCGTGGTTTTCCAGGTTTCGAAGCTTTACATAGTTCGCCGGATAGATGTATTCCTGGGCGTTGATTTTTTCCGCGTAGGAAGCAAGGCTCGACGATCCCTCAAGGTATTTTTGATAAAACCCGAAGATATCGTAATCGTAACATACGTCAAAGACGCGGAACATTTCCCCGTCGGAATGGCAGACAAAACCCCGCTCCCTGTTTTCGACGATGAACGAAGGTTCCACCGATTCGGCGATCCAGAGGCAGCCGGGATTGACCCCGGCGACTTTGTCCCGCGCGCGGCGCCAGAATTCCAGCGGAACCAGGGGCGCGACGTCGCAGCGGAAGCCGTCGACGATTTTCGCCCACATCACAAGGGTTTCGATTTGATAGTCCCAGAGTCCCGAACGGGGATCGCCGTAATCGAGGTCTATCACGTCCCACCATTCCCCGATCCTGTTGCCGAAACCGCCGTCCGGCCCGCGGTAAAACCATTCGGGATGATCGGCGAAAAGAACCGAGTCCGGCGAGGTGTGGTTGTACACAATGTCCATAAGGCAGAGGATTCCCCGGTCGTGCATGGCGCGCAGCAGATCGGTAAAATCTTCCATCGTTCCAAGTTCCGGGTTAAGCGCCCGGTAATCGGAAATCGCGTAGGGACTGCCGAGAAGCCCTTTGCGGTTTTTCTTCCCGACAGGATGTACCGGAAGAAGGTGGATTATGTCTACGCCGATGTCTTTTATCCGGTCGAGATCCGCCTCAAGTGCCTTAAAGGTTCCCTCTTTGCCGTGATTGCGCGGGTAAACCTGGTACAGTACCTTGTTGCGCAGCGAAACGCCGGTGTTATCCGCCATATTTTTTCACTCGCGGTGGGGTTTGATACCCCCGCCCTTGGGGCGGTTCAGAAATGTTATATTTTGATGACATGGCAGCAAACCCCACAAGTAAATAATTTCCCTGCGGAACGAGCCTCGTTCACGAGGTAACGCCCGCAAGATGTCCCGCCGCAAACCGTGTTTGCGGCGGGAGGCCCATCCTGTTTTTCAAATTTCCGCGCCGATTCAGGGGGCGCGTTTTTCCAGTTCCGCGTTCAGCGCCGCTATGGTTCGTTGCTGGGTATCTATGGTTTGGGCATAGGCCGTGTTCTGGGCGCGGAGGCTTTCCATCTGCCGTTCCCGTTCCGCTATCGTTTGAAGATTGTCCGTGTTTTTCTCCTGAAGCTCGCCTATGTTTTTTCGCAGCTCGGCAAGGCTCTGTTCCCGGGCCGCCAGGGCCCTGTCTTTTTCCGCGAGGGCCTGTTCCGCCAGGGCCGTGTCTTGGGCAAGCTGCCGCCGCAAAGCCGCTTCCGCTCCGCCCGTTTCGGCCGCGGGTTCCGCCGGAACCTCCGCGGTCCGGGTTCGGCGGTCCCGCGCGAGGGCTTCGGTCAGCGCGGCGGAAAGGGCGCTTACCGCGGCGAGATCGCTTTCGCGCCTGGCCTGAACGCTCCGCAGCGTCTGGAACGAAGGGGTCGTGAGAAATTCCCTGAGGGACGCGACCGCTTCGGAAGCTTCTCTGTAGCGGCCGGCCTGAATCTCGCGGCCCGCCGCGGCAAAGTAAGCGCCGAGCTGTTTTTCCACAAGCGCCGATTTTTCCTGATCCCCGGAAAGTTTCGCGAGTTCTTCCCTGGCGGCCTGAATCTCGGCGCGGCTTTGGGCGGAAAGGTTTTCAAGCGCGCCCTGTTGTTCCTCAAGCCGCGCGTTAAGGGCCGCTTCCCGCTGCCGGGCCTCGGCAAGAATCCGCGCCCGTTCGCTTTGAAGGCCCTGGAGACTGTGGCGGTATTCGTCCTGCTGGCGCTGAAGTTCCGACATCGCCGCCTGCTGTTCGTCGGTAAGGGCCTCAAGGGAATCAAGCCGGGCAAGCTCCGCGTCCACTTCGGCGATTTTTTCGTTCATCGCCTCTATGGCCGCTTCTTTTTCGCTGATCTGGCGGCCGGTTTCCCTGCGTATCTCCTGGATAAGCTTGCGTTCGGTAATGCCGAGAACGGCGCCCGACTCGCGTATTTTTATCTCGTCTTCCCGCTGGAAAAAGATCGCGCAAAAAATCCCGGCGCAAAGCAGCGCGGCGGCCGTTATGTTTACCGCCAGCGGAAAAAGATTCCGCTTCGACGCTTCGCCTTTTGACGGCGGGCGGGAAGGCGCCGCCGGTTCCCTTTGCGCGGCCTTTTCAATTTGGGCGATAATTTCTTTTTGCTCTTCTTCGGAAAAAACCGCGATGCCGGTATCGCTCATGTTATTGTCCTTCTACCGCAACTCAAGCTTGAGCGCTTCTTTCGCCGCGAGCCGGACGCCCCCGGCCTTGAGTCCCTTTACAAGATAATCCTGGGCCTTGAATGTTTCGCTTAACACTTTGAGCCTGGGCTTCGGCTTGTAGGTAAGGGTAAAACTAAACTTTTTTCTCGAGTCTCCGTGAAGAACGGTACAGCCGTCGGGAAGCAGGGCGTAGTCTTTGTTCATGATCCAGCCTTCAATCGTAAAACGCTTGATGCAGGGAAAACCGGTTTTCGCTTCTTTGTAGATCAGGGTAAAAACGATTGAAGACAGGACTTCCTTGTCGGCGGGGCCTATGTACCAGGCGTTAAGCCCCACAAAGGCTTTTTCCGGAATGTCCGTTACCGACCAGACGCCGTTGTTTCGTATAACGAGAATTCTGTCGAAGGGGGAAAGCTCGGCGACGGTTTCGCCCGACACGGAACTGCCCAGGTAACCCGTGGCCCTGTCGTATTTGAGCTGTAGATCTTTTCGCGCCACTTCCTTGACGTCGATTTTCCCGAAACTTCCGATTTCGCTTCTCCGCTTTCCTCCGTTAAGCTCTTCGTTTGCCCGGACTTTCGCTATAACGCCGTCAAGAAATTTTACCGCGTAGGCGGTGATGTTTTTAAGGTGACCGTTGATCTCTTTGATCCGGGCGTTTATCTGCTCCATTTCTTCGCGGGCTTTGTTGATGTCGTAAAGGGAAATCCGCCTGATGGGAATCCTGAGCAGGTGTTCCACGTCTTCCGGGCTGACCGTTCCGGGGGCGATTTCCCTGAGGAAGGGCTTAAAGCCCGCGATAACCGCGTCGCTGACGCCCCTGGCGGTTTTCATTTTTTCGATGCCCTTGTAGATTCGCTCCTCGATAAAGATACGCTCCAGGGTCCGCAGATGGAGCTTGTCAAGAAGCTCCCGTTTTTCAAGCTCAAGTTCCTTGGTAAGAACCTTGACAAGCTGTTTGGCGTGATACTTTATCACCTCCGTAACGGTCATGACGCGGGGAAGGCCGTCGCGGATCACCAGCAGATTTACCGATATGGACTGTTCACATTCGGTGAACGCGTAAAGGGCGTCAATGGTTTCTTCGGAATACACTCCGCGGGCAAGCTTTATTTCAATCTCGACCTGATCCGTGGTAAAATCGTTTATCGACTGAATCTTGACACGTCCGGCCTTTGCCGCGCTTTCTATGCTTGCCATCACGCTTTCCGTGGTAGAGCCGAAAGGCAGTTCCCGGATCACGATGCGCTTTGGGTCCGACGTGTCGATCTTTGCCCTGACCCTGAGCTTGCCGTTGCCGTCGCGGTAGTCCGAAACGTCGATAAAGCCGCCCGTGGGAAAGTCCGGGAAAAGCTGGAATTTGGCGCCCTTTAAACAGGCCTTTTCCGCTTCGAGCGTTTCGATAATGTTATGCGGAACTATCTTTGTGGACATGCCGACGGCGATTCCCTCGGCGCCTATAACCAGAACGACGGGCATTTTCGCCGGAAACAGCACCGGTTCTTTGTTACGGCCGTCGTAGGAATCCACATAGGGGGTAAGTTTCGGATTGTGAAAAATTTCCTTCGCGAGGGGAGTCGCCCGGCATTCAATGTACCTTGCCGCCGAAGCCTCGTCGCCGGTAAAAATATTGCCGAAATTTCCCTGCCTGTCGATAAACAGGTCCTTGTTTGCCAGAACCACCAGGGCGTTCCCTATGGAGGCGTCCCCGTGGGGATGGTACTTCATGCAGTGGCCCACCACATTGGCAACCTTGTGGAATTTGCCGTCGTCCATTTCAAAGAGCGAGTGGAGAATCCGCCTTTGTACCGGCTTGAGTCCGTCTTCAAGATCCGGAATAGCCCTGTCCTTGATTACATAGGAAGCGTATTCGAGAAAGTTCCGTTCAAAAAGGGTTTTTATGTACGCCACGTGTCTCCCGGCGCGGCCCGGCGCGCCTTTCTACAATATAAAGCCTTCGATAAAGGCTGTCAAGGAAACCCCGCCCGCGTGTCGTCGTCCGCGGATTCGTATTGCGGCGTTTACAGGGAGTCGGCCCTGCGGACCATGCCGCGCTGCCACATGATAAGTTCCCGTTCAAGTTCCGCCTCTTCGGCGTCGGCCATGATCCTGAACACGCTTTCGGTTTTTGATCCCCTCATCCAGATAAAGGCTTTGTCTTTTTTGTCCGCCCCGGTAAACACGATTTTAAGGCCGCCGGTTTCCGCGTCGCCGAAACGTTCAAGGTTTCGCTTTTCTTCCGAAGCTATGCAGGCCCTGGCTTCAAAGCCGGATATCCCGTAACGTTCGAGCCCGGCCCTTTTTTGTTCCCATTCGGCAAGAAACACGTTTTGGTATTTTTCCTTGAGCAGCCTGTGATCCGAAGTAACAACCTGCAGCTTCGCTTCGGGGGTGGAAACCCCGGTAGTGTAAAAACGGGGAAGGGAAGAAATAATATCGGAAAGGGCAAAACCGCCGTTGTTATCGGCGCCGCCATTGCCGCCCGTATTCCCGGCGCGGCTTTTTTTTCCGGCCTTTTCAAGCCAAATGTCAAAAAAGCCGCCGCCCCTTTCCCGTTCCCCATGGAAGGCGGCCCGCGGCCCGGCCCGGCGCGGCTCCCGTATCGTAAGGAGCTTTATCAGGGCGAAAAGCGTCGACAGCGGATCCCGCACAGCCGAAGGGTGGGTGATGTTCCCGCCGTTGGAGCCTTCGCCGAGTATGCGGACTATGCGGCCCTGTTCGCGGAGGGCGCGGGCAAGGTTCACCACGTTGGCTTCTCCGACCTCGGCGCGGAAAACCTCGACGCCAAAGGCTTCGGCGATGCGGTCTATGCGCAGGGAGGTCGGGCCGTTTACCGCCACGGCAGCCCCGCCAAGGGCTTTGCCGTTTTCGCCGTAACGGAGAACATCCGTCCAGACAAGATGGGCAAGCTCGGCGGCGCAGGCGAGGGCGAAAACCTCCTGGGCTTCGAGGATACGGGTTCCGTTTTCCCGGTCGTCCCAGACGACAAGATTCCCCCTGTCCCCGTCGCAGTCGGGAACATAGCCCAGCGTAAACGAAGGATCCGAAGCGTGGAGCTCCGAAAGAAAGCGGGCGCAGGGAACGAGGGATTCTCCTTCGGGGATGATCGCGTGGGCGATTTCGCCGGGCTTTCCGTTAATCGAACGAAAGCCGATTCCCAGGGAACGGAACAGCTCTTCGTCGATGCTCAGGCTGCGGGCGGATCCGTTAAAGTCCGCGGCGATTCCCAGCGGCCGCCCGGCAAGACCGGCTTTTATCGCGCCGAAAATCCCGTCCTCGGCGTCCGGCGTTTCAGGGGAATCCGCGCTTCCCGCGATCACCAGCGCGCTGAAATCCCTGTAGGCGGCGAGGGCGCTTTTCTTGATCGCGGCCTGTTCCCGGTATATCCGCGCGGCTTCGGCGTCGTCCGCCGTTTCCAGAAGAGAAACGATTTGCCGGGGAGCGTTTTCCGCGGCCAGGCGATCCTTTAACGCCGCGATAAGTTTCATCGCTTCGGGGCCGGCGAGAACCCCGCCGCCAAGACCGAATTTGATTCCGTTATGGCCTATGGGATTGTGACTCGCCGAAATATAGGCGAAATAGCCCGGCGCGGGATCCGCGCTTCCACCGCCCGGCGGAACCTGATCCCCGCCGCCGGCCGGGGAGGAAAGGGCCTTCGAATAGGCCATGATTTCGGGGGCCGCCGAAACTCCGGCAAACAGAACCCTGCAGCCCGACGCGATAAAGGCCCGTATCATAAGTTCCGCCGTCGCCGGCCCGGTGGGGCGGGTGTCCATGCCCAGGATAACGGTGGGGGACCGCCCCCCCCGCATGTATTCGGCGAACACAATCGCCCCGGCGGCGGCGATGATTCCGTAAGGGGGCGAAATCTCCGTTCCCGAATCCTCTTCGCCGTTCGCCGAAAAAACGGCCCGCCAGCCGGAGGGCGAGAGGATCATCCCATTCAGGGCCTCCTCCACGGCCTTCTTGTCGAGAGCGTAATAGGGGGTTAAAGTCATAGGGTAAGTATATCCGGTATTCGCCGGTTTTGGAATTGCCGGGGCAAGAAAGAAAAAATTGACAAAAGTATAGTTTAGTATTATTATAGGAAATGTAAGGATTGAAGGACGTGAAACGAATTTATCTGGACTACAACGCCACGACCCCGCTCAGGGACGAGGTACGGTCCGCGATTATAGATGATTTATCAATATACGGGAACGCGTCAAGTATGCACGCGGCGGGCCGGGAAGCGAGGAACCGGGTGGAAGAGGCCCGGATTAGGGTAGGGGAGCTGTTGGGGGTTCCGGCGAAAACCGTCGTTTTTAACTCCGGCGGCTCCGAGTCGAACAACACGGTGTTCGCGGCAATGCGCGTCCTTGCCTCGGACTCACGCGGAGCGCCGCTTTCCGGCGGCAGGCGGGGCATTGTTACCAGTACGATAGAACATCCCTGCGTACTCAATTCGGCGAAGTACCTTGCGTCGCTGGGCTACAGGGTGGATTTTATCCCCGTGGACGGCGACGGAAAGCTTCGGATGGACGAGCTGAAAAACGCCGTAAACGAGGAAACCCTTTTTGTGTCGGTGATGACGGCCAACAACGAAATCGGCACGATTCAGGATATCCGGGAAATCACGGCCGTCGCGAAGGCGGCGGGCGCTTATGTTCATACCGACGCCGTTCAGGCGGTGGGGAAGATTCCGCTTAACGCGGCGGAGCTTGGGGTTGATTACCTGACGATATCGGCGCACAAAATCTACGGCCCCAAGGGTACGGGCGCCCTGTACGTCCGGGAAAAAGCGCCGCTTTATCCGCTTGTTCACGGCGGGCACCAGGAAGACGGAATGAGGGCGGGAACCTACAACAATACCGGCATCCTGGGTTTTGGAAAGGCCGCGGAACTGGCAAAGCGGGATCTTGAAAGCTACGGGAAAGAAATGGGAGCGCTGCGAAAGCGCCTTCGGGACGGGCTTCTGGCGGCGGTTCCCAACATACTGATCAACGGCCACGGGGAAGACACGCTGCCCAATACCCTTAACGTTTCGTTTCCCGGCGCCGAGGGAGAGGCTATCCTCCTGTCCATGGATCTTGAGGGAATCGAGGTTTCCACCGGTTCCGCCTGCGCGTCGGGAAGCCTTGAGCCTTCACACGTGCTTTTGGCGATAGGGGCCGGGCCCGAACGCGCCCACGGCTCGATACGGTTCAGCCTGGGACTTGGAACAAGCGAGGCCGATATAGATTATGTGATTGCCGCCGTGCCGCCGGTTATCAAGCGGCTGCGGAGCATGTCAACCATAGCCTAGTAGGTTGCCGGCCCGGAAAACAAAACAGCCAAACTTCGGTTTTGGACGTTTGCCGCCTTTTGGAGGAATTATGACTGCGTGGTTATATTCGGATACGGTTAAAGAACATTTTACCAACCCAAAAAATGTTCTTCTTGAGGATGAGCCGGCGTTCCCCGCCGACGCCCGCGGGGAAACCGGAAACATACGCTGTGGGGATCAGATGGTGATGCTGCTGCGGATCACGGACGACGTGATAAGCGACGTGCGCTGGAAAACCTACGGCTGCGCCAGCGCCATCGCGTCCACAAGCATGCTTTCCGAGATCATCAAGGGCATGAACATCGCCGACGCCTATAAGATAAAACCCGAAGACCTCGTACAAAAACTCGGCGGACTGCCCGAAAACAAAATCCACTGCTCGGTACTGGGCGACAAAGCCCTGCGGGCCGCCATCGACGATTACCTTGAAAAAACGGGCCGGGCGGGGCTGTTCAAGGTAGAAGCGGTAACGATCTGCAATTGCCTTGGGATTACCGACAAAGACCTGGAAACCGCGTACAAAAACGGCGCCCGAAGCTGGGAAGATTTCCAGGCCGCCACCAAAATCGGTACGGTCTGTGGCAGCTGCAAGACAAAGGCGCTGGAATTGCTCCACGAATACGAGCATCTCTACGGTTAGCCGGATACGGCGGCTGCGGCTTTGGTAAGGGCTACCCGCCGCCGCGCAAGAGCTGTTTCCGGTAACGGATAAAATTTCGCCCGCAAATTAAAGTGGCAGCCCGGGCCGGGCCTTATAACGGGAAAGGCCGGAATGTTGTAAACGGATTCCGGCCTTTCCCCACTGTTGCGGACAGCTTTCAGGCGGGGTATATTTTACGGGAAAGCCGGCCGCGGCCGGCGCGGGAGTGGAATTATGGGAGACATGGCGCAAATACGTGAACCACAGCGGGGCCTTACGTTCGAGGACGTTTGGGCCGCGATGATGGAAACGGACAAAAAGTTTCAGGAAACAGATAAAAAATTTCAGGAAACGGACAGGAAAATTCAGGAAACGAATCACCAGATCAAAGAGACGGACCGCCAGCTTCGGGAAAGCAAAAAGGAGCTGGATAAAAAAGTGGCCGAAGTGAACAAAAAAATGGGAGAGCTTGGCAACCGTTTCGGGGAACTGGCCGAACATCTTGTAGCTCCCAACATCGCCGAAAAATTCCGGGCCCTGCATTACACTTTTACCAGGGCTGGTCCCGACGTAGAATTTTTCGGCCGCGACGGAACCTTTCTCGCGGAAGTTGACGTATGGCTTGAAAACGGCGAATTCGCGATGGCGGTGGAAGTAAAATCCAAGCTGCGTAAAGAGCACGTGGACGACCATGCCGGACGGATGAAGGTTCTTCGCGCTTATCTTGACGAACGCGGGGATACGCGAAAATTACTCGGCGCGGTGGCCGGCGCGATTGTGCCGCCGGAATTGAGAAATTATGTTCTCAAACAGGGCTTTTATCTGATTGAACAATCCGGGGATACGGTAAAAATCGACCCGCCCGAAGGGTTTAGGCCGCGGCTTTGGTAAGGGCCTATTCGCCCTTGAACAACTTTTTTTCATTTGGTATTATAAAAACATCGGAGCTTTTTACAAAACCGGCGGCGTTTTGGAAGCGCCAATCTTTTTGCGGTTTTTGAGGTAGTCATGGGAATTCTTGAGATTGTTCTCCTGGTGGTTTTTGTTATTATCGCGATCCTGCTTGTCCTGCTGGTTTTAATACAGAATGAGGAAGGCGACAGCCTGGGCGGTATTTTCGCCGGCGGCAGCGCCTCGGCCTTCGGCTCACGGTCCGGAAACATACTGACCAGGGCCACGTCGATTTTGGGAACCGCGTTCCTGGTACTCTGCCTGGGGCTTGCCCTGATGAACCGCGCGCCCAGGGCGGCGGGGATCGAGGCCGAAGCCCGCAGACAGGCGGAAGGACAGGAAGACGAAAGCTGGTTCCTGGAAGGCGGCGACGCGGATGTCCAGGGCCCGGTTTTGGAGAATCCGGCCCCTTCTATAATAGAAGAATAGGAGTTTTTATGCTTCTGGGCGAGTTGTTTCCGCCTGAATTTATCAAAATAGGCCTTGAGGCGGAAGACAAGGACGAGGTTTTTGAGGAGCTGGCCGACGCGTTCTGCCACGCTTCGCATTTAAACGTCAGGGAAGATATTCTTGAGGCCGTCCGGGAACGGGAACGGAAGATGTCCACGGGCATACAGAAGGGAATCGCCGTTCCCCACGGTAAAACCGACGCGGTAGACCGGGTTTGCGGCATGCTGGGAATTTCCAAACGGGGGATAGACTACGACGCGCTGGACGGCGAGCCGGTGTATCTGCTTTTTATGGTCATCGGCCCCCAGTCGAATACGGAAAAACACCTCCGTATCCTCAAACGCCTTGCGGAACTCCTTGAAAACCCCCAGTTTTTTACCGATTTGGCCGCGCAGAACGATCCTTCCCAGGCCTGCGCCATTATCAGGAAATACGAAAGCATACTGACGGCTTTGGATTAGGCAAAAATGGATTAACCATGAATAACAGCGCGTATTCCGGCGGGGCGGAAATTCTGAATTTCGGCGCAAACGAGGCCCGGGATTCCGGGGATGTGCTGCGGCATTTGCTTGAAATTGAAGCCCGCGCCGCCGCCCTGGTAGACGACGCCCAGGCCGAAGCGGACAGGCGGATAAAGACGGCGGAAGAGCGGAACAGGGAGCGCTACGAGGAAGCGTACCGCCTGCGTATGGAAGCTCTGGAGGCGGAATACGGGCGGAAAACCGCCGCCGCGGAAACGGAATACCGGGCGAAACTCGATCTGTACCGGAAAAACCTCGACGCGACGCCCCTTCATGTTGACGATTTTTTCCGTCTTGCGGAAAAACTGCTCTTTGGGGAAAGATAGTGTTTCATTCGGGGGAAAGGGCGTATGTATACGCCAAGGCCTGCGGGATTATCGGGAAATCCTTTGTCGGCCGGCGTATAGCCGCCCTGAAGCCCCTGAGCCGGCTTTCGGAACTTGACAGGCTTGTGTTTTCGGGCGCGGCGCGGGAACTTCCCGAACGGGAACTGCTGCCGGATCTTGAGCGGCGGCTGTTCAGGCGTTCGGTAAACGCCGTGCTGTCCATCGTAAACTGTTTTAGTAATCCCCCGGAATTTCTTGTCCTTCTTGTCAGAAACTACGAATACGCGGATATCAAGACGGCCCTGGCCGGCGGAAACGAAACGGAAAAACCGGCCTTTGCCGATCTTGGCCGTTTCGCCACGGCGCGTTTTGACAAATGGCCGGATATCGAGGCGATGATCCGCGGAACGGACTTTGAAGAAGTATACAAAAACCGGGACAAGACCGCCGGAATCGCCGCCGTCGAAACGGCGCTCGACAAACAGTATTACCGGCTGCTCTGGAACGCCCTGTTTAAGCTGAAAAAGAACGACCGGCGGGCGGCGGAACGGATCATACGGGAAGAAATTACCCTGCGGAACGCTTCGTGGGCGCTCAGGCTCCGTGTTTATTACGAAATGGACGCCGGTGAGGTAAAAAAGCGCCTTGTCGATATTCCCGGCCATGACGAACTGCTAAAAGACGCCGTTGCCGCGCTCGACTTTCCCCTGGACAGCCGCCGCGAATGGGAAGGCTGGAAGCTGGAAGGCTGCCTCAACGGGGAAACGGGCGGAATATGGCGGGCGGATCCCCGGAGCTTCCAGAACGCCGCGGCGGAACGGCTCTACGCCCTCGCGCTGCGGAATTTCCGCCGCCGGCCGCTGTCGCTGGATACGGTATTCTGCTTCATCAAACTCAAGCAATTCGAGGAAGACCTGTTGACCTCCGGCGCGGAAGGCCTGGGAATCGGCATGTCAGGCCGCGAGTTTTTCGATCTTCTGGAGATAAATTCATGATACGTCCCCGGAAAATGAAACAGATAGAGATGACCGTCCTTGCCAGGGACGTTGACGGCGTAATAGAGTACCTGGGCCGGCGCGGGATTATGCACTTTTCCGGCGGCGAAAGCGCCGGAATGGCCCCGGGAGTGGCCCTGGCGGCCGGGGTTTCGGCGGACACAAGCGCCGCTTCGTCCCACATACGCCAAACGCTTGACCGTATCGTCCAGGCGGCGCTTTACATCGGCCTGGAACTTTCCGCCGGGCCGGGCGAATCCGGCGAGGACGAAAAGCTTCCCGGCGAGGAAGAAGAACGCCTTACCGACAGCGTCTGCCGCGATATTCTGGAACTGCGTTCCGGGGAAAGCGCCCGGATTCAGGAAAAGAAAAAGCTTGAGGAAACGCTTACCGAGGCAAAGGCGTTTTCCCGGCTCAACGCCCCGTTTTCCGATCTTGATCAGCTTTCTTACCTTACGCTCCGGGTCGGGCGGCTCGATCCCCGGCGGCGGGAAGAACTCGCGGAAAACCTTGCCGACAGGGCGGTAATCGTTCCGCTCGACGATTCCGGCAGGTTTCTCGCCGCCGCTTCCCGAAAAGGCCGCTTCGCCCTGGACTCGGCGCTGAAAAAGGCGGCGTTTGCCCCGATTGCCGTGCCGGAAGGCTACAGGGGCGTTCCGGCGGATCTTCTGGAAAGCCTTGCCGGGCGGCTGAAAAACGTGGACGCGGAACTTGAAAAAATCGCCGCCACAAAAGACCGGTTCAGGAACGACTACGCTTCCTCATTGCGCCGCCTTTACGCGGCCTTTGTCATTGCCGGCGAAGTGGAAGACCTAAAGGGGCGTCTGCGGGGGACAAAAAACGTATATGTGATAAGCGGATGGGTTCCCGCCGACGAGGTTTCGGCCCTTGCCGAAGAACTGGAAAGCCGTACCGAAGGCAGAACGGCGATACGGGCCTACAATCCCGAAGAAATCGAGGAAGTACGGGAGGGACGGGAAAAAGTTCCCGTGTCCCTCAAGCACGGCGCGTGTGTAAGGGGCTTTGAGCCGGTGGTGTTTTCCTACGGCGCGCCGCTTTACGGAACCGTCGATCCGACCCCGCTTGTGGCGTTCTTTTTTACCGTGCTTTTCGGGATCATGTTCGGCGACGCGGGCCAGGGCCTGGTGCTGCTGCTCCTCGGCTTTGCCGTGGGAAACGGGAATTCGGCGTTTTTCCGGTCGTTTAAAAAATTCGCCGGGCCGCTCAAGGCGGTAGGGATCTCGTCGATAGTCATGGGGCTTTTGAACGGGGAATTTTTTACGATGGAAGGCCTTTTCACGTATCCCACAAGGCTTGTTTCCGGCTTCGCGATGCGGCTTTTCAATATTCCCGGAGAAGCGCCGGAACGTATCCTTACCCTTATGCCGGAAAAGGGCAATATCGAAAAACTGTTTTACTTTTTCGGTTTTACAATCGCCGTCGGGGCGCTGCTTAACTCGGCGGGGCTTGTCGTCAACATTATCAACCAGTATTCGCTTAAAAAATACGAAAAGGCGTTTTTTGCCAAAACCGGCCTCGCGGGGCTGCTCCTGTTCTGGTACGCGCTGTTTCTCGCCGTGCGGATACTTTCCGGCGGGGCCTTTTCCCGCTTCGATTACGTCGGCCTTTTGGTTCCCGCCGGCCTTATCTTTTTCGGGCCGCTTTTGTGGCGCGTCGTTTCGGGACAGCGCCCGGCGCTTGAAAGCGGCCTTCTTGTCTTTATTATGGAAGGCTTTGTGGAGATTCTTGAATCCGCTTCCACGTATATTTCAAATACGGTAAGCTTTCTGAGGGTCGGGGCCTTTGCCCTTTCCCACGCGGTGCTTTCGTTTATCGTCTTTAGCCTTTCGGAAATGGTGCGGGGAACAGCCGCCGGGGCGTTTTCCCTGGTGATTATAATTTTTGGAAATGTTGTTATCATCCTTCTTGAGGGAATGATAGTGGCCATACAGGTGGTACGGCTTCAATACTATGAATTTTTCAGCAAATTTTTTACCGAAACCGGCGTGGAATTCAAGCCGTTCCGGTTCAGGAAGTGAGGGTTTTATGAAACGAGGCGTTTTGTTGCTGATTTTGGCGGCGGTCTTCGCGCTTCCGCTTTTTTGCCAGGAAGCGGAAGCCTCCGCTCCCGCGCAGAACCAGGCTGTCTGGAAATACTTTGCCGCGGCGCTCGCGGTCGGTATTTCCTGTATCGCCGGGGGCATCGCCGTCGGCCAGATAGGTTCCGCGGCGATGGGGGCAATGAGTGAAAATCCGGAGCTTTCCGGCAAAGCCCTGCCCTACGCGGGCCTTGCCGAAGGCATCTGTCTTTGGGGCTTTCTGGTGGCCCTGCTTATCATGATATTGTAACCTTGTCCCGATGGATTACTTTTTTTTGGGCGACGGCGAACTGGTTACCGCGTTTCGTTTTGCCGGCGTCCAGGGCGCGCGGGTTTCCGGTCCCGACGAAGCCGTTGGCGCTTTCAGGAAGCTGACCGAAAACTGGAACGAAACCGCCGGCGCGGCGCTGCCGGACGCGGGTTTCGGTTCGGAAGGCTGCCGGGTGCTTATCGTTACCGAGGAAGTCGCCGACTGGCTCGGCGGGGTTCTTACCGAATGGCAGCTTCGGGGCCGGTATCCGCTTGTCGTGGAAATTCCCGGCCTTTCCGGACGGCTGCCCGGACGGAAAACCCTTGTGGATTCGATTCGGGAAGCCATCGGGATTCACGTTTGAAAAGGGTTTTTTGAAAAAGTTTTATGGAAGAGTTACAATCGACAGAGGCGCTTGACAGGGAGATCCTTGAAGACGCCCGGAAAAAAGCCCATAAAATACTCAAAACGGCCGGCGAAACCGAGGCGGCTTCACAGGCGGCCTGGGACGGGAAACTCGACAAAGCCCTGGCCGAAGCCGGGGACGCTTACCGTTTGAGGGAAGAACGGGAACGGCGGGAAATTATGGCCCGGCTGCCTCTGGACGAGCGGAGAATCCGTTCCGAAAAAATCGAACGTTTTCTTTCCGGCGCGATGGACGATTTTCTCCGTTCCCTGGATCGGGGAAAAATCCTTTCCGTTCTGGAACGGGAACTTTCCGTCCGGCTCGCCGCCTGTAAAGCCGAAGGTCCCTGCGTCTTCCGTTACCGGGGCCTGTCGCCGGACGAAGCCGGGGCGCTTGTCGAAAAATTCCTGGATCCCCGCCGGGTTTCGCTTAAGGAGGATCCGCTGTATACCGTGGCCGGCGCGATGCCGGCGGCGGCGCTGGATTTTCCCGATCTGCGGATTACTTCTTCCGTGGACGCCGCCGCGGCCGCCCTGCTTTCGGACAGCCGCGCCGAGCTTGCCGAAGCCCTGCTGGGGAACGACGCCGAAGAACCGCGCGGCGGGGAGGCCGGCGATGCCTGAGGGAAGGGTTAAGCGTATTTCCGGCCCGATTATAAGGGCGGAAGGTCTGGGAAAGGCCGGCCTTTTCGACGTTGTCGAGGTCGGCGAAAAACGCATCCTTGGCGAAATCGTGCGCCTGGAAGGGGACGAGGCGGTTATCCAGGTATACGAGGACAATACCGGGCTTGAGATCGGCGCTCCCGCCGTATCCGCCGAAAGGCCCCTGTCGGTTTTTTTGGGCCCCGGCCTTATCGGTACGATTTACGACGGTATTCAGCGGCCGCTGAAAATCCTGTATGAAAAAACCGGGGCCTTTATGACTCCCGGCGTACGGACGGACGGCCTTGATCCCGAAAAAAAATGGGCCTTTGTTCCAAACCCGGAACTTGCCGGGGACGGGGCGGAAGCGCCGGCCGGACTTGTTCTGGGAACGGTAAAGGAAACCGAAAGCGTTACCTGTTCTATCATGGTTCCGCCGATGCTTAAGGGAAGGCGGATCGGGAAGCTTGCCCCGGCGGGAGAGTACCGCTGTTCGCAAACCATCGCCGAAACGGACGCGGGAGAAAAAATAGCCCTGGCCCAGTGGTGGCCGGTTCGGACGCCCAGGCCCTGCGCCGGCCGTCTTTCGCCGGACAGGCCTCTTGTAACGGGCCAGCGGGTTATCGACGTTTTCTTTCCCGTTTCCAGGGGCGGAACCGCCGCGATACCGGGCGGCTTCGGGACAGGCAAAACCATGACCCAGCACGCCATCGCCAAATGGTGCGACGCCGATGTAATCGTTTACATAGGCTGCGGAGAACGGGGCAACGAGATGACGGACGTGCTCAGCGAATTTCCCCATCTTACCGATCCGCGTTCGGGCCGTTCGCTTATGGAACGAACGATACTCATCGCCAATACTTCCAACATGCCTGTCGCCGCGCGGGAAATTTCCATTTACACCGGCGTAACCCTGGCCGAATTTTACCGGGACATGGGTTTCCACGTAGCCATTATGGCGGATTCGACAAGCCGCTGGGCGGAAGCCCTGCGGGAACTTTCCGGGCGCATGGAAGAAATGCCCGCCGAAGAAGGCTTTCCCGCGTATCTTCCCACGCGGCTTGCCGAATTCTACGAGCGGGCCGGCAGGGTAACGACGCTGAACGGCAGGGAAGGTTCCGTTTCGATTATCGGGGCCGTGTCGCCGCCCGGCGGCGATTTTTCGGAGCCGGTTACCCAGCATACCAAGCGTTTTATCCGCTGTTTCTGGGCGCTGGACAGGGATCTTGCCAACGCCAGGCACTATCCGGCGATAAGCTGGATCGACAGTTATTCGGAATACGCCGGGGAAGTAAAAGCCTGGTGGGAAAAACTCAGCCCCGCCTGGGCGGTGGTGCGGCAGAAAGCCCTTGAACTTTTGAAGAAAGAACAGCGCCTTGCCGAAATCGTAAGGCTTATCGGGCCGGACGCCCTGCCGGACGGAGAGCGGCTTGTCCTTCTTGTTTCGGAAATAATCAAAAACGGTTTTCTTCAGCAGAACAGTTTTGACGAAATAGACATGTACTGCGTTCCCTCCAAACAGATACGGCTTCTTGAAATCATGATGGACTTTTACGAGCGCGCGCGGCTCTGCATTAAACTGGGCGCGCCGCTCTACCGGATAATGGCGCTTACGGCCCGGGCCGGCGGGGAAGAAACGGCGGAGGACTTTTCGCCGGCGTCGACAGAAGGTGTGTCAACGGACGGCGCGCCAACAGAAGGCGCGTTAATGGAAGACGCGGCGAAGGGCGCGGAAAAAAGCCCGGCGGATACGGGAGCGGGGCAGGCGGCCGCGCCGCTGCGGGAACGGCTTTCGCGGCTCAAAAGCGAGATAAAGAACGATGACAGCAGGGCCTTTTCCGAATTTGAGCGGGACATGACGGGCGCGCTGGAAGCTCTTGAGCGGAGTTACCGGAACAAGGAACTGTTATGAGAGGGATTGAGTACCGGGGACTTACCCGTATAGAAGGGCCCGTCGTCATAGCAAGGCGGGAAGGCGGCGTCGGCTTTAACGAAATGGCGGCCGTGTACGACCGGAACGAAGGCCGCCGCCTGGGACGGGTTGTCGATATGACCGGCGACTGGGCGGCGATCCAGATTTTCGGGAGCAGTTCCGGTCTTTCCGCGGACGACGCCAGGGTCGAGTTTTTGGGAACGCCGATGGAACTTCGGGTGGGGCGCGGTCTGCTCGGCAGGGTGTTCAACGGGCTTGGCGAGCCGGCGGACGGTTACGGAGACATCCTTTCATCAACCCGTATGGACGTAAACGGCCTTCCCATCAATCCCTACGCCCGGACCTATCCCCGGGATTTTATCCAGACCGGAATTTCGGCGATTGACGGAATGAACACGCTTATCCGCGGACAAAAGCTTCCGATTTTTTCGGGGAACGGTCTTCCGCATAACATGCTCGCGGCCCAGATTGTCAGACAGGCGAAAATTCTGGGAGACAGCGGGGGCTTTGTCGTGGTGTTCTGCGCAATGGGGGTCAAGTACGACGCGGCTCGTTTTTTTCTCGACGACTTTGAAAAATCGGGAGTTCTGGCGAACGTCGTCGTTTTTCTTTCGCTGGCCGACGCCCCGTCGCTGGAGCGGCTTATCGCGCCTCGCTGCGCCCTTACCGCCGCGGAATACCTGGCCTACGACCAGGGCATGCACGTTCTCGTGGTAATGACCGACATGACCAACTACTGCGAGGCGCTCAGGGAAGTGTCGTCGATACGGGGAGAGGTTCCCAGCAGGAAGGGGTATCCGGGCTATTTGTATTCGGACCTCGCGAGTCTTTATGAACGGGCGGGGAAGATTCAGGGTTCGCCGGGTTCCATCACCCAGATTCCGATACTCACAATGCCCAACGACGACATAAGCCATCCCATACCGGATCTTTCCGGCTATATTACCGAAGGCCAAATCGTTCTTGACCGGGAGCTGTACCAAAAGGGCGTGTATCCCCCGGTTGCCGGCCTTCCGAGCCTTTCCAGGCTTATGAAGGACGGCATAGGGCCGGGCATGACCAGGGAAGATCACAAGGATCTTTCAAGCCAGCTTTTCGCCGCTTATTCCAGGGTCAAGCAGATACGCAACCTTGCCAGCATTATCGGAGAGGAGGAGCTTTCCACCGTCGACAAAAGTTATCTGTCGTTCGGGGAAAGCTTCGAAGCGGAATTTCTTTCCCAGGACGAATACGAAGACAGGGACATCGAACACACCCTCGACCTCGGCTGGAAGGCGCTTGCCCGGCTGCCGAAGGACGAACTGCTGCGGGTCAGGCAGGAGTATATCGAGAAATATCTTTAGCGGCAGTCATAAATACGAGACCGGTATCGCCCTGTCGCCGCCCTTGAGAAGAGCGGGTTCTTCGCAGGCGCAAATGACGCCGCCCC